>CALIOE010000079.1 GCA_938044775.1 uncultured Rhizobiaceae group bacterium
TACGACGGATGTGACGGGCGTTTGCTCTTTGCCGGAAGGCACGGAGATGGTGATGCCAGGCGACAATGTTGAGATGACGGTTGAACTGATTGTTCCGATCGCCATGGAAGACCGGTTGCGCTTCGCCATCCGCGAAGGCGGACGCACCGTCGGCGCCGGTATCGTCGCCGAAATCTTCGAATAAGAACCCTTTTAGGGATCGTCACTGGCCGACTTGATCGGCCAGCCTTTTACAAGTTGGGAAGGTCCGCCGGTCAAACCGGCGGATGGCAACCCTGAAAGAAAACAAAGGACTACGCGACATGAACGGCCAGAATATCCGTATTCGCCTGAAAGCGTTTGATCACCGTATTTTGGACACGTCGGCGAAAGAAATCGTCTCGACAGCCAAACGAACGGGCGCCCAGGTTCGCGGACCGGTTCCACTGCCGACGCGCATTGAGCGCTACACCGTGAACCGCTCGCCTCATATCGACAAGAAGAGCCGTGAGCAATTCGAGATGCGTACGCACAAAAGGCTTCTCGATATCGTTGATCCGACACCCCAGACAGTAGACGCGCTCATGAAGCTCGACCTTGCTGCGGGTGTTGATGTGGAAATCAAGCTGTAGGCCTGGCCGACAGCTGACTTAACTGGCGCGACGGCCCTGGTCGTCCTCCGCTGAAGAGGAATAGAACAATGCGCTCTGGCGTTATTGCACAAAAGGTTGGGATGACCCGCATCTATCAGGATGACGGTACGAACGTTCCTGTGACCGTTCTCCGTATGGAGAATGTCCAGGTCGTGTCTCAGCGCACCGAAGAAAAGCACGGCTATTCAGCTGTTCAGCTCGGAGCCGGCAAGGCCAAGGTGAAAAACGTATCGAAGCCGATGCGTGGTCACTACGCTGTTGCCAAGGTTGAACCGAAACGCAAATTGGCGGAATTTCGTGTCAGCCCGGAAAACATGCTGAACCCCGGACAGGAGATCATCGCTGGTCACTATCTGCCCGGTCAGTACGTCGATGTAACGGGCACGTCGATCGGTAAAGGTTTTGCCGGTGCGATGAAGCGCCATAACTTTGGTGGTCTGCGCGCGACTCACGGTGTTTCTGTTTCACACCGCTCGCATGGCTCGACCGGCCAGTGCCAGGATCCGGGTAAAGTGTTCAAGGGCAAAAAGATGGCCGGTCACATGGGCAACACCCGCGTGACAACTCAGAACCTTCAGGTTGTGCAGATCGATATCGATCGCGGTCTCGTTTTGATTAAGGGAGCTGTTCCTGGTCCCAAGGGCGGCTGGGTGATGGTTCGCGATGCGATCAAGAAGCCGCTTCCTGATGAGGCTATGTTGCCGGCAGCAACGCGCTCAAAAGCAGCAGAAGCTGAAGAACTCGCCGCTGAAGCAGAAGCCACAATGGCTGCTGAGGCCGAAGCCGAATTGGCTGCGACTCAAAAAGCTGAGCAGGAAGCCGCCGTTGAGGCCGCTGAAGAGATGGCTGCAGATTCTGAAGCCGACAACAAAGAAGGTGACGCGTAATGGACATCGAAGTCACAACTTTGGCCGGCAAGAAGTCCGGTAAAGTCTCCGTTTCAGACGCTGTATTCGGTCTTGAGCCCCGCGAGGATATTCTTGCGCGTATGGTGCGATACCAGCGCGCCAAGGCCCGTCAGGGTACGCATCAGACCAAAGGTCGTTCTGACGTGGACAAAACCGGAGCCCGCATGTACCGCCAAAAGGGCACCGGTGGTGCACGTCACCACTCGCAGGCTGCTCCGCAGTTTCGTGGTGGTGGTAAGGCGCACGGCCCGCAGTCTCGCGATCACAGCCACGATCTGCCGAAGAAGTTTCGCGCCCTGGCGCTGAAACACGCTTTGTCGACCAAGGCGAAAGACGGCACGCTGGTTGTTATTGATGATCTGGCGACCAAGGATCCCAAAACTGCAGCTCTTCGCGGTCAGTTTGAAAAGCTTGGCCTTGCAAACGCATTGCTCATTGGCGGTGCTGAGCTCGACACCAACTTTAAATTGGCGGCCCGCAATATCCCACATATCGACGTGCTGCCGGTTCAGGGCATCAATGTCTACGACATTCTGCGCTGCAACACACTCGTGTTGTCAAAGGCGGCTGTCGATGCTCTTGAGGAGCGTTTCAAATGAGTGAGATCAGAAATTACGATGTGATCGTTTCTCCGGTCATTACTGAAAAGGCGACGCTGGCTGCTGAAAGCAACCAGGTGGTCTTCAATGTCGTTCGTGACGCTTCTAAGCCGGAAATCAAACGCGCCGTTGAGGGCCTGTTTGGTGTGAAAGTGGTTGCTGTCAACACTGTGCTCCGCAAGGGCAAGGTGAAGCGGTTCCGCGGTCATCTGGGCAAGCAGAGCGACGTCAAAAAAGCATTCGTGACACTGGCTGAAGGCCAGTCGATCGACGTAACCACGGGACTGTAGAACCATGGCGCTCAAAAAATTCAGACCAATGACACCTGGCACACGCCAGCTTGTCATTGTTTCGCGCGAAGGGCTCTGGAAGGGCAAGCCGGTCAAGAATCTGACCGAAGGCCTCACCAAATCCGGCGGTCGCAACAACGCCGGACGCCTCACGTCGCGCGGCATTGGCGGCGGCCACAAGCGGTCGTACCGCAAAGTTGATTTCAAGCGTCAGAAAATGGACGTGCAGGGTACTGTTGAGCGTCTTGAATATGACCCCAACCGCACAGCATTCATCGCGCTCATCAAATATGATGACGGTGAGCGGGCTTATATTCTGGCACCGCAGCGTCTGGCGGAAGGTGACAAAATTATCGCCGCTGCCTCTGCTGATGTGAAGCCTGGCAATGCCATGCCGATGTCAGCCATCCCTGTTGGCACCATCATTCACAATGTCGAGATGAAGCCAGGCAAGGGCGGGCAGATTGCCCGATCAGCCGGTACCTACGCTCAATTGGTTGGTCGCGACGGCGTTTATGCCATTTTGCGCTTGAACTCTGGCGAGCAGCGCCTTATTCACGGCTCGTGCATCGCCACCGTAGGTGCTGTGTCGAATCCTGACAATTCAAACACCAATATGGGCAAGGCCGGTCGTAACCGCTGGTATGGTAATCGCCCGAAAGTACGTGGTGTTGCCATGAACCCGATCGACCACCCGCACGGTGGTGGTGAAGGTCGTACATCCGGTGGTCGTCATCCTGTGACGCCGTGGGGCAAGCCTACAAAAGGCAAGCGCACGCGGTCGAACAAGACCACCGACAAATTTATCATGCGTTCGCGCCATCAGCGCAAGAAGTAAGGAAGCAAGACAGTGTCACGTTCAGTCTGGAAAGGCCCGTTTGTCGATGGCTACCTTCTCAAAAAAGCTGAGAAGGTGCGCGAAGGCGGCCGCAACGAAGTTATCAAGACCTGGAGCCGTCGCTCGACGATCATGCCACAATTCGTGGGTCTGACGTTTGGCGTCTACAACGGCCAGAAACATATTCCGGTTAATGTTTCCGAGGACATGGTGGGACAGAAGTTGGGTGAGTTTTCTCCCACTCGTTCCTATTACGGTCACGGCGCCGACAAAAAGGCGAAGAGGAAGTAAGTCATGGGCAAGCCAAAGCTGGAAAGACAGCTCTCCGACACCGAGGCTAAAGCGGTCCACAAGATGATCCGCGTCAGCCCTCAGAAGCTCAACCTCGTGGCACAGATGATCCGCGGCAAGAAGGCGTCAAAGGCGCTTTCTGATCTTGAGTTTTCGCCTAAACGTATCGCAGGCACTGTTCGCAAATGCCTGCAGTCGGCTATCGCCAACGCAGAAAATAATCATGACCTCGACGTAGACAGCCTGATCGTCGCTGAGGCTCATGTGGGCAATTCTGTCGTCATGAAACGGTTCATGGCCCGTGGTCGTGGTAAGGCCAGCCGCATTCAGAAACCATTTTCGCACCTCACGATTATCGTTCGTGAAGCCGAACAAGAGGAGGCCGCGTAATGGGTCAGAAGATTAATCCAGTAGGGTTTCGTCTTGGCATCAACCGGACTTGGGACTCTCGTTGGTTCGCAACCAAAGGTGAGTACGGCAAGCTGCTTGCCGATGATCTGGCGATCCGCAATTTCTTGAACAAGGAGCTCAAGGCAGCTTCTATTTCGAAGATCGTTATCGAACGCCCGCACAAGAAGTGCCGTGTCACCATTCATTCCGGTCGCCCTGGTCTGATCATTGGCAAGAAGGGGGCCGACATCGAACGTCTGAAGAAAAAAATTCAGACCATGACCGATGGCGACGTCTCCCTGAACATCGTTGAGATACGCAAACCCGAGGTTGATGCTACGATCGTTGCTCAGTCGATTGCGCAGCAGCTGGAACGTCGTGTTGCTTTCCGCCGCGCGATGAAGCGTGCGGTTCAGTCGGCTATCCGTCTGGGTGCCGGCGGTATCCGTATCAATTGTGGTGGTCGTCTTGGCGGCGCAGAGATTGCGCGTACCGAGTGGTATCGTGAGGGTCGGGTGCCGTTGCATACGCTGCGCGCGGATATCGATTATGGTACGGCAAGCGCCGAAACGGCCTATGGAATTTGTGGCGTTAAAGTCTGGATCTTCAAGGGAGAAATCCTCGAGCACGATCCAATGGCTTCTGAACGCCGCGCTGTTGAAGCTCAGGAATCCGGTGGCAATCAGCGCCGCGGACCGCGGAACTAAGCGGACCGTCAGGTAACAAGGTACAAAAACAATGTTGCAACCAAAACGCACAAAATTCCGCAAGGCTCATAAAGGCCGCATCCATGGCAACGCCAAGGGGGGCACCAGCCTGACTTTCGGAGCCTACGGCCTGAAAGCTCTTGAGCCGGATCGTATCAATGCGCGTCAGATTGAAGCTGCGCGTCGTGCGATCACCCGTCATATGAAACGTGCTGGGCGTGTCTGGATCCGGATTTTTCCGGATCTGCCGATCTCGTCCAAGCCAACGGAAGTTCGCATGGGTAAAGGTAAGGGGTCGCCCGAATACTGGGCAGCCCGTGTTGCTCCCGGCCGTGTGATGTTTGAAATCGACGGTGTAAGCGAGCCAATTGCTCGCGAGGCACTGCGTCTCGGTGCGATGAAGTTGTCGATCAAGACAAAGTTCATCCAGCGTATTCAGGACTAGATCGGGCATCGGCCCGTACAGGAAAGGTTGAGGCGATGAAGCCCAGCGATATTCGCGTCATGAGCGAAGACCAGATGAAAGATGAACTGGTCAAACTGAAGAAAGAGCAGTTCAATCTGCGCTTCCAACGTGCCACCGGGCAGTTGGAAAACACGGCACGTATGCGTCAGATTCGACGTGATATTGCCCGTATTCAAACAATCGCCCGCGTCAAGCAGGCTGAAGCCGCAAGCGCGTAAGGAACGAGATATGCCGAAGCGTATTCTACAGGGTAAAGTGGTATCCGACAAAAACGACAAGACGGTCGTCGTCAAGGTGGAGCGCCGCTTCACACATCCGCTGTTCAAGAAGGTTGTTCGGCGTTCGAAGAACTATAAAGCGCATGACGAAAAGAACGCGAAAAAGGTTGGTGACCGGGTTTCTATTGAGGAAACGCGGCCAATCTCCAAGGATAAGTGCTGGATTGTGGTTGAGGCTTAGGCCTTTTCCGGAACCCAAAACATAAGTGCAGGGGCGGATCATCTTCCCCTGAATGGCAGTGAGCCGGTAAGCCGGCTCTTTTAACAAGAAGAGAACAGCCATGATTCAGATGCAAACTAACCTGGACGTTGCCGACAATTCCGGCGCGCGCCGCGTCATGTGCATCAAAGTGCTCGGCGGTTCCAAGCGGAAATATGCTCACGTGGGCGACACGATTGTTGTGTCCATCAAAGAAGCCATTCCGCGGGGACGCGTCAAGAAAGGCGATGTGGCGAAAGCCGTCGTCGTTCGCACTGCGAAGGACATTCAGCGTCCCGACGGAAGCGTGATCCGGTTTGACACCAATGCAGCCGTATTGGTCGATGGCAAGGGCGAGCCGACCGGCACCCGCATTTTTGGCCCTGTGCCGCGCGAGTTGCGGGCCAAGCGCCACATGAAAATCATCTCACTTGCACCCGAAGTGCTGTAAGGGGTCGAGACATGAACAAGATCAAAAAGGGCGACACCGTCGTCGTACTGACCGGTAAGGACAAGGGTCGTTCCGGTACAGTGCTGGAAATGGTCACCAAAACCGACCGTGTCCTCGTTCAGGGCGTTAACATGGTAAAGCGCCATACGCGCCAGAGCCAGACAACCGAAGGTGGTATCATCACCAAGGAAGCATCGCTCCACATATCCAACCTGGCTCTGGCCGACCCGAAAGATGGCAAGCCAACCCGAGTTGGTATCAAGATCAACGACGATGGCACCAAGGTGCGCATCGCCAAGCGTTCCGGAGAAAAAATCGATGGCTAACGCATCCAGCGAGCCAAGGCTCAAAAAACTCTATGCCGAGAAAGTCCGTGCAGAGATGCAGGAAAAGTTCGGTTACAAGAATTCCATGCAGATGCCGAAGGTCGATAAGATCGTCATCAACATGGGAGTGGGGGAATCCACCGCGGATTCCAAAAAAGCATCAGTTGCGGCTGAAGACCTGACGTTGATCGCAGGTCAGAAGGCCGTTGTCACACGCGCTAAAAAGTCGATCGCCGGCTTTAAGGTGCGTGAGGACATGCCGCTTGGCGCGAAGGTAACGCTTCGTGGCAATCAGATGTTCGAATTCATGGATCGCCTGGTTACGATCGCGCTGCCGCGTGTACGTGACTTCCGTGGTCTGAACCCCAAAAGCTTTGACGGTCGTGGCAACTTTGCCATGGGCATCAAGGAACATATCGTGTTTCCGGAAATCAACTACGACAAAGTAGATCAGATCTGGGGCATGGACGTCATCGTCTGTACGACGGCTGAAACGGATGATGAAGCGCGCGAATTGCTGCGTGCCTTCAACTTCCCTTTCCCCGCAGAGAAAGAAAAAGAAGAGGCCGCATAACCGCGGCTCTCTCATTCTCCGGGGCCGGCAATAGTGCCCGGCCGTAACGGCAAACGAATAGAAGGTGAAACCACATGGCTAAAGTGAGTGCCATCGAGAATAACGAAAAGCGCAAAAAGCTTGTCAAGAAATACGCCTCCAAGCGTGCCGAGCTGAAAGCGATTATCAAGGACCGTAATCTGCCGATCGAGGAACGCTTCAAGGCGCAGCTCGCTCTGGCCGAATTGCCGCGCAACGGTGCGAAAATCCGCGTCCGTAACCGCTGTGGCGTATCCGGTCGTCCGCGCGGTCACTACCGCAAACTCAACATGTCGCGAATTGCGCTGCGTGAACTTGGTTCGCAGGGGCTGATTCCTGGCCTCGTGAAATCCAGCTGGTAAGGGAGTTCTGTTATGTCCATGAATGATCCTCTCGGCGATATGCTGACCCGTATCCGTAACGGTCTGATGCGCGGCAAAAGCTCAGTTTCAACGCCAGCGTCGAATTTGCGCGCAAACGTACTGGAAGTTTTGCAGTCTGAAGGCTATATCCGCGGCTATTCACGAACCGATTATGATAACGGCAAGGCTGACTTCAAAATCGAACTGAAATATTTTGAAGACGCGCCGGTCATCCGGGAAATCAAACGCATTTCCAAACCTGGCCGCCGGGTCTATTCGTCGGTCAAAAACCTGCCCCGAGTTTCCAACGGCCTCGGAATTTCCATCCTCTCCACTCCAAAGGGTGTGATGGCGGACCATGATGCCCGCGACAACAATGTCGGTGGTGAGGTGCTCTGCCAGATATTCTAGCCTGGTGAAGCCTGTTGCGGTGCCCGCTCGGTCATGATCGTGTTTGCGGGTGCTGAAATGAAGCAGCAATTTCTTGCGAAATTGCATTAAAATAGCGAGATAAACCATGTCACGCATTGGTAAAAAGCCGGTTGCGATTCCTGACGGCGTTACAGCATCTATTGACGGTCAAACCGTCAATGCAAAGGGCCCCAAGGGAGAGCTTTCATTCGTCGTGAACGACCAGGTTCTGGTTGCGATGGAAGAAGGCAACGTGACCGTGAGCCCGAAAGACGATTCCAAGACGGCGCGTTCGTTTTGGGGCATGTCACGCACGATGATCGAAAACATCTTCATCGGCGTCAAAGATGGATACGAGCGCAGGCTCGAGATCAACGGCGTTGGCTATCGTGCTGCCATGCAGGGCCAGAACCTGCAATTGTCGCTCGGGTTCAGCCACGAGGTTGTCTACAACCCGCCTGAGGGAGTTTCTCTTGCCTGCCCGAAGCCCACCGAGATTGTGATCACCGGTCACGACAAACAGGTGGTTGGTCAGGTGGCGGCTAAAATCCGTTCATATCGCCCGCCTGAACCCTACAAAGGCAAAGGTGTGAAATACGCCGAAGAAACGATCTTCCGTAAAGAAGGGAAGAAGAAGTAAGATGGCTCATCTCAATAGCAAGGCGCGTCGCGCAGCCCGCGTACGTCGCAGCCTCAGAAAAGTTGCCAATGGCCGCCCGCGCCTGAGCGTTCATCGCTCAAACACCAACATGTATGCACAGATCATCGATGATCTGAACGGTCATACCTTGGCCGCCGCGTCCACTTTGGAAAAGGGTGTCGCCAAGAATGGTGGCAACGTTGATGCCGCGCAGGCGGTTGGCAAACTGATTGCGGAACGGGCAAGCAAGGCCGGCGTCACAGATGTGGTGTTTGACCGTGGTGCGTTTCTCTATCATGGCCGCGTTAAGGCGCTGGCAGAGGCCGCTCGTGAAGGCGGGTTGAAGTTTTAAAGAGGACTTAAGTCCCTGATCACCGTCAGCTTTGCTGGCAAATATTGTGCTACCGGAAAAGAACAAGGAACAGGATATGGCACAGAGACCCCAGGGTGGCGGACGCAACAACCGCCGCGACGAGGAGCAAGACGACGGTTTCGTCGACAAGCTCGTTCACATCAACCGTGTTGCAAAAGTGGTCAAGGGTGGCCGTCGTTTTGGTTTTGCAGCCCTTGTGGTTGTCGGGGACCAAAAGGGCCGCGTTGGCTACGGTCACGGTAAGGCCCGCGAAGTGCCCGAGGCTATTCGCAAGGCTTCTGAAGCTGCCAAGCGCGATATGATTTTCGTCCCGTTGCGCGATGGGCGCACGTTGCATCACGACATCAATGGCCGTCACGGCGCGGGCAAGGTTGTCCTTCGTGCGGCGCCTCCCGGAACCGGTATCATCGCCGGTGGACCGATGCGCGCAGTCTTTGAAACCGTTGGCATGTCCGATGTGGTGGCAAAATCGCTTGGGTCTTCGAACCCGTACAACATGGTTCGCGCGACATTTGACGCTCTCAAGCGCCAGATGCACCCCAAGGATATTGCTGCTCAGCGTGGTCTGAAATACGCCACGCTGCAGGAACGTCGTCGTGACCTGATTGGCGCGGAAGAGTAGGGGCTAGAGGACAATGGCAGACAAAAAGACCGTCACGGTCCAGCAGATCGGCAGCCCGTTGCGGCGCCCGCAGGACCAGCGCCAGACCCTTATCGGTCTTGGCTTGAACAAAATGAACCGCACCCGCACGCTGGAGGATACTCCTTCGGTGCGCGGCATGATCAGAAAGGTTTCTCACCTCGTTCGCGTGGTTGATGAGGCCTGATCGGAGTTAAGAACATGAAACTCAATGACATCTCAGACAAAGAGGGCGCAACCCGGTCCAGAAAACGCGTTGGTCGCGGTATTGGTTCGGGTTATGGCAAAACCGGCGGCCGCGGGGTCAAGGGACAAAAGTCGCGCTCGGGTGTATCCATTAATGGTTTCGAAGGCGGGCAAATGCCCATCTATCGTCGCCTGCCGAAACGTGGTTTTTCCAATGCCAAGTTCGCCAAGGACTTCAATGAAGTGTCCATCGAGCGTCTGGAAAAGGCTGTTGAGGCGAAAAAGCTGGACGTAAAGAGCGTCATCACGGCCGAAGTTCTCAAGGAAGCCGGTGTTGTCCGCCGGGTGCGCGATGGTGTTCGCGTGCTTGGTAGCGGTGATGCTAAGAGCAAGTTCAAGCTTGAGGTTGCCGGTGCTTCAAAATCGGCGATCGAGAAAATCGAGAAAGCTGGCGGTTCGGTCAAGGTGCTTGCACCGAAGAGCGAGGCGGCTGAAGCCTAATCAAGGAAGGCCCCGCTTGTCGGGGCCTTTTTTTGCATTTGGCAGACTTTGTCTCTGGACTTTACACACTGCTATTCCCAATTGTGGACATCAGGTTGCGACGGGAGCACAGGATGAAATCGCCAATTGAGCACATAGTCTGTGGCTTCAACTGGTCTGCACTTGGACGCGCAAAGCGTTTGAAGTCCGGACTTTTTTTCCTTTTGCTTGCCTTTGTTGCCATCCGTTTGGGCGCACATATTCCCCTGCCGGGTGTGGATACTGCCTCCGGAGCATCTTCCCCCTTTGCGCATATGGGCAGCCTGTTCTATTAGACATGAATTATTGAACTCAGCCGGCTGCATCTGAAGCCGCCGGTCTGATGGGAGACAAAAATGGCATCTGCCGCCGAACAACTGGCCGCCAATCTGAGTTTTTCGACCTTCTCGAAAGCCACGGATCTAAAAAAACGGCTCTGGTTTACGCTGTTTGCACTGATCGTTTACCGGCTGGGCACCTATGTGCCTCTCCCCGGGATTAATCCGCAGGCATTTGCTCAGGCGTTTGAACAACAAAGCCAGGGCGTTCTCGGACTTTTTAACATGTTTGCCGGCGGCGCCGTTGAGCGGCTCGCCATATTTGCGCTCGGCATCATGCCGTACATTTCCGCATCCATTATTATGCAGTTGATGACTTCGGTTGTTCCAACGCTGGAGCAACTCAAAAAGGACGGCGAATCCGGACGTAAAGTCATCAACCAGTATACCCGTTACGGAACGGTTATCCTTGGAACGGCGCAGGCATACGGCATCGCGGCTGGTCTTCAGTCCGGCGATGGCATTGTTACAAATCCAGGTTGGTTTTTCATGTTGACGACGGTTGTCACGCTGGTCGGCGGAACAATGTTTTTGATGTGGCTTGGCGAGCAGATTACGGCGAGGGGTATCGGCAATGGTATTTCGCTCATCATTTTTGCCGGCATTGTTGCGGCCCTGCCGGGCGCACTGGCCCAGCTCTTCAATGCTGGTGAAACGGGCACGATCTCGACATTCACAATGCTGGCGGTTCTGGTCTCCATTGTCGGCCTGATCGCCTTTATCGTGTTTATTGAACGGGCCCAGCGGCGATTGTTGATACAATATCCAAAGCGCCAGGTGGGCAATAAGATGTTTCAGGGTGATGCTTCGCACTTGCCGCTGAAGCTTAATACCGCCGGTGTGATTCCGCCGATCTTTGCATCTTCCCTTCTGTTGTTGCCGGCCACAGTTGCTGGCTTCTCGGGTGGGGAAGGGCAGTCCGAATTCATGACCGCAATAAGCACTTTCCTTGGCCGCGGTCAGCCGGGTTACCTGATCTTCTACGGCGTGATGATCGCTTTCTTTGCGTTTTTCTATACGGCGATTGTCTTCACACCGAAGGAAACCGCCGACAATATGAAGCAGCACGGTGGTTTTATTCCCGGTATTCGTCCTGGCGAACGAACGGCTGAATATATCGACTATGTCCTGACACGCATCACGACCTTAGGCGCGCTCTATCTCGTTTTTGTTTGTTTGCTTCCCGAGATGTTCCTAACGGGTCTGGGGATCTCCGTGTTCCTTGGCGGAACCTCCTTGCTCATTGTGGTCAGTGTAACGATGGACACGGTCAACCAGGTCCAAGGCCACTTGTTCGCCCAGCAGTATGAAGGCTTGATCAAAAAGTCGAAATTACGCGGGGGTAAGGGGAGCAAGCGCCGCAAATGAGGTTGATTTTGTTGGGCCCACCCGGATCCGGGAAGGGAACACAGGCTAAGCGCCTGGTCGAAGAACATAACATTCCGCAGCTTTCTACCGGCGACATGCTCCGTGCCGCCGCAGCCGCCGGAAGTGATACCGGCAAGCGTGCAAAAGCCATTATGGATGCCGGGAAGCTGGTTTCTGACGATATCGTGAATGCCATCGTCTCAGAACGGATCGATCAGGCCGATTGCGCCAATGGATTTATTCTCGACGGATATCCAAGGACTCTGCCACAGGCGGATGCCGTCGAAACGATGCTGCTGGAGAAGGGGACCCAGCTTGATGCTGTCGTCGAGTTGCGGGTTGACGACGACGCGATGGTTGAGCGCATTGCCGGCCGATACACCTGTTCGAATTGCGGTGCAGGATACCACGATACTTTGAAAATGCCGTCCAAAACCGGTGTTTGTGACAAATGTGGAGGCGCTGAGTTCAAAAGACGTCCCGATGACAATGCCGAGGCCATGCGCACCCGATTGCAGGTATATTACAAGGAAACATCTCCACTAATCGGCTACTACTACGCTAAGGGTTTATTGCGACCCGTAGATGGTATGGCTGAGATCGAAGCTGTTGGAATTGAAATTGCTGCTGTGCTTGGGAGTTTGTGACCATCACATTGTGCTGTTTGTGGCGATATGAAGCTTCAACTTAGAGGCTTCGCTGAGCACCACGATCAAATGCTGAACATGCCTGTTGACGTCGTGATCGATAGGGCTTAGGACACAACAAATTCGCGACATTATTGCGGTTGGATTCGGGTCTTTGGCGGACCTGAGGCAGCCGCTTTCGGTTTGTGGTCCTCTAGGGGGTCAAACCTCCAGATAAATCATCCGCAGCAAGCGCAATTTGGCGCAGCGGCAAAACGGCAAGGAGATCAGCGTGGCTCGTATCGCTGGCGTAAACATCCCGACAAATAAGCGCACGATTATCGCGCTACAATATATCCACGGTATCGGGCAAAAGAATGCCGCAGAGATCGTCGAAAAGGCAAACATTCCCAGTGAACGTCGCGTGAACCAACTGACCGACGCGGAAGTGCTGCAGATTCGTGAAATCATCGACCGCGACTACATGGTTGAGGGCGACCTTCGCCGGGAAGTTTCTATGAACGTCAAGCGCCTCATGGATCTCGGTTGCTACCGTGGATTGCGCCATCGCCGCGGTCTTCCGACCCGTGGTCAGCGGACCCACACAAACGCCCGCACCCGCAAGGGGCCGGCCAAGGCAATTGCAGGTAAGAAAAAGTAGTTTGAAGCTGGTCGTTTGTCGCCGTTGGTTTTGCTAACGGCTGATTTCAAACGGCCGGTGACTTTATCCGGTGTAGCCGCTGGAATTACGGCGGCGAAAATATCAAAGAAGGACACAAAATGGCAAAAGAAGCCGCGCGCGTTAAAAAACGCGAACGCAAGAATATTTCGTCGGGCGTTGCTCACGTCAACTCTACATTTAACAACACCATGATCACCATCACCGACGCCCAGGGCAATGCAATTGCCTGGTCATCTGCTGGAGCTCAGGGGTTTAAGGGGTCGCGCAAGTCGACACCTTTTGCGGCGCAGGTTGCTGCTGAGGATGCGGGCAAGAAAGCGCAAGAACACGGCATGAAGACCCTGGAAGTGGAAGTTCGTGGCCCTGGTTCTGGTCGTGAATCGGCTTTGCGGGCTCTTCAGTCCATCGGTTTTGTCATCACATCCATCCGCGATGTGACGTCGGTTCCTCACAACGGTTGCCGCGCACGCAAGCAGCGTCGCGTCTAGCCACTCATCCGGCCCCGTCTCATCCCGCGGGGCATAGACGTTTGTTGTCGCGACTGGATGGCGACAGTCCAATCGGAAGGATTATTCCATGATTCACAGAAACTGGCAGGAACTCATCAAGCCCAACAAGCTGGAGATTTCCGCAAACGGGTCAAAAGGCACTCTCGTGGCCGAGCCGCTCGAGCGCGGCTTCGGCCTGACGCTCGGCAACGCTTTGCGCCGGGTGCTTCTGTCGTCGCTTCAGGGCGCCGCTGTTACCGCTGTACAAATCGATGGCGTGTTGCATGAATTTTCGTCAATCGCTGGCGTTCGTGAAGACGTTACCGACATCATATTGAACATCAAAGAGCTTGCCATCCGTATGGAAGGTGAGGGTCCCAAGCGCATGGTAGTGCGCAAGGAAGGAGCCGGTCCGGTCACCGCTGGTGATATTCAAACCGTTGGTGATATCGAGATATTGAATCCGGAACTCGTGCTGTGCACGCTGGATGAAGATGCCGAAATTCGCATGGAATTCACCGTCAATACCGGGAAAGGCTATGTGGCAGCCGAGCGAAACCGGCCTGAGGACGCTCCAATCGGCCTGATTCCGGTCGACAGCCTGTATTCGCCGGTTCGGAAGGTCTCCTACAAGACTGAGAACACCCGCGAAGGCCAGGTGCTTGACTATGACAAGCTGACGATGACCATCGAAACCGATGGGTCTGTGACACCGGAAGATGCTGTGGCCTATGGCGCGCGCATTCTCCAGGACCAGCTTTCGATCTTCGTCAACTTTGAAGAGCCACAGAAGGAGGTTGTTCAGGAGCAGGTCACCGAACTGGCTTTCAACCCGGCGCTGCTTAAGAAGGTGGACGAGCTCGAGCTATCTGTACGGTCTGCGAACTGCCTCAAGAACGATAATATTGTCTATATTGGCGATCTGATCCAGAAGACCGAAGGCGAAATGCTTCGCACTCCGAACTTCGGTCGCAAATCCTTGAATGAAATCAAGGAAGTGCTCGCCACAATGGGGCTGCATCTTGGCATGGAAATTCCAGCCTGGCCTCCGGAAAATATCGAAGATCTGGCCAAGCGCTACGAAGATCAGTACTGAGTTAAACCAAAATAGCAGGCTTAAGTCCTAGGCTGCTGTATTCCATAGGAGAAGGCATATGCGTCACCGCAAGCAAGGGCGTAAGCTCAACAGAACCCAGAGTCACCGCAAAGCCATGTTCATGAACATGTCGGTTGCACTGCTGACCCACGAACAGATCGTCACAACGTTGCCCAAGGCCAAGGAGCTTCGGGCTGTTGTTGACAAGCTTATCACTCTGGGCAAACGCGGTGATCTGCATGCGCGTCGTCAAGCGGTTTCGCAGCTTCAGGACAACGGTGTTGTTCAAAAGCTCTTTTCATCCCTGGCGGAGCGCTACAAAGAACGGCCCGGCGGCTATACAAGGGTCCTGAAAGCCGGCTTCCGCTACGGCGACAATGCGCCGATGGCCGTTATTGAGCTGGTTGATCGTGATGTGGACGCCAAAGGTAAGGCTGACCGTGAGCGACTGGAAGCCGAAGAAGCAGATGCGCCGGGCGAAACGGCAGACGCTGCAGCGTAAGGCATTGTAAATTGTCGAATTCAGGAGGCCGCCCAGTGCAAACTGGAGCGGCCTTTTTGTTTACGCAGCCAAACATCCAGATATCAGAGGGGAATTGATGCAGAAGACTGTTTTGCTGACGGGCGTCACTGGATTTATCGCCGGGCATATCGCCGTTGAGCTGCTAAGGCGTGGATATCGTGTCAGAGGCAGCCTGCGAAGCCTTGTACGGGTGGGTCCTCTGACTCAGCTTTTTACAGCCTTGGGTTTTTCCGAAGATTCATTCGAGTTTGTAGAGCTCGATCTTGAACGGGACGCGGGGTGGGCTGAGGCCATGGACGGGTGTTGCGCCATTCAGCACGTCGCATCCCCGTTTCCCATTGACGATCCTTCCGACAAAATGGCGATGGTTCCCGCGGCCAGGGGAGGGACACTGAGAATCCTGAGCCAGGCGCGACGGGCCGGTGTGCCAAAGGTCGTTCTGACGTCGTCTACCGCCGCCATTAAGGATGGTGTTCGCAAGCCCGATGAATATGTGTTTTCTGAGTCAGACTGGTCGGATACCGCGTCCGAGCATATCCGTGCCTATTCCATGTCAAAGACCCTTGCAGAGGCGGCCGCCTGGGCAGACGTTGAGGAGCATGGCGGTCCGGTTTTGACCGTCATGAATCCCAGTTTTGTGCTTGGCCCCATGCTTGACCAGACGCTCAGCACGTCCGGGGAAGTTGTCCGACTTATGTTCACGGGAAAGTACCCAGCCGTTCCTGAACTGTGCTTTGCCGTTGTCGATGTGCGGGACGTGGCGCGTGCACATGTGAACGGCATGGAAATGCCCGAGGCCGACGGACAGCGCTTCCTGCTTTCAAGTGGGACGATGATGATGATCGACATGGCAAAAGTCTTGAAAAGCCGGTTTCCCGCCAGTTCTTCAAAACTACCCAGATTCCAGGCGCCAGGGCTGATGGTCAAGATCTTGTCGCTGTTTGATCCGAGCGTTCGAGGTGTTTTGCCGGAAATTGGCAAGCGGTACGGAATCAACAACGAGAAAGCATCGAAGGTCCTCGGCATCGAATTTGCAAAAACCGAAGATGCTTTGGTTGCAATGGGTGAGAGTCTGATCTCGCGTAACATGATATAGCTACAATTTCCTGTGTGCCGGCTGGCCTTCGCGGCTTTACGGTCCTATCTGTGGACCAACGAAATTGGCTTGGAGTTCACAATGACTATCTGCCGCAGTTTTTTGGTTGTCTTCAGCCTTTGGACGGCTGCGATGACGGCGGTTCCCGCTTCGGCTACCAAGCTTGTTCCTCAGTCGGAACTTCAGATACAGCTGAGTTTTGCGCCTCTGGTGAAGCAAATGGCGCCCTCTGTGGTGAATGTCTACGCTGCCCGGCAAGTTCGACAGCGTCGCTCGCCCTTTGCAGGTGACCCCTTTTTCGAACGCTTCTTCGGTCGTGGGCTGGGTGGACAGCAGCGGCCGCGCACTGCCCGCTCGCTTGGTTCGGGTGTCGTGATTGGTACCGATGGGATTATCATCACAAACAACCACGTGATTGAGAATGCGGACGAGGTGAAGATTGCCTTTGCTGATGGCCGCGAGTTCGAAGCCACAATCGTTCTTGTTGACAAGACTTCGGACCTTGCCGTGCTTAAGGTCGATGCGGGTGAGGAATTCCCTGCCATTGCTCTTGGCGACAGTGAAGATCTTCAGGTTGGTGACCTTGTGCTTGCCATCGGCAATCCGTTTGGGGTGGGCCAGACAGTCACCAGTGGGATTGTTTCAGCGCTTGCCCGCAGCCAGATGGGCGTCAATGATTTTGGATTCTTCATTCAAACCGACGCTTCCATAAACCCCGGCAATTCGGGTGGTGCGCTCGTCAGCATGGAAGGGGAACTGATTGGCATCAACACGGCAATTTTCTCGCGATCCGGAGGGTCCAACGGTATCGGTTTTGCGGTGCCATCCAACATGGTTCGCGTGGTGCTCGACTCGGTGCGGGCAGGCAGCACGACCCTCCTGCGGCCTTGGGTTGGTGCCGACTTTCAATCGGTCACGCCTGACATAGCCGAGTCACTCGGGCTGGACCGACCGCGTGGGGCGCTCGTTTCGGGTGTGACCCGCAACAGTCCTGCAGAGCGCGCCGGATTGCAACTTGGCGATATCATCCTGGCGCTGGACGACAAGCCCGTTCCTCAGGTTCAGGCGCTTGGGTACAGACTTGCCACTGCCGGTATCGGACGAACGGTTTCTCTATCAATCCTGACGAAGGGAGAACGGCGCAAGCTGGACATTGCGCTGGAGCCTGCCCCTGAAAAGCCGGAGCGCGATGTTCGCTTGATCGATGGTCGGTCGCCTTTTGCCGGACTGGAGGTTGCCAATCTGTCCCCGCGTGTTGCCATGGAAGTGGGCATGGGATCGGACAAAAGAGGGGTGGTTGTATTGCGGGTACAGGAGAATTCTACGGCTTCACGAATGGGCTTCAAACCCGGAGATATTGTGCTTCAAATTAACGGCGAACTTGTCGAGAGCACGAAGGCCCTGGATGCGCTTTCCAACACCCAATACCGGGGGTGGGAGTTTGTATTTGAGCGTGGCGGTCGCCGGTTCTCGCGTTTTGTGCGTTAGGGTGTCGAGTGGTGGCTGACCTGTTTGCTGATGAAAATGGTGCGCCAACCGGCCAGCATGGACGCCCCCTGGCTGATCGCATGCGCCCGGAAACGCTTTCGGAAGTTGTCGGACAGGATCATCTGCTGGGCGACAATGGTGTTCTTAATCGGATGCTGCACTCTGGAACAATGGGCAGCCTTGTTTTCTGGGGGCCTCCGGGTACGGGCAAGACAACAATCGCCCGGCTTCTGGCCAGCGAAAGCGACAATCATTTTGAGCAAATTTCGGCAATCTTTTCCGGTGTGGCAGATCTGAAGAAGGTCTTTGAGGGTGCTCGGATGCGGCGCTCGAAAGGTGTTAAGACGCTGCTGTTTGTTGATGAGATTCATCGCTTCAATCGGGCTCAGCAAGACTCGTTTCTTCCTGTCATGGAAGACGGCACCGTGACCCTTGTGGGCGCAACGACCGAGAATCCTTCCTTTGAATTGAACGCAGCGCTTTTGTCCCGCGCCAGGGTATTGACGTTCAGGGCGCACGATGCAGAAAGCCTCGCGGCATTGCTGGAACGGGCGGAGGCAAAGGAAGGGCGCTCATTGCCACTCGATGAGGAATCCCGGGAAGTTCTCATCCGAATGGCCGATGGAGATGGCCGGGCCGTTCTGACGCTGGCAGAGGAAACGTGGCGGGCCGCTCGGGACGAAGAAGTGTTCGATGCCAAGACCCTGCAGGAAGTGCTCCAGCGTCGCGCCCCGATCTACGACAAGGGGCAGGACGGTCATTACAATCTGATCTCGGCTCTGCACAAGGCCGTTCGCGGGTCCGATCCCGACGCGGCTCTGTACTATCTCGCGCGCATGTTCGATGCCGGTGAAGATCCCTTGTTCCTGGGGCGGCGCATGGTGCGTATGGCTTCGGAGGACATCGGCATGGCGGATCCACAAGCTCTGGTGATCACCAACGCGGCCAAGGATGCATATGATTTTCTGGGCTCGCCGGAGGGAGAACTGGCGCTGGCTCAAGCCTGTGTCTATCTGGCAACCGCGCCCAAATCCAACGCGCTCTACAAGGCCTTTAAGGCCAGTATGCGAACGGCAAAAGAGGCCGGCTCGTTGCCACCGCCGAAGCACATTCTGAACGCCCCCACCAAATTGATGAAGGAGGAGGGGTACGGCGGCGGATACAGGTATGATCACGATCAGCCGGATGCATTTTCCGGACAGGACTACTTTCCCGAGAAACTGGGTCGGCAATTGTTCTACGAACCCGTCGATCGCGGCTTTGAGCGGGACATCAAAAAGCGGCTCGACTATTGGTCAAAGTTGCGCGTTGAACGGGGCGACCCGAAGTAGCCAGCGAGCGTTTTTGACTCAGACCTGCAGCCAGATCAGGTGACGGTGTCAAACTGTGTTGCCCGGAACCAGTCGGGTGCTGGCGACCAGAACGTCTTCCACCGGTTCTTCGCGGATGCGGGCGACCAGCGCTTCTGCTGCCGACTTGCCAAGCGCCTGGGTGGTAACGCTGGTCGTGGTTAGCCGCTCAGGCAAGACCGAGGCAACCTCCATCCCGCCCCAGCCGGCAATGGCGATGTCATCTGGAATTCGCATGCCCTTGGACTTGCAGTAGAACAGACCGCCGACTGCCATCGTGTCATCGTGGTAATAGATGGAATCAATTTCGGCATTTCGGCTCAAAACGGTCTCGGTTCCGTAGAAGCCGGCGTAAAACCCCGGGCGGTCCACCAATACTTCCTTGGCAACGCATTCAACTCCGGCATCGGCCAGCGCGTTTTCAAAACCCTGATATCGCACTTCGCCCATGCCTGCTGCGTTCGATTCTGCGCCGACATAGGCAATGTTGGAATGACCGCGGCCCAACATGAAACGACCCATTTCGTAGCCACAATCAAAGTGATTGAAACCGACTGAGACATCCAGAGGGCTGGTGTTGAGATTCCAGATCTCAACCACGGGAATGGATTGGGCCCGCAATATTTCCACGGTACCGGGCGTGTGTTTGCGGCCGCTCAAGATCACGCCCGCGGGCCGCCAGGCCAATATTGCACGCAGCCAGGATTCCTCTGCCTGAGGCGACTGCTCGTGTGCTCCGATCATCGTCTGGTAGCCAAATTTCGACAGGGTGTGGTCGATGGAGTCCAGAACCGATCCAAACAAACTGCTGGTCAGGCGCGGTACGCAAACCCCAACCAGAGTCGATGTCTGATCTGAGCCGAACGCTGCGGCCAGCCGGTTGGGAACATAGCCGAGCCGCTCGACTTCCCGCAGCACCCGATCACGGGTCTCGGAAGAGAATCCGCTTGCATCGCGCAGGACACGGGACGCGGTCATCTTGGAGACGCCGGCAGCCTTTGCAACTTCGGCCAGTGTCGAACCACCGCGTCTTGGTGATGTACCTGTCAATTCTCCAACCAATCCCAAGAGATTACGTTACCGGTAACTTTTATGCTTGACTTGCCCCCCCAAGGCAAGATTATCTTCCATTAAGTTACCGGTAACGTATTGCTCAGGAGGTTGGGTGCTGCCGGTTAGGGAGGGTTTCGATGGCCAACAGGTCTCGCGACGGTTTGTTTTTTGACAATATTGCTAAGTCATTTGGCGGCACTCAGGCGTTGCGCGGCGTTTCGCTTCACGTCGAGCGTGGTGAAATCGTGGCCTTGCTTGGTGAAAACGGAGCAGGCAAGTCGACCCTGATCAAGGTGTTGGGTGGCATACACCAACCGGATTCCGGTACCGTTTCCATTGATGGTGAGACCTACGCACACTCTCCGTCCCGGGTGAACGAGCGACAGTCGGTTGCTTTTATTCATCAGGATCTTGGGTTGATTGAATGGATGAGTGTTGCCGAAAACATGGCGCTTGCGCAGGGCTTCAGCAAAAAACGGGGGCTCATTGATTGGAAGTCAGCTGAACGCAATGCCGAGCAGGCGCTGGCCAGGGTAGATTGTGACTTTGATCCAACAACCCGGGTTTCTGATCTTAGCCGAACCGAGAAATCTCTGGTCGCGATCGCGCGCGCACTTTCGGTGGAGTGTGACTATCTGGTGTTGGATGAACCAACTGCCAGCCTCCCGGCGGACGAAGTGGAGCGCCTGTTTGCTGCACTTCGTCCGCTTCGCGAAGCCGGTGTCGGCATGATTTACGTGTCGCACCGTCTTGATGAAATTTTCAAGATTGCCAACCGCGTTGCCGTTCTTCGCGATGGTATGATGGTTGGCATGCGCGACATTGCGCACACAAATCCCGAAGAGCTGGTCAATCTTATCGTTGGACGTCGCACACGCGAGATTGATCGACCCGATGCAGAACCGGGGGCGCCGATTCTGAGCGTTCAGGACCTGCGAACCGCAACGACCGGACCGGTGAGCTTTGATGTCAGTCAGGGAGAGCTCGTCGGGCTAGTGGGTCTGCGTGGAGCGGGGCATGAAGATATTGGGCGCAGCCTGTTCGGATCGCTTCATCACGAAGGCACAGTATTGCTGGACGGTGTTGAGCCGGATCTAACATCTGCACGCACTGCAATGAAATCCGGGATTGGATTGGTTGCACGCGACCGGGTGGTGGAATCAATCGCCCCGGCGCTGACCATCCGCGAAAATGCGTTCATCAACCCGGAAGCCTCTGGCAGAGGTTTGTTCGATGTTTTGTCTGCCTCCAGTGAAGAAGCAATGACAATGAAGCTCGGCGCTTCGCTCGGCCTGAGCCCAAATGATCCCACCCTTTCGATAGAAGCGCTATCAGGCGGGAATCAACAGAAGGTGGTCGTCGGTCGTTGGCTTTCTACCAACCGTCGTTTGCTGATTGCTGAAGACCCAACCGCCGGTGTCGATGTCGGCGCCAAGGCCGAGATTTACGCTTTGCTCTATGAAGCCCTGTCATCCGGCATGGGCGTCATCGTGGTCTCCACCGACTTTGAGGAGGTCGCCGCAATTTGTCATCGGGCAATCGTTTTTAGCCGCGGTCAGGTTGTCAGCGAATTGTCCGGGGTTGGCTTGTCTACCGAGTCTCTGATTCAGGCCGCGTCAGCGGGTGAAGCAACCGCTGCTGATGCAGCGTAGAAGGATGAAACATGCAGTCCATTGAATCCGACGCCCTGGAGCCGACCAGAGCCGAACTGAACGGCCTGTCACCGGGAGCAAAGCTCCTGCGGCTGGTGCCCGTCTATGGGCTGGTGATCCTTACCGCCGGTCTGATCCTTCTGTTTTCGATCATGCTGCCGGACACTTTTCCGACAATGCTCAATCTGCGGGCAATTATTTCCGACAAGGCAATCATCGCCTTGCTTAGCCTTGCAGCCATGATTCCAATGGCTGCTGGCCGCATCGATCTGACAGTGGGATACGGCATTGTGCTTTGGCACATTCTGGCGATTTCGTTGCAGACGCTCTACGGACTGCCCTGGCCCGCGGCCGTTCTGATTGTTCTCCTGCTCGGTTGCTTTACCGGTTTCCTCAACGGCCTGCTCGTAGAAATCGCCAAGATCGATGCGTTTATTGCAACGCTGGGCACCGGTACAGTGCTCTACGCACTGGCCTTATGGCATACCGGCGGCCGGCAAATCGTTGGCCAGCTTCCCGACGGATTTTATGCCATCAACGGAACCTTTATCGGTGGCATTCCCATAACCGGTTTTTACGTACTCGCGATCACTGTCTTCATGTGGCTGGTACTCGAGTACACGCCGATAGGTCGTTACCTCTACGCCATCGGCGCCAATCCAAAGGCAGCCGAGTTGAACGGCATACCAAATCGAAAATTTGTTGTCGGTGCATTTGTTACCTCCGGGTTTCTGACGGCATTGGCAGGAGTGGTGCTTGCATCAAAGCTGCGCATTGGACAGGCAAGTGTTGGACTTGAGTACCTGCTGCCGGCACTGGTTGGCGCATTTTTGGGCTCCACCACCATCAAACCTGGTCGCGTAAATGTCTGGGGCACCATCATCGGTGTGGCCATTCTGGCGGTTGGTATTTCAGGCATTCAGCAGTTTGGCGGCTCGTTTTGGGTCGAACCGATGTTCAACGGAGTGACACTCCTCGTTGCCATCGGGATTGCCGGATATGCACAGCGCCGAAAAGGCGCGGCAAAAAAATGAGAAATCAGCAATACGGGAGGACACCATGCTGAAACGTACATTTATCAAGACCCTGCTCGCCGGTTCCATGTTGGCGGGAATGGGTATGTCGGCCACATTCGCCGAAACGGCATGGGACGGACCGACCTCCGGGCCAAAGGCCGCTGAAGGAAAGACGATTGTCGTGCTTGCGGGCGACCTCAAAAATGGCGGCATCCTTGGGGTTACCAAAGGGGTTGAAGAGGCTGCTGCAAAGATCGGCTGGACCGTGCGCGTGCTTGACGGCGCCGGTTCTGTGCAAGGACGCACGGGCGCCTTTGGGCAGGCCATGGCGTTGAAACCGGACGGCATTGTAATCAACGGTTTTGACGCCGTTGAGCAGCAAGCGGCGCTTGAAGGTGTGAGCAACGCCAAAATTCCGATGGTTTCCTGGCATTCAGGTCCTAAAATTGGTTGCGATGCACCCGGCGGAATCTTCGCGAACGTATCCACTGACGCGATGACGGTCTCGGAAGAAGCTGCAAAATGGGCCGTTGCCGATGCCGGCGGCAAGCCTGGTGCAATCATCTTCACTGACTCGACCTATCAGATTGCCATCGACAAAGCGGACCGCATAAAGGAAACCATCGAAAAGATGGGCGGCACGGTCCTCGAATATGTCGATACGCCAATAGCAGACACGTCCACGCGGATGGGTCCCTTGACGACATCATTGCTTCAAAAGTACGGCGCCAAATGGACACATGCACTGGCGATCAATGATCTGTACTTTGACTTCATGGGTCCGGCTCTGGCCGCGGCCGGTATTTCCGGCGATGGCTCTCCAAAGGCTGTTGCTGCCGGAGATGGTTCAGAATCGGCTTTTCAGCGCATTCGCACAGGCCAGTACCAATCGATCACGGTCGCCGAACCGCTAAACCTCCAGGGTTGGCAGCTTGTTGACGAACTGAACCGGGCCATATCCGGCGCAGCGTGCTCGGGCTACATCACAGCTCCGGCGGTGGTAACGAATGAAGGGCTGAAGGCATTGGGTGACAGTAACCAGTTCGATCCTGACACGCCTTACCGCGAAGCCTACGCAAAAATCTGGGGCAAATAGACTCTGGTGGTTTGGCGGCGGCGGTCTTTTCCGCCGCCCCTGAAATCCCGGCAGTGGATGAAATGTCGGTTTTGCATATCCAACCGGAGGACCAACCTGGACACTTGCACATTCTTGAGCGTTTTTTGATCTTTTGGCCCTGGAACCAAGGAAGGTGATAGGCTTGCGCGCCACAATCGGTTAGATCGGGCGGATGTTGCATGCGATTTTGATCTTTGTGGGTGGTGGCGTCGGTGCCGTTGGGCGGCATTTCGTCGGGCTGGCGGCGTTGCGTCAATTCGGCCCCGG
Organism: uncultured Rhizobiaceae group bacterium; assembly: GCA_938044775.1. GTDB lineage: Bacteria > Pseudomonadota > Alphaproteobacteria > Rhizobiales > Rhizobiaceae > Pseudahrensia. The sequence continues at coordinate 24,258 of CALIOE010000079.1, forward strand.
CTTTCCCTACGGTACACTTGTCGTCAACACAGTGGGCTCTTTGGCCATGGGGCTGCTCATCGGCTGGCTTGTTCGCAGGGGCGGCAGCACGGATTTGCGTCTGTTTCTGGCAACCGGCGTGCTGGGCGGGTTTACAACCTTTTCGGCTTTTTCGCTGGATTTCGTCAATCTTTGGGAGCGGGGTGAGCCGGCGCTCGCCTTTGGCTATGTGGCCGGGTCGGTTGTCGTGTCGCTGGTCGCCGTATTTGCCGGGCTGTGGATCATGCGAGGGGGCAGCTGACGTGGCGTTGACAGGTGTAAGTCAAAAGAGCGTCGAAGCAGACGAAGCTGGTATGCGGATTGATCGATGGTTCAAGCTGCATTTTCCCGGCGTCGGTTTTGGGCAGTTGCAGAAATTGCTGCGATCCGGTCAGGTCCGAGTCGATGGGGCGCGCGTCAAAACAGCGACCCGGCTCGACGCCGGTCAGCAGGTGCGAATTCCCCCGCTGGATGCTCAAGCCGCCCGACCACTCCACATGACGGCCAACACCATCCGTGATCGCCACGATGAAGATGTGCTGCGCGACATCGTGCTGTTCGAGGACAGCAAAGTCTATGTATTCAACAAGCCGGCCGGTCTGGCTGTGCAAGGCGGCTCCGGCATCAACCGCTCAATTGACTCGATGCTGGAGAGCCTGCGCGACAAAGCCGGCCAGAAGCCGCGTCTGGTTCATCGGCTCGATCGCGACACGTCGGGGGCTCTCGTGGTTGCCAAAACCCGCGGTGCTGCCGCCGCGCTGACGAAGAGCTTCCGCCACCGCGACACCCGGAAGACCTATTGGGCGTTGGTGGCTGGGGTGCCGCGGCAACGGGAAGGGCGCATCTCGTCGTATGTGGTGAAAGAAAAGACCCCTGACGGGGACCGGATGCGAATTGCGCGGCACGGCGAACGCCATGCCGATCATGCCGTATCAAACTATCGTGTAATCGATGCCGGACCGCGCAAGGTGTCCTGGCTGGAGATGCAACCGATCACCGGGCGGACTCACCAATTGCGCATTCACGCAGCTCATATCGGGCATCCGATCGTCGGTGATCCGAAATATTTCGATATCGAAAACTGGGATGTGCCGGGGGGTGTCCAGAAAAAGCTGCATCTTCATGCCAGACGCATACAGCTGCCGCATCCCACGGAAGGGCATGCCGCGTTGGACGTTACGGCGCCTTTGCCGCCGCATATGGTGCAAAGCTGGAACCTGTTTGCATTCGATGAAGCCGACGGGCTTGAGGACGACACGTTTGAACTTTGACCGGAATATTCGGTGATCTGTTCTTACAATTGAACCCGGTATTGACTACTTGCTCGTTTGAGCGGCCGGCAGGAGTGGACCATGAGCGATATTTTAGGCGACAGGGATGAGTCGATTCCGGACGTGACGACGCGTGTTGCCGAGCCGAGCCGCCAGAGCCAATTGCCGAAACGGTTCTACAAGTCGGTTTCGGTCAGTGAAATCGAAAACGGATTTACACTTGAACTGGACGGGCGCTCAGTGCGCACACCTGGAAGATCGCTGGTTGCGGCGCCTGTCCGGGCTGTTGCGGAGATGCTTGCAGCAGAGTGGGACGCCCAGAAGGATCGGATCGATCCCATGACAATGCCTGCCACACGGCTGATCAACACATCTATCGACGGCGTTGCCACAGACATGCAGGCAGTCAAAGAAGACATCATCCGCTATTCCGGCTCCGATCTTCTTTGCTACCGCGCTGCCAGCCCGCGGGGCCTGGTCGCATTGCAACGGCAGCACTGGGACCCGCTGATCGATTGGGCCCAGATGACGCTGGGTGCACATTTCACATTGGTGGAGGGGGTCATCCATTGTGAACAGCCTCCGGAAACGATCGCTGCATTTGGTGCTCATGTTGGCATGATTGACGATCCGCTCAAGCTGTCTGCCTTGCATGTGGTGACGACGCTGACTGGATCAGCCGTTCTCGCCGTTGCCGTTCTCAGGGGCGAACAGGACGGGGAAAGCGCCTGGAAAATCGCTCATGTGGATGAAGAGTGGCAAGCGTCGCAGTGGGGTGAAGATGCGGAAGCAACTGCAGCGCGGGCGGTCAAGTTTCGCGATATGAAGGCGGCCAGCGACATTTTGGCGGTGCTTGCGTGAGATTATCGATGGCGTCGGTGCTGTTTAAACGGCTGATGAATCGTGACGGTCTGTTCAGGCGCTTGATTGCAGTCCTGGTCATCTCCATTCTCGCCGGCGGAATAGGCGAGCTTTACGGTGCCTTGTTCTACAGCAACGAAACAGACGCCGATTATTACCAGGGATTCCGGACCGGCTTCACGATTGGCTTTATCTCATCGGTCATCGAGATATTTTATATTTGGTCCGTGCGCCGTTCCTGGATCAGGAGGGTGGCATTTCTACCGGGATTGATCGTCCGTATCCTTGTCCTCACAGTGATTGTCAGAGTTGGTTTGGTCGGCAACGAGTTGATGACTCAATACCTGGCGGGCTCGCCGCTCGTACTCGACCTCAATTTCGCAGAGCAAGTGCGCGATACGCTGCTCGGCATGGCGATCGTCATCGTTTTTGTGACGCTATTTCAGCTTGGCTCAATCATCGGTTTCAAGCGCTTCTTAAATTTGGTTTTGGGGCGCTATTTCCGGCCAGTGTCGGAGGACCGAATATTCCTGTTTGTTGATCTCGTTGGATCTTCCGAATTGGCGCGCAAGCTGGGTGATGTCCGTTTTCACGAATATCTATCCGAGTTCTTTTATCAACTTGACGCCGCAATCGTTCGAACCGGCGGTGAGGTGGTTTCCTATGTCGGGGATGCGGTGATTGTGACCTGGCCACTGGGTGATGATCCACACAGAAACAGCCGTTGTCTTGTCGCTCTTCGAATCATGCTGTTGCTCATGCGCCAGCAGAATCAGCTGTTTGAGCGGGAATTCGGAGTCGTTCCCCGGTTTCGAGCTGCACTTCACGGCGGATCAGTGGTTATTGGCGAATGCGGTGACAGCCGGCGTCAGGTCACGTTTCTCGGAGACGTCGTGAACATGACGTCGCGAATCGAGCTTGCTGCCAAGGAAATGGGAATACAGTTCCTCGCCTCCGATTCCATCGTTCAGCAGTTGGTGCCACCAAAAGGGACATCTTTTACCTGTGTGGGCGAACACAAGCTACGCGGTGCTGACAAGACCTTCGTTCTTCACCGTATCGATATTGCCGGACAGCCGCGCGAGGCCGCGCCGGGCTAGATGGAAAAGCTCGTTCCGCAACCGCATGAAGCCGTCGCATTCGGATTTCTGATCTGGAAGCTCTGTCCCATCAGGTCATCCACGAAATCGATCAGCGATCCGCCCATATACATCAGTGAAACCGGGTCAATGAGAACCTTCGAGCCTTCGTCTTCAAGCACGATATCATCGTCTTGCTGGTCGCTGACCAGATCGAATTTGTAGGAAAAACCCGAACAGCCACCGCCCTCGACCGAAACCCGGAGAGCGTTTTTGTCGACCTCAGCCTCAAGAATTTTGGCCACACGCCGTGCGGCAGCGGCTGATACCGCCACCTGGCCTTCCGGAACCTCAATCTCGGTCGCTGTGGTCATCTTTTTCTCCGCGTTGCACCTGCAATATGTAGGAACCGTCTGTCGTGCCGTCAATCGCCGTAATGCGATGAAACTTTGTCACTGTTGCATGGTTCGAATCGCGGTAAGAACAGATTATGCGAAGTGCCGGAACCGGTTTTGATATTGAAAGTGTACGTCGAACAGCCGGCGGCCGCAGCCTGGCGCCCTATGCCGCCCAACACGAGACGAGCCGAGGCAGGTTGATCGAAGAACCCGACAGCCCGACCCGGACACCCTTTCAGCGCGACCGGGACAGGATAATACATTCTGACGCGTTTCGGCGGCTGAAACACAAGACTCAGGTGTTTGTGCACCACGAGGGTGATCACTATCGAACCCGATTGACCCACACCATTGAGGTCGGTCAGATTGCGCGCGCTTTGGCGCGAGCGTTGCGCGTTGACGAGGACCTCGCTGAGGCATTGGCGCTGGTTCATGATTTTGGCCACACACCCTTTGGCCATGCGGGAGAGCGTGTGCTGAACAAAAAGATGGCGTCGTTTGGCGGGTTTGATCACAATGCCCAGAGCCTGCGCGCGGTTACGCTTTTGGAGCGGCGCTATGCGACCTTTGATGGGCTAAACCTGACATGGGAAACGCTGGAAGGACTGGTGAAACACAATGGGCCACTGATCGACCGGGAGGGCAGGGATCTGAACGGTCCGGTTCCTGGGGCGATCAGCAAATACAATGCCGGACATGACCTGCAACTGTGGTCATGGCCCTCGCTGGAAGCCCAGTGTGCTGCAATTGCTGACGATATTGCTTATGATAATCATGATCTGGATGATGGCTTGCGCGCCGGTCTCTTCAGTATCGATGATCTGGAATCTGTTCCTTTATGCGCGAAAATTCTGCATGACATTCGGACCGATCATCCTGGGCTAAGCGTATCGCGAACGGCGCATGAACTCGTACGTCGCCAGATTACGATGATGGTCGAAGATGTTATCGTCCAATCGATGTCTCGATTGCAGTCTGTCAATCCCGACAGTTCGGATGCCGTGCGGGCTCAAGCGAACGTGGTGGTCTCTTTTTCCGATTTGATGATTGTTCAGGAGAAGACCCTGAAGAACTTTCTGTTTGAGAAAATGTACCGACACAAAGCCGTCATGGGACCCGTTCGGTCAGCACAAGTGATCCTGGCTGACCTGTTTGACTGTTTTTTTGAAGGCCGAACGGCCATGCCGGGTGACCCGGAATGGAGTCTCGATGGACTGGCTGATCCGGAACGCGCGGAGCGGGTTGCTGATTATCTGGCTGGAATGACCGATCGCTTTGCAATAGCAGAACACCTGCGATTGTTTGACCGCACACCGGAACTGGTTTAACCGAACGCGGAAGCCGTCCAGCGCCTTGATCTGCAGGCTGGACAGCCAGAACGCAGCGCGGATTCGAGCAGTTATATGTCAAATGTCTTTGCGATCTTCGAGCATCGCATTAAAGAAATCGTACAAAGTTCCGATTTCCTTGCGGATTTGCAGCCAGATCTTTCCCGTTTGACGGTTGAAAGTCCGCGCGACCCCGCTCACGGTCATCTCGCAACGAACGCTGCCATGGTCCTTGCAAAACAGGCCAAAGAGAATCCGCGGAGCCTTGCGGAGCGACTCGCAGCATTGCTGGAAAGTGATGTTGATGTTTCGAGCGCCGAAGTCGCGGGGCCCGGCTTTATCAATCTGCGGCTGAATGACGAATTTTGGACCGACTACCTCGCTTCCGTGCTCCTGGCCGCCGACGGTTTCGGTGGGGGCGCGACGGGTGGTGGCAGGAAAATCAACGTGGAATACGTGTCGGCCAACCCCACGGGTCCCATGCATGTCGGCCATTGCCGGGGTGCGGTGGTTGGTGATGCCCTGGCAAACCTGCTGAACTTTGCGGGCTACGACGTCACACGTGAATACTACACCAACGATGCAGGTGGGCAGATAGAGGTGCTGGCGCGCTCGGTGTTCCTGCGGTACCGTCAGGCATTGGGTGACGAGATCGGAGCGATACCGGAAGGTCTCTATCCGGGCGATTATCTTGTGCCGGTTGGCGAATCACTGGCCGCTCAGCATGGCCAGGCGCTGCAGAAGATGTCTGAAGCGGAATGGCTACCGCTGGTCAAAGAGGTCGCTATCGATGCAATGATGGCGCTTATCAAGGCCGACCTTGCTGCTTTGGGTGTGTGCCATGATGTGTTCTTCTCCGAACGCACACTTCACGCATCGCAGGGCAATAAAAGCCTGATATCTGAGGCCATTGAGAGCCTCACTGACCAGGGGCTGGTTTATCGGGGACAATTGCCTCCCCCCAAGGGCGTGAAGCCAGAAGACTGGGAGGACCGCGAGCAGCTGCTGTTCCGCTCGACAGATGTCGGTGATGACATGGACCGGGCTTTGGTCAAATCGAATGGTGATTACACCTACTTTGCAGCTGATGTAGGATACTTCAAAGACAAGTTCGACCGTGGTTTCGAGGAAATGATCTTCGTTCTTGGTGCCGATCACGGCGGTTACGTCAAACGGATGGAAGCGCTGGCAAAGGCCATTTCCTGCGGCAAAGCCAAAGCGACTGTGCGCTTGTGTCAGTTGGTTAAGCTGTTCCGTGATGGTGAGCCGGTGAAGATGTCTAAACGGTCGGGTGAGTTCATTACGCTTCGCAACCTTGTTGATGAAGTTGGACGTGATGCCGTTCGGTTCATGATGCTCTACCGTAAGAACGACGCGCCACTCGATTTTGATTTTGCCAAGGTCACAGAACAATCCAAGGACAACCCGGTGTTCTATGTGCAGTACGCCCATGCTCGTATTTGCAGTGTGTTCCGGCAGGCGGGCCGTGACATGCCGGACATGAATGTGGGGGAACCCGCGCTGGCCAACGCGGATTTCCGGCTTCTGACTGACGAGGGCGAGCTTGGGCTTGTGCGCAAGGTGGCCGAATATCCGCGCATAATAGACAGCGCTGCACGTTCCCACGAACCACACCGGGTTGCTTTTTATCTCTATGAACTGGCAGGTCTGTTGCACGGTCAGTGGAATCGCGGCAACGGTGCGCCAAATTTACGGTTTATCAACCAAGAAAATGCACAATTAACGACAGCCAGACTATCCCTGTTGAAGGCTGTCGCGTCCACAATTGCATCTGGTCTAGCCATTATTGGAGCCCAGGCGCCTGTGGAAATGCGATAGATTTTCGGCGAAAAAATCGCCTTATTCTCCATTTAGGGTCAAATCTGGTGCAGTTTCGGAGGTGATCTGGGTCGCTTTTTATTGGGTGGCGTGCATGTATCGCTTTAACAGATAGGTGTTTTTCCGTGTTTGAGTTCCAAGACGACTTTCTGATGGGCGAGCAGCCAGATGAGCAGGGTTTCCTGCTTTGCTCCGTCTCCAGTTCCCTTGAGAAGCAGCTTGCCGAGCTCGCTGCCATTGTCGGCGACGACAGCGGCGACGAAGAAAAGGGCAAGACACAAGAAATTGGTGCTTCCGGTGGGGCAGAATCCCAGACCGATGCCGATGGAATCGAAGTCTTGCCGGAAGTTGAGAATCCCTCTTCGTTCAGCATGTCCGAAGCGGGGGCGCAGAACGAGACATTGGTATCGGCAAAACCTCTGTTCGAGATTGAGAACGAGCTGGCTGCCGCTTTTGAGGCTGAGGTAAGGGAAGCCGACGCATCGGCCCAAAATGTCACCGAAAACTTAGCTGCTGTGGAAGAGACGCCAGTTGCTGGCGCCGATGATGGCGACGATCGGGCACAGAACGCGACGATGATCAATGTTCAGGCCAGCCTATCCAGCCTGAAGCAGCCCGTCGCTGACGCTGTTGAGGCGACGGATACGGCAGACGTTCAGGAGACGCCGCTGGCTGACCTTGTGTCGGAGCAGTTTGAAGCGGTCGAAGCTGAGGAGAGCGCGGCTGCACCGGAAGCATCTGACGATATGGCAGCAGCAGATGCCCTGCCGGGAATGGAATTCAACGATCTGATCGCCGATGAGCTGGATCGCGCTCTCGCAGAAGAGGTGGAGGCAGACCCGACTCTCGCCAGCCCGGAAGCTGTCGCTGCCCAGGCTGAGGAAGAGAGCCAGGGGTTTGAACACGAGCTGTCGCGTTTGATGGGACAGGCGGAGAATTCAACGTCAGCTGCCACTCCGGCCCCGCCGGCGCCCACGCAAACCGCCGTGCCGAATGACAAGCCCGAGATTGTTCAAGCGCCCGCGATTCCGATTGTTGAAGATTCTCCGGCCTACGCAAAGACTGCCGCGACCGATGATTGGCAACCACCACAAATGAGTGATTTTGCCGACGCGAACCAACTTCAGGGGGAGCCATCAACCGGAACTCAACATGTTCCGCCGGCAAATCCGGATCAGATTTCTGCCATTGATGCGGTTTTGGGAGCCAGCGCAGCTGTTGGAGTCGCGGCACAAGCAGATCGCGCTATGTCACAGCGTGAGCTTCCCGATGTTGAAGATTACGAGTTTGACCCGGCAAATGAGCCGATGTTTCAGGAGCCGGCCAGCACCGGATCTGGCGACGGTCACGAGGAAGCCGCCGGAGCATCATTGCCGGGCGAGCCAGACGGTTTTGATCTTGAACGTGAATTGCGAATTCCGGAACCGATGATGCATGCAGGCGCGGGCCGACGCGGCGGTCGACGCGTGGCATTTGCCGTATTGGCTGTTGCCGCTCTGGGTGGAACAGCCGCACTCGCCTGGAACTTTGTTGGCGACAGCAACGCGCCGGCAAAAACCATCTTGGCCTCCAACGAGACATTTAAGGAAAAACCGCAAGAGAGCGGCGGCGAAGTGGTTCCCAACCAGGATCAGGCAGTCTATCGCTCGGTTGATGGTAAAGCTTCGGCCGAGCCCGAACAGGAAAAGCTGGCTGACAAGACCGAAGCACCGATCCGTGTCGCTGCAAAGCCGGTATCAACGACGCCGCTTGTGCCTGAATTGCGTGTAGAGAATGATACCAGCACTTCTGGTATCGCGCCTGCGGCGAAGTCCGAGACACGCGTGTCCGGAACGGAGGTTGCTGCAACATCCAAGACGACACCGGTCAAGGCCCGTTCGGTCCGGACAGTGGTTGTTAAGCCTGATGGCACGATTATCAGCACTTCCGCTGACCAGACCTCAAAGAGCGAGCAGCTGGATTCAGCCAAACCGACTTACAAGCCGCCGCAGACGCAAACCAAAAATGCGACAGTGAAAACTGTCAAAGTGGCAAAGGCTGATCCGCTACCGCAGGCTGATTTGCAGCCAGCAGTCGATCCCGCCAAGCCTGTCGTTGTGCCTGCAGCTGAGGTTGTGCCAACGCCGGCACCGGTTGCCGAGTCTGTGCCGACAATAAAGGCAGAAGTTCCCCAGCCGGCTGAACCGGTCAAGACTGCCGTGCAGGCCCCTGAGCCAAAACCTGCTGCAACGCCGGTTCCCAAGCCTGCACCAAAACAGGTGGCCAAGTTGGAGCCGACCAAGCCGAAACCAGTGCCGGTAAAGAAGGCGACTGTCAAAAAGCCTTCGGACGGTGCGGCCTTGCCAAGAGTCTCTTCGCCCTATGCTGTACAGATCTCCTCGCAGCGTTCTGTCGATGCGGCTAAACAATCCTACTCTTCGCTGTCGCGTCGCTACGCCAGCATACTCGGTGGTAAGGGAGTGGACATCCGCCGCACCGAGATCGCCGGGCGTGGAACATTCTACCGCGTGCGCATTCCCGCGCAGAGCAAGCAAGTGGCACAGCGGATGTGTTCTCAGCTTAAGAAGCGCGGCGGCGACTGCCTCGTTACCCGCTAAGCCCGGGGCTCAGATCGTTTTCAAAGGCCTGCCGAAATCGGTGGGCCTTTTTGCTTTGCAACCTTTGCGCGTTGGTAGGAACCGGCAAACCGTTTATGCTGCGAATCATGACTGCAAAAGCCATGATACTTGGCCTCAAAGGCAAACAACTGAGCGATGAAGAGCGGGCGTTTTTCAGTGTGGAAAACCCCTGGGGTTTTATCCTGTTTGCCCGCAACATCGATACGCCGGAACAGGTCAGCCGGCTTTGTGAGGACTTGCGCCTCTGTGTTGGGAGATCCGACGCGCCGATCCTGATTGACCAGGAAGGCGGTCGAGTTCAGCGCTTTAGACCACCCCACTGGGCAAAATACCCTTCTGCCCGGGTGCTTGGTGAGCTTTATGAACAGGATAAGACCCTCGGGCTCAGGGCGACCTGGCTGATGTCGCGGCTTCATGCTTTCGACCTGTCGAAATTGGGCGTTACAGTCAATTGCCTGCCGGTACTGGATGTGCCGTCGCCTGATGGTCATGACGTTATCGGTGACCGGGCATATGGCCGCTCGCTCGACCAGGTTGTTGCCCACGGACGGGCTGCCTGTTCTGGTCTGTCGGCCGGTGGTGTGGCGCCTGTAATCAAGCACATTCCGGGCCACGGCCGCGCCACAGTCGATACACATCATGCCCTGCCGGTTGTTAATGCGACACGGCAAGAGCTCCGCGATACGGATTTTGCTCCGTTCAAAAAGTTGAACGACCAATGCATCGCCATGACGGCCCATGTCATCTATTCCGATATCGATCCGGACATGCCTGCGACGACGTCGAAGAAGATCATATCTGAATGCATCCGTGGAGATATCGGATTTGATGGCCTTCTGGTTACTGATGATATCGGTATGAACGCGCTTTCTGGGGATTTCGCATATCGGACCAGTGCAAGTTTTGCTGCAGGCTGCGATATCGTTACGCATTGTCATGCACACATGGATGAAATGATTGCCGTTGCCTCCGAAACACCACACCTTGCCGGTAAATCTTTGCAGCGAGCGGAGCTCGCGTTGACGGGTGTAGGTGTACACGACGAGCTTCACGAAGTTCTGTGTCGGGCGGAGTTCTCTGAACTCACAGCGCCTGTCCTTTCTGCCAGTGCACAACGTGCGGTGGATCCGACGAAATATGGAAAGACGGCGTGAGCGCATCAGAAAACCATACAGGAGAACCGGTGACGGCCGATTTGTGGGAGAGCCCGCAGCCGGTGGACCGTGCCACCAGCGACCCGGGGTTCAATGTCGATATTGATGGGTTCGAAGGGCCGCTTGATCTTCTGCTATCGATGGCCCGCACTCAAAAAGTCGATCTTGCCAAGATCTCGATATTGGCGTTGGCCGAACAATATCTCGAATTTGTCGAAAAGGCCCGCAAGCTCCGTTTGGAACTTGCGGCTGACTACCTGGTTATGGCCGCCTGGCTGGCCTATTTGAAGTCGCGCCTTTTGCTGCCGGCGCCTGAGGGTGACCCCGAACCAACCGGCGAGGAGCTTGCACAGCAACTGGCGTTCCGGTTGCAGCGTCTGGAGGCGATGCGCGAGGCAGGTGTCAAGTTGATGAACCGCAATCGGCTTGGCCGGAACTTTTTTGCTCGTGGAATGCCCGAACCGGTTGTTGTTGACAGGAAGTCCAATTTTACCGCCACGCTTTACGATTTGCTGACCTCCTATGCCGCCCAACGACAGAGACAGTCGACCAGCACAGTGACCATAAAAAGCCGCGAGGTGTGGTCGCTTGCTGATGCCCGCGAAATTATTACCAGGCTGATCGGAAATCTCGCGGACTGGACCCCACTCGATGTCTTCTTGTCCGAATATATGGTGAGCAAGGATGAGCGGGCCGGAGTTATGGCAAGTTCGTTTGCCGCAAGCCTTGAAATGGTCCGCGAAGGCAGCCTCGAGATTCAGCAGGCCGGTGCCTTCGAGCCACTCTACATGCGGAAGTCGTCCGCTCATCACACTGATCCGGTTTCAACCCGCCAGTCCGGGTTTTGAGGAGAAAGACTATGTCAAACGCAATCGACGCGAATGTGTTGCCCTTTCCTCACTTGCTGGAAGCGGAGCAACCTGGTGGCGACCATGATACCCTCAAGCATGTGCGTATGATTGAAGCCATGGTTTTTGCCTCCAGTGAACCGGTGGCCGAAAAGGCTCTGTCGTCGCAACTGCCCGATGGCGTCGAATTGGGGCCCTTGCTCGAAGAAATCCGGATCGCATACGGCAATCGAGGGGTCAATTTCGTGCGCGTTGGCGATGCCTGGGCGTTTCGCACGGCGGAGGACCTGTCTTTCCTTTTGCAAAGGGAAGCCGTGGAAACCCGCCGCCTTTCCAAGGCGGCTTTAGAAGTCCTCGCCATTATCGCCTATCACCAGCCGGTCACCCGAGCCGAGGTGGAGGAAGTGCGGGGTGTTGTTACCTCAAAAGGGACGCTGGATGTGCTGCTGGAGACGGGCTGGGTAAGGATGCGCGGGCGGCGCAAGACGCCTGGACGCCCCGTGACATACGGAACAACGCCGGAATTTCTCGATCATTTCGGGCTTGAGAATGTCCGCGATCTGCCGGGGCTTGAGGAACTGAAGGGGTCAGGCCTGCTGCAAAGCCAGATTCCGGCAAGTTTTGCGATCCCTGTTCCCAACGATGAAGATGAGCTTCAGGAAGATGAAGAACCTTTTACACTCGATGATGTGGAAGATCTGGGTCTGCTGGCTCCGCGCGGCGAGGAATAGGTTCGGAGCATCGCGAGCAGATTCGCACATTGATTTGTGCGCCGGTCGCGCCTAGACCGTTTCAATCGGTTTCCGCAAAGTCTACACCGCGCCATGAACGCTTTTTCCCATGACCGGCCTCCGGGGTCGGAAAAACAGCGCAGCGCGCGCTGGGGTGTGCCCAACACTGCCGCCGTCTCCATCCCACATGAAATTGCTTTCGAAGATATCAGCCACGAAATAGATGGTGCGTCGATCCTCGACGACGTTTCGATCCGTGCAGGCTCCGGAACGGTGAATTGTCTTCTCGGTCCGTCCGGATCGGGCAAGACAACGCTGTTACGAATTGCCGCCGGTCTGGAACGTCAAACTGCCGGGCGAGTCCTTATGGACGGCCGCGAAATCGGCGGGCCAGCGACCTTCATTGCACCCGAGAAAAGAGGCATCGGGCTGGTGTTTCAGGACTATGCGCTGTTTCCGCATCTCTCCATCATAGATAATGTGACATTTGGTCTTTCGCATCTGAAGAAACGCCAGCGGCGTGACCCCGCCATGCAGATGCTTGAGCGGGTCGGGCTTGCTGATCGGGCGTTTGATTTTCCACATCAACTCTCCGGAGGTGAACAACAGCGTGTCGCGTTGGCACGTGCCATGGCCCCACGGCCCGGCATCATTTTAATGGACGAGCCTTTTTCTGGCCTTGATAGCCGCCTGAGAGACACGGTGCGCGAAGAGACACTTGGCATTTTGCGGGAAACACGGGCAACTTCAATAATTGTCACCCATGACCCCGAGGAGGCGTTGCGCATGGGCGATCAGATCGCGCTTTTGCACAACGGGAAACTGGCACAAATCGGCACAGGTCGCTCTCTCTATTTTCGACCCAAAAGTCTGTTTGCCGCATCATTTTTTTCTGAACTGAACTACTTTGAAGGGCGCGTGCTTTCGGGGCGGGTGGAGACTCCACTTGGTCCGCTCCCCGTCAATGGTGTCCGCGATGGTGATCCTGCGGTGGCTGCCATCCGGATCAACGCGATTTCTGTCGAAGAAGGAGCTGTGCCGCAGGAAAGTCGGCGAGCTGAAGGACGCGTGGTCTCCACCCACTTTACCGGCGATCACGACCATTTGCGCGTCGGTGTAAGCGGCAGTGATCAGGCATTGCGTGTTCGGGTTCCGGCCGGAACGCTATCTGCGGCTGCACTTGAGGGCAGGGTATCCCTGACCCTGACCCCGATGTTGGAAGGCTGTTTCGTTTTTCCGGCTGGATAAATGTCACATTCAACCTATATCCCTGTTATCAGGCATCTTAACGCAACGACGAATGTCGTGTTGCGGTGGTGGTAGCCTTTGTCTAGGTTGCCGGTAATAGAGCAAGGCCTGCAGGGCGGGCCGAAACGGGAGCTAGAAAATGGGACAAATCGGCATTTGGCAGATTGTCATCGTCGCGGTTGTGGTTGTGTTGCTGTTTGGGCGGGGCAAGATCTCCGATCTCATGGGCGATGTGGCCAAGGGAATAACGTCTTTCAAAAAGGGCTTGAACGAGCCTGAAGAAGATAAGGCTGGGACGATCGAAAACAATCCGGCGGAAAAAGTTGCTGAGACCAGCGAGAAATCTAAAGCCAGTTGAGTTTCCGGGCACTTCGCTTTTGAGGTGCTACCGGATTATTTGCGTGATTTGCACGCCTTCCTACAAGTTTGTGGAGCCTGGCCTTGTTTGATATCGGCTGGACCGAAATGCTGGTTGTCGCCATTGTGGCCATCATCTTTGTTGGCCCCAAAGACCTGCCCGGCATGCTGCGCACCTTTGGCAAAACGGCGCGCAAAGTGCGGTCAATGGCAGGTGATTTTCAACGGCAGTTTGACGATGCGTTGAAGGATGCAGAGCTTGATGGGGTTAAAGACTCGATCAATCAGGTCCGCAATCTCGACCCGACAAAGCAGATCAAAGACAAACTCAATCCGCTGAAAAGTGATCTGAAGGACATTGAGGACGATCTCAATAAGCCGGTTGAACAGGATCTGTCAGAACTGTTTGATGAGGATCTGGCGCCGGACGGGCCGGAGCCGGTAAAGGTGGATGTGGATGCCGCTCTGGAGCGGCAAAGAAAGTTCGACGAGGCGGCCAAGGCTTCACAATCCTCCGGCACTTCGGCGGTGCCGGGGTTGGGTACGGCAAAAGATGCCGGGGCCGTCGAGAAGCCCATGGCCAGGAAGACCACGACCAAGTCCAAGTCTGCTAGGACGCCGGCAAAGAAGAAAGCGGCAGTGCGCAAGACCTCGGTCCGATCCACCGGCTCGGCCAGGTCGGTTGCGAAAACAGCTGCAGAAAAAAAGACCGTGACCGCATCTAAAGCCAAGCCGAAGAAAGGCCCGGCGGAGCCCGCCACCGCAGCAGCCAAGACAAAGGCTCCGTCCAGGTCGAAGGCCCCGGCCAAACCAAAAGCCTCGGCCAGGGGCCGGGCGTCGACCAAGCCACGTAGCAGCGCGACCCGGAAAGCCAAGGCATGACTGAGGAAAATCTCGATGACAGCGCTGCCCCGCTTGTTGAGCATCTGATTGAACTGCGTCAGCGTTTGATCCGGGCGATGATTGCCGTCAGCGTCGTGTTTGTTATTGCATTTATTTTCGCCGACCAGATATTTCAGATTCTTGTCATTCCGTATGAGCGCGCCGCCGGCGAAGACCAGAACCTGACGCTGATTTTCACCGCGCCGCAGGAATATTTCTTCGCGCAGCTGAAAATCGCACTGTTTACAGCCCTGTTTGTGGCCTTTCCGGTGATCGCCTCTCAGATTTACAAGTTTATGGCTCCCGGACTTTACAAAAACGAGCGGCAGGCGTTCGCCCCTTTCCTGGTCGCCACGCCCATCTTGTTCCTGATGGGGGCCATGCTGGTGTTTTTTGTCGTGATGCCACTCGCGATGACTTTTTTCCTGTCCATGCAGGTCGACAGCGGTGAGGGACGGGCAACGATTGAACTGTTGCCAAAGGTCAGCGAGTATCTGGGGCTGATTATGACCCTGATCTTTGCATTCGGGCTGGTTTTCCAGATGCCCGTTGTGATCACACTTCTGGCGCGAGCTGGTTTGGTCAGCGAGAAAGGTCTTAAGGACAAGCGCAAATATGCAGTTGTCCTGACATTCGTTGCTGCAGCGGTTCTGACCCCTCCAGACCCGATAAGCCAGCTTGGCCTTGCAGTTCCCAGTCTGCTTCTCTACGAACTGTCCATCTTTGCCACGCGACTCATTGAGCAGAAACGGCAGGAGCAGGAAGCGGCGGAGCAAAGCGCCTGATCAACGTTTTCTGGTCTGTCGCTCAGGAAACAAGACAGCGACAGATAAATGTTTGATATTAAATGGATAAGGGAACATCCTCAGAAATTTGATGAGGGGATGCTCTCGCGCGGCCTGGCGCCTCAGGCTGCAGGGCTCGTTGCGCTGGACGATAAGCGTAGGGCCCACATTGCCGGACTTCAGGAAAAACAGGAGCAGCGAAACCGGGCTTCCAAGGAGATCGGCAAGGCAAAGGCTTCGGGCGATGAGAAAGCAGCGCAGGCCGCCATTGAAGAAGTCGCCAAAATCAAGGGAATCCTGCAGACCGGAGAGGAGGAGAGCAAAAAGCTTGCACAAGCTGTGACTGACGCGCTGTCCGAGCTTCCAAATCTGCCCCATCCGGATGTTCCCTCGGGTTCGGACGAAGCGGACAATGTCGAGTTACGTCGGGGTGGGGAAAAGCCTGACTTTGGTTTCGAGCCGAAAGAACACTTCGAGCTTGGCGAAGCGCTTGGAGAAATGGACTTTGAAGCGGCGGCAAAGATATCCGGTTCGAGGTTTGCTGTTCTTAAGGGCGGGATTGCCCGGCTTGAGCGTGCACTTGGGCAATTCATGCTCGATCTGCACATCAACGAGCATGGCTATACTGAGATACAACCGCCTTTGCTGGTCAGGGACGAAGCTGCATACGGCACTGACAAACTGCCCAAGTTTGCCGACGATCTTTTCAGGACCACGGATGGCCGCTGGCTGATCCCGACAGCGGAAGTCCCTCTGGCCTATATGGGTGCTGATGCTGTTTACGCGCCCGGCGATCTGCCACAGCGGATGACGGCCCATACGGCCTGTTTCCGTTCCGAGGCGGGATCGGCGGGCCGCGATACCCGCGGTTACCTTCGCCAGCACCAGTTTTACAAGGTCGAAATGGTTTCGATTACCAGTCAAGACAGCAGTGAATCTGAACACGAGCGCATGACCAAATGTGCGGAGACAGTCCTGGATAAACTTGGTCTGCATTACAGGACTGTGGTTCTTTGCACCGGAGACTTGGGCTTTGGAGCTCACAAAACCTATGACATTGAGGTTTGGTTGCCGGGCCAGAATGCCTACCGCGAAATTTCATCATGTTCGGTCTGCGGTGACTTCCAGGCCCGACGTATGAATGCCCGCTATCGTGTTGAGGGTGAGAAGCAACTGCAGTTCTGCCACACATTGAACGGTTCCGGCGTTGCCGTGGGCCGGGCCCTGATTGCGGTGGTCGAAAATTACCAGAACGAGGACGGCAGCATTCGCGTGCCCGAAGTTCTGTCGCCTTACATGGGCGGTTTGACTTTGATCGGCGGGGAAAAGGTCTGATGCGTATCCTGTTGACTAACGATGATGGCATTCACGCTCATGGCCTAAAAGTATTGGAAGATATCGCTCGGACGCTGTCAGACGACATCTGGATTGTTGCGCCGGAAACCGATCAGAGCGGGCTGGCCCATTCATTGACTCTGTCGCATCCGTTGCGGGCACGGGAAGTGCGCGACAAAACCTTCGCGGTAACCGGAACCCCCACGGATTGTGTGATCATGGGCGTGCGTCAGCTCGTGTCTGGTCCGGTTGATCTGATACTTTCGGGGGTCAATGCCGGCCAGAATCTTGGCGATTACGTCACCTATTCCGGGACGGTTGCAGGGGCCATGGAAGGTGCGTTGCTCGGTATCAAGTCGGTCGCGCTGAGTCAGGCTTTCGCCTATGACAGCAACCGCGAGGTGCCGTGGGAAACTGCGGCGACTCTTGCCCCGAACCTGCTGACAAAGCTGATTGCACTGGATCTGCCGAAAGATACGCTGATCAATGTCAACTTCCCTCAGTGTTCCGCCGATGAATGCAAGGGCAGTGTGGTGGCGACACAGGGCAAGTTTGAACATGGACTCGGCATTGGGCAGCGTGCAGACGGGCGTGGTCTGCCGTACTACTGGCTGGAGTTCATCGGCAAGCAGCCGGACGCGCAGCCGGGAAGCGATATTGACGCTGTGCGCGACGGTTATGTGGCCGTGACTCCGGTCCGGATGGACATGACAAATCATCAATATCTGAAAACGATGAGTGAGAAACTAGCTCTGTGAATGAGGGAACAATGCCAAAGGTGGAACCTGTCAGCGGCGAGGGATTTGTCGGGCTGATGTTGCGGCTGCGGGGGCTTGGAATCACCGACCCGGCCTTGCTGAAAGCTGTGGAGTCTGCGCCCCACGAACGGTTTATTCCCGGTGAACAGTTTGCCGGAGCCTGGTCTGCGACCAGCATGCCGTTGGCCTGCGGACAAATGATGATGCCGCCGGATCTAACTGTCCGCATGGTTGAAGCTTTGGGAGTACAGCCCTCCCATGCGGTTCTTGAGATAGGAACCGGCAGCGGATTTCAGACCGCGATTCTGTCGTCGCTGGCCCAGCGGGTTCACACGGTCGATCGATACAAAACCCTCGTCAATGCCGCTTCGGAGCGCCTCAAAGCGCTGGGCCGGGGAAATGTTACCTTTGACCAGGCCGATGGCTCAAGCGTCCGCCAGGGGCTGTACGACCGTATTGTAACCGATCTGGCGTTTGAGGAGCAGCCGCGTTTTCTGCTGGAAAACCTCACTGTTGAAGGTGTTGTCGTTGCACCCCTGGGTGCAGCGGGCACCGAACAGATTGTGACGCGGTTGAGTCGCATCGGTAACCGTTTTGAGCGCGAGGAGCTTTTCAGCGGCAGGTTTCCGAGCTTCGAAAAAGGCGTTGCCGAAGTACTCTGATCCAAAAAGCTGCAATTTTGCGCTGCCGTTTAACCGCCGATTAAGGTTGATGCTTCTTAATAAACACTCGCTTTGAATGTAGTCTGTGGGTGAGTCATGCGTACCAAAATTTTAGCGCCACGCCTCGTTGCGTTTTCACGGGCAACGGCCCTGATTGCCGTAGCCGGGTTTCTATCGGCTTGTAGTGCGGATGCCATTCGCTTCGAAGATGCGTTGACCACAAATACAAACCTGACCGACAATCAGCGTGCCATTATCGAAAAACGCGGCATTCCAGGCCAGCCATTTCCTGGTGACGAGATTCAGCAAGAGCAGCCTGCCTATTCAGCGCCATCGACCCGGGTTGAGCGCGGCGAACCGCTTGCTCCAACTGTACAGCGTTCCGAATTGCCGGCCCCAACGGACAGCAATGGCCGGGTTGTGTTGCAACCCCGCACATCTCAGGCGCGTCCCTTGCGGGTCCTTGACGACAACGCCGTAACCACGGGTTCAATACGAGAATCCGCGCCGACCCCGCCTGCAGCCCCAAGTCCGGCCCTCAAACCGGTGGGCGTGGCTAAAGACAATGGTTCCGGCAAAAAGCTCTCTCCAGGCTGGAACAAGTCGAAAGGCACGATCGTGACCGTTCGCGAGGGCGAGACCCTTTACAACCTGTCGCGCCGTTATGGCGTTCCGGTCAGAGCAATAATGAAGGCCAATGTGATTTCCGACCCGGCTGCTTTGACCGCTGGTCGCGAAATTCTCATTCCGACCTATTCGTATGGAAAGAATGCTCCGGTATCCGCTCCCGACAACAATCCACGGACCAAAACAGCCAGTGCATCACGCGCCGTGGAAGCCAAGGCGGCAGATGCCGGTGACGCGATCGAGGAGAGCGGCGGTCAGCTTACGCCACCAACCTCCGGCACCGTTCAGATCGACCCGGCATCGACCGGCAGTGTTCCTGCTCGGGAGATCAAAACCGCTAAAGTTAACAAGCGCGAACAGCCGCAGGAAACGATCAACATCGCCAAGCGGGCCGAGGAGAAAGTCTCCAACCCTGCTAAAACGGCCTCCAGTTCGTTCCGCTGGCCTGCCAAGGGCCGCGTGATCACCAAGTTTGGGGAACGCAAGAACGGCACAGCCAGTGACGGTATTGATATTTCCGTCCCGCTTGGCACGCCGGTCAAGGCGTCCGAAAACGGCACCGTGATCTATTCCGGCTCTGAATTGCAGGATTTTGGCAAGCTGGTTCTGCTCAGCCACGAGGGCGGCTGGGTTTCGGCCTACGCCCATTCCAGCGACGTGTTGGTCAAGCGGGGCGACAAGGTCAAGCGTGGGCAGGTCATCGCCAAATCGGGCAAGTCCGGCAATGCCAACGTCCCGAAGCTGCATTTCGAACTGCGAAAGAATTCAAATCCGGTAAATCCGCTGAAGCACCTGGCTAAATAGGCTTACCCCAGCTGTCTTCCGAGCCTGCCGGCGAGGTCACAGACATATTGCCAGGCAACACGACCGGATCGACTGCCGCGGGTGGTCGACCATTCCAGCGCATCGCCTCGCACATCATCCAGCGTTGTGCCGAGTTGGAAATGGTTGATGTATCCCTCGACCATGTTGAGATAGTCGTCCTGACTGCATTTGTGAAAACCCAGCCAGAGGCCGAAACGGTCCGAGAGTGAGACTTTCTCCTCAATCGCTTCGCTTGGCGAGATTGCGGTCGAACGCTCGTTCTCGATCATGTCACGCGGCAT
>CALIOE010000080.1 GCA_938044775.1 uncultured Rhizobiaceae group bacterium
AGCAGGTTACGGTGCGGGCCGAACCATCCTTGCTGTGCCATGTGGCGCGGAAGCACATTTTTCCGCGACCAGGAAGATACCAGTTGCCTTCGCCGTAACTACGCTCCCGGACGGAAATAATCGACGTGAAGCGGCGTTTGCTGTTGGCCATGAACCCAGCTCCACGGCTCCAGAGCCACGACCGGTTGTGATACAGTTTGAACAACTCGTTGATTGTCATTGGCGTTGCGGCTTCCGCACGTTTCGAGACACTGGCAGCGGACGCCCCAGCTGTCCCCAGAACCAACGCTACGAAGAACAATATTGTCCCGGCTGAAATTTTCATTCGTCTCACTCCTGTCACTGCAAAGGCTTTCATCCAGCCTTTGCCATTCCGACCCCGCCACGTCGGATCCACAACGTTTTTAGTTCAGTACGCGCGACCCAACCCGCCAGTCTGGCAGACCGTAATTCTCCGGCCAGGGGTAAACTTCCTTCTGATTGAAGTAGACGACGCCCGTAAGAGCTGGGAATTCGGGATGGCTTTGCCGTACCGTATTCTCCCAGGCCTGAACATAAGCGTCATCACCAACATAGCCCAGTTCAGCAACAACAATTGGCTTGCCAAACGTCACGGCGCGGTCGTAGCCGGGCTTAAGGATTTCATTGAAGGTCCGGTCACGACCATGCTTGTCGTTGTCCCATTCCTGCAAACCAAAAACCGTCAAGCCGATGACGTCTACATAGGAATCACCGGGATAGTAGCTGGTCAGCGTCTCACGCCCCAGAGGTGACCACATATACTGCAGACCCGGAGCACTTTCGCGACAGGTGTCAACCACGCGGCGATAGGCGTTTATATAGGTTTCCGGATTCCAGCCTGACCAGATGAATTGCCCTGACAGGTCATCCATTTCATGGCCCCAGCGCACAGTGACTTCACTCTTGAGGGCACCAAGTCTGGAACATATCTCTCGGACATTCTGATCATAATCACCGGACGCGA
This sequence comes from uncultured Rhizobiaceae group bacterium, assembly GCA_938044775.1. Classification (GTDB taxonomy): domain Bacteria; phylum Pseudomonadota; class Alphaproteobacteria; order Rhizobiales; family Rhizobiaceae; genus Pseudahrensia. The sequence continues at coordinate 986 of CALIOE010000080.1, forward strand.
TCCCCGCCTGCAGGAACTCGGCAGTGTTGCGTTCGCTGCGTGTCCAGGTCCAGGGCTCAATGGTGACAAGAATTTTTCGACCCCGCGCCTGCGCGTAGGCATCCGCCGCCGGCAGGCTTTCGAGGTCTATGTCTTCCCAGGGCAGAAATACATGCTCTATTTCAACTCTGGGATCGGACGAAAAGTCTCCGCCCGGATCATATGCACCAAACTCGAGAGGGCCGGGAGGTGCCGCAAGCGTTGCGGTGGCGCAGGCAACGGTCAATGTTGTGACCAAGGCAGCCTGAATGAATTTCTTTCCTTCGAGCATTCTAAATCGAACGAGCATTTTCCTACTCCTCTTTTTGTGGAACGAAACCGTTCCAGATGCGAAAGCAATTGCTCCCGTCGTTACATAAACTGTCATGCAGTGAGTAATGATTTATCATTTGGCTTCAGACTCCCACTTCAATTTGAAATGAGTTCGCTGGGTGCCGGCCGGCGCCCGACCCGCTCCCGAAGCCAAAAACCGCGTCTCTGTAAGCGAAAGCGGCTCCAGCCCTTTCGACAGCGCGTCCAATCCGTCCAGGCCGCGAAGCGACAGGGCAGAAACGGACATCAAAACAAGGCATCCTGCCAGGGAGGTCTGAGCGCCGAGGCGAAGTGGATCCGAATTCCAGCGAATGCCGTTTTCCTGGACATGTTTGAAGAGAATGACCGCCAGCAATACCGTGTAGAGGACCGCGTTCACCAGAGCCAGAAGATAGAATCCGCGCGCTTCTCCAACATCGGCGAAGACAATCACCGGCAGTACGGAACCTGCGGCAAGCACGAAGTAAGGCATCAGCACACGCATCGGCAACAGTTCGCGGCTTCCATCACCTTTTGGAGTGATCCGGAAGTCAACGAATTTGCCGCTCATTTTGTCGCCAACCGCCATGACACAACCCCAGAGAACCCAGGGCCACTGGGCGCAGGGAAAGAGGACCTTTTCCCAGCCCATAACCTTGGCATCCAGCGGTCGAAACAAGCCGTCGCGACGCATCTCAAATGCCGTAATCACCAGCACGATTGTGGTCGGAATGACGTGAGCCAGAAAAGCCGGGTAGGTGACGTCGGCAAAACGAATGCCAAACGCCAAAGCCGCAATCGGCATCACAAACATCGCTGCCATAAAGAGTGCGAAAAGCGGATACCAAAGTTGGGAAAAGACGAACTGAAATTTCAACCGACCCGGGAGGCCGGAAAAGTAGCGCGGAGTATAGGTCAGCAAAAGTGTCAGCAGGCTTCGCGACCACTGGAATTCCTGCGTCACCATATCGGAAAAGCTGGATGGGCCGGCCCCTATGGCATTAGCATTCATGGCATGGGCTCCGCGCCATCCGCCCGAATTCATGATCATCGTTGTGGAATGATCTTCCGCGAGCTCGGGGCCAAGTCCTCCGACCTCCTTGAGCGCCTTTGTCCGTACGGCGTAGTGCGACCCGATGCACATGGGCGCCCAGCGCCCTGTGTATCCCGCCTGCAAAACACCGTGGAACATAGCCTCGCTGTAGAGTCGGGCGCGGGCGGCCCAGCTGTCGTTTTCGTTGCTGGAACAAACACTTGGAGCGCTCACGTAGCCGACGCAGGGGTCGGCGAACGGTCTGACAATTTCTCGCAGATATCCCGGCTGGGGAACATGATCGGCGTCAAGTTGTGCAACAATGTCGTAGTTCTCGTACCCGTACTGATCATAGAAGAAAGCCAGATTGCCTTCCTTACAGCGGGTTCGACGTGGCCACGCCGGACGGTGGTAGTCGTCACGGCCCTTTCGAGTTGAAATCAAAACGCCGTGGTCGCCGCACCATTTCAGGGTTTCATCGCTGGGGTCCTCATCGGCCAGCCAGGTTGCGTGATCTTTGCCCTGAGCCAGCATTGCTTCCAGGGTCGCCCGTACGATGGAAAATGGCTCCGCGGGCGTTTTAGTGACGATCATTGCAACCCTTGGCTCAGCTTCAAACTCAACCTGCGGGCTTACCGCGCGCGCCTGCATGAACATGCCCAGGAAATAGAACTGCAGAAAATAGATCCACCCCATTCCGGCCGAAACGATTGCAAACCGAAATGCCCCGATATTGTGCTCTGGTGTCAGCCACCAGATCCAGAAGAAGGCCGCGCTGGCCAGCCAGCAGATCAGCAAAACACTGTACTTGATCCGACTTCCGGTGCCCATAATGGGTTTCAGAAATTGGATTGCCTGACTGGCAGGAGCGCCGCGAACCGATGTGGCGAATTCTGTGTCAACACTTTGCATGATCAACCAACTCCAGCCCGAAATTCGGTGCTGCTGTCTTCACGATCGCATCGATGTCGGACATCTGGGCTACAAAACCAAGCTTGTCGCGAGCAAGCGACGGATCAGCATAGAGGTTCGGCGGGTCGCCAGCGCGTCTCTCGTCGAACTGAACCGGAACTTTGCGCCGCGTGGACCTGTCGATTGCTCCAACAATTTCGAGGATTGAAAGCCCTGTGCCTGAGCCCAGGTTGACGGCAAGGTTCTCCCCTCCGGCTTTCAAATACTCAAATGCCCGCATATGCGCATTGGCCAGGTCGCACACATGGATGTAATCGCGCACGCAGGTTCCGTCCGGCGTATCGTAATCGCGCCCAAAAATATTCAGTCTTTCGCTCTTCCCGGCTGCAGCGAGCAATGCGAGCGGGATGAGGTGGGTTTCAGGGTCGTGCCACTCGGCCAGATCGCCATCGGGGTCCGCGCCGCATGCGTTAAAATACCGTAGGATGACGTATTTGAGACCGTGCGCTGCTGCATGGTCAGCAAGCATCTCTTCGCCAATTAACTTGGTCCTGCCGTAAGGGTTGATCGGTTCTTGCTTTTCGCTTTCCGAGATCGGTAGCGATGCTGGTATTCCGTAAGTCGCACAACTGCTGGAGAAAATTACCTGGTTGACACCAGCAACATTGCAGGCCTCTAACAGCGAAATCATGCCGGCAACGTTGTTGCTGTAGTATTTGCCAGGGTCCGTTACAGATTCACCGACATAGGCAGATGCGGCAAAATGGATCACGGTTTCGATCTCGTTGGAAATCAGTGTTTCCTGCACGCGCCCGGTGTCCCGAACATCGGCTTCAACCAGGGGCCCCCATTGCACCGACCGTCGGTTGCCTGTGCTTAGATTGTCCAGAGTGACAGGCACATAGCCACTTGAGGCCAGAGCCTTGCAAGTGTGGCTGCCGATAAATCCAGCACCACCTGTCACCAGTATCCGCGTGGCAGACATTATGCCAGTTCCGACAGACGAGCATTTTCATGGGTGATCTGGTCTGCAAAGTAGGCGGTCGTTTTGGCCAGCCCATCTGCAAGCATGGTCGTCGGCTCCCAATCAAGGGCCTCTTTTGCCCTGGATATGTCTGGGCGCCGCTGCCGGGGATCATCGACAGGCAATGCGCATGACACCAGACTCGATGAGGAGCCGGTTTGCCCGATCACCAGTTCCGCGAGTTGCAGCATAGTAAACTCTACGGGGTTACCCAGATTGACCGGAGTTGTGACACGGTCATCCGATCGCATAAGCCTCAGGATGCCCTCAATCAGGTCGTCGACATAGCAAAATGACCGGGTCTGATCTCCGGAGCCGTAAATGGTGATCGGATCACCCTTCAAGGCCTGGACGATGAAGTTGGAAACAACGCGGCCATCATCGGCCAGCATTTGCGGGCCGTAGGTGTTGAATATCCGCGCTACTTTGACGGTAAGATCGAATCGGTCCGCAAAGTCGTGGCAAAGTGCCTCGGCAGCGCGTTTGCCTTCATCGTAGCAGGAACGTGGTCCATACGGATTTACATTTCCGTGGTATTCTTCCGGCTGCGGATGAACCATGGGATCACCGTAGACCTCAGACGTTGATGCCTGAAAAAAGCGAGCGCCCTTGGCGCGGGCAAGCTCCAACAAATTCAGCGTGCCGTTCACGCAGGTCTGCATCGTGTGTATCGGGTCTTGTTGGTATTTCGGCGGCGAAGCCGCACAGGCCAGATTGTAGACCTCATCAATACTGCCATCGATCTTCAGCGGTTGGATCACATCGTGTCTGATGACTGAAAACGAGGTCCCGGTCATCAGTTCGACCAGATTTGCGGTCCTGCCTGTCTGAAAATTGTCAACGCAGACGACGCTACAGCCTTCGTCCAGCAACCTCTTGCACAGATGCGAGCCCAGAAATCCTGCACCCCCAGCAACCAAAGCGGTTTTTCTCGCCGATCTTTTTGCTCTTTTTGCAGTTTCAAACGAAACCGCGCCCCGGTTTTCGTCATATTTACGCATCGTGGCACCCATCCGGTTGCCGCGCAGCCGATACCCAATTCCCTCAGAATGTGCCCCTGGAACCGCGAAAAGTGAAAGCTTGCGCTTCCACCTGTTGCGTCGCGATTCCCGATCCAAAGACTTGGGTATTGCAGTCGCGACAGCAACAACCCTACTTAAACCCCTGGCTAATTCTTGAACTCCGGCGCTTCGGAGTCAACAAAATTATTAACAAATGGTTAAAGTAAGATACAAACTGTCAGAGTACTGAATTTTTCTACTGTCGTTTGCTTGAAAAAACAGCAACTTATCCGCACAGCCGATTGCTG
>CALIOE010000081.1 GCA_938044775.1 uncultured Rhizobiaceae group bacterium
AGAACCGGCGTCTCGTCGTCAATCAAACCGGCATGGCGGGGTGAACAGATAACAGCCCCCGCCTTTGTCTTGCGTACCGCGGAAATGTATTTTGGGTTGCTGAGAAATGTCAGGCAGCCTGCATCTGCGGCTTCGACAGGCGCTACTGCGGCGATCGTAACGTCCGCGTGGGAATCCGAGCGCAAGGTACAGTCGAGGGAACGAGCAAGGGAGCCGAGCGATACCGGTTCGGGAGTTTTGAAGAAAGGATGCGAACCGGGCACGTTTTACCTATGAAAAGGCCGCCACTTGAAGGCGGCGGCCAGGAGCGAGAAAGGCACAATGCCTAGAATTTCGTTCTGACGCCGAACCGGAAGAACTCTGTGCGGTCGTAGTCCGCCTTGGCGAGAACGTGCGAGAAATCCATGCGCAGCGGGCCAAAGGGTGATTCCCAGATGATCGAGGCACCTACAGATGCCCTGATCTGCTGATCATTGAAGCTCGCCAGGGTTGCGGCCTGCTGAGCCGGTGTTCCGGTCAGAGCGCCATTGAAATCGTTGCCATACAGAGTACCGGCATCGGCGAACACAGCGCCCCGCAATCCGAAGGAACGCGAGACCAGCGGCAGCGGAAATTGCACCTCGGCTGTCGCGTTGAAATAAGTGTCTCCTCCCAGAGACTCATTCGTGGATAGGTCCCTTGGTCCAAATCCTCTGGTCTTGAAGCCACGGATCGTTTCGCCGCCCTGGAAGAAATTGTCCGTCAGGCGCAAAGTATCACTGCCGTAACCGGTCACGTTACCGGCAGCAATCGAGCCAACCAAAACAATGTCCGCATCTTCAGAAGCCAGGTAATAAGCGGTCGCCTTTGCCGTCGTTTTCACGAAAGCAGCATCACCGCCCACACCGGCAAAGTCCTGATTGAAGGTGGCATAAATGCCTTCACGCGGATTGCTGAAATTGTCGATATCGGCGTAGATGAAGCCATAGCCCAATGACGAAGTCGTATAAGGCGATTCATCGATCGCTTGCTGACTTACAGCAGAAATGATGGCACCCGAATTATTGTTGAATTCTTCGTGCTTGTAGGTGTAGTTCACCGTTGCGCTGAAATAGTCGGTAATTGGTGCCTGCGCACGCAAACGACCGATCGTAACTTCACTGGATATCAGGACACCATCATCCGAATCCGGCTCATTGGTTTCACGCGAAATATCAAAGCCTGCAGCGATACGCTGACCGAGGAAGTAGGGCTCAGTAAACGAAAGCTCGTACTTTTGTGTATCTTCGCCAAATCCACCGGAAATCTTCAGATACTGGCCGCGACCGAGAAAGTTCTTTTCTTCGATCGAGATTTCGCCAACGGCACCGTTTGTCGATGAGAAACCACCGCCAAAGGCGAATTCACCTGTTGGCTTATCCTTAACGGTAACCACGACAATCACGCGGTCAGGAGCAGAGCCCGGACGCGTTGTGATTCGGACTGTTTCAAAGAACCCCAGTGCATCGAGACGCCGCTTGGCGCGGTTAACCAGGACACGGTTATAGGCATCCCCTTCGGCCACATCAAATTCGCGCCGGATAACGTAACCGCGTGAGCGGGTGTTGCCGACCACTTCGATGCGTTCGATATAAGTCCGTGGGCCTTCGTCGATGAAGAATGTGATATTGACTGTGCGGTTGTCGAAATCACGGTCGCCCCTTGGGGTAACTTCCGCAAACGGATACCCCGAAGCAGCAATCGCCTCGGTCATCGCAACAAGCGTTTTCTCGATTTTGCGAGCGCTGTAAACATCCCCGGAAGCAATTTCGAGCGAGTCCTGCAGGATTGAGTCGTCCACAACGGTCAGGGCGTTGTCGATGGCCACTTCGCCAAATCTGTATCGTTCACCTTCGTCGACTGTGAATGTGATCGTATAGCTGTTGCTCTCCACATTCAGGTCGGCAACTGCGGAGATCGAGCGGAAGTCTGCGTAGCCGCGGTTGAAGTAAAACCGGCGCAACCGCTCTTCGTCGGCGCGCAGCCTGTCGGCGTCGTAAATGTCGTCACGCTTCAACCAACTCAGGAAGTTCGACTCGTTATGGGAGATCACTTCCGTCAGGCGGCGGTCACCAAATGCATTATTGCCGACAAAGTTGATTTCGGCGATTTTGGTCCGCCCACCCTCATTGATGTTGAAAACGATATTAACGCGGTTGTTTTCCAGTTGCTCAACATTGGCTGTCACCTGGGCCGCGCTGCGGCCGGAACGCCTGACGGCTTCGCGAACCCGCTCAACATCACTGTCGAGCTTCTCCTGGCTGAAAATGCTGAGGCTCTGTAGTTGCACAATCGACTGCAGCTGCTCGTCCTTGACCTTGTCGTTACCGATGAAGCGAACAAGATTGACGACTGGGTTCTCCTCAACTTCGACAACCAGCGTGCTGCCCCTCTGTGCGATACGCACGTCTGAGAACAGCCCGGTTGCGAAGAGCTGGCGAAGCGACTCATCGGTGTCAAACGAGGTAAACGAAGCGCCTGGCGTAATCGTCAGATATGATCTGATCGTCTCGGCATCGACACGCTGATTGCCGCGCACCGAAATTGAGCGGACGACGGCTGCTTCAGCCTGAGTCGCTATTGATGTGTTGGTAATTGTGGCGACAGTCGCCGGTATCATCACGGCCATCGCGAAAACAGCAACGGCGCGAGCCAACAATTCATACAGCTTGATGAAGGAATTCATAGAGCTCTCGTACTTCCGAACAATTCGTTCCAGATTCGTTGCGCGACAGTAAACGCTTACGGGCGGTTTGTCGCAATCATTAACGTTTTCTATAGTCTTTTTTTACCAAGGCAACCAGCGACGGCTGGAAGGTGACGGAAATTGATTGTGAACCGTTGAAAACATGTAACAGAGTCGTGCTTTGGTAAACAAAATCTTAACAAATGCCCCAAATCAGGACGGTACCAGCAGTCTCAAGATGTCGTTCGAGGTCGCAAACAGCATCAAACCCAACACGCAGGTAATACCGATTCTATAGGCGATGTCCTGGGTTTTTGGCTGCAGCGCGCGTCCCCGAACAGCCTCGATTGCGTAAAACATCAGATGACCGCCATCGAGAACGGGAATCGGCATCAAATTGAGCAGGCCGATACTGACAGACAAAACGGCTGCGAGCGATAACAATTGCAACACGCCCAGCGTTGCTACCTGTGAGGTAATCTGGCCGATTCCAATTGGGCCGCGAAGCTCCTTGGCCTCCTGCTGGCCCAATATTAGCTGCTTTAAGAAATTGTAGGTGCCCGTCACGACGCCCCAGGTCCGGTCAACGGCTTTGGCAAAAGCTTCAATCGGACCAAGACTCGTCCGGGTGATGTATTTCTCGTCTTTGTCCTGCATGATACCAAGCAGGCCGGCCTTGTACTTGTTGCCGAATGGATCAGTTCTTTCGGTCATCCGCGGCACGGCCTTGAGAGTCAGTTCCTTGCCGTCACGCAGGATCAGAAATGTAAGCTCTGAATCCGTGCTGAACATCGTGGCCCGCTGCAGGTCAGCAAATTGCTCGACCTGATCTCCGTTCACCGCAACGATCTGGTCGCCCTTCTTGAAGCCAGCCGTTTCAGCAGCGGAATCCTCCATGACAACGCCAACAACCGGGGTAAGCTTGACGTCGTCAAAGTAGCTGAAGAGGCCGGTATAGATCACGATCGCGAGAATAAAGTTTGCAATGGGACCGGCAGCGACAATTGCCGCCCTGCGCCAAAGCGCCTTGCTTTCAAAAGCCCCTTCCCGTTCACGCTCATTCATGTTTGCGAGAGCATCATGATCCGGTCGACTGCTGCCATCGCTGTCGCCGAGGAACTTCACATATCCGCCAAGGGGAATGGCGCAGAATTTCCAGCGCGTACCGTGTTTGTCATTAAAACCAAAGAGTTCCGGTCCAAAGCCCACAGCAAACGTCTCGACCTTAACACGGTTCCAGCGGCCTACGAGGAAATGGCCAAGCTCGTGGAAAAAGACGACAATCGTCAGCACGAAGAAAAACGGCAGCAGGGTGCCGATTACAAAATTAAAGATGGCCGAAGGCGCTGTGAATAAGTCCATGGATTCCCGTCCGTCCGAAGTCTGCCCAGGCAAAACGTTTCAAGCCCCGGACTGCGTCGATTGCAAAGGCGACTAAGATAAGGCGCCAGTGCAGAAAATTAGCGGTTTGGCGAGTATGAAGCGTAAAACTCCCGTAATCGTTTATGCCATCGTTAACAGGGCGTAAACAGCGACGGGAACCGACGCCGGAATCAATCCGTCGAGCCGGTCCAGGAAGCCGCCATGACCCGGTATCAGATTACTCGAATCCTTGACCGAATACCGGCGCTTAATCCACGATTCAAACAGGTCGCCCGCCTGTGAAATCACAGAGACAAGCCCCGCCACCACCACAAGATAAGACAGCGCGATGCCCTTTAGTATACCCGAAAATGCAAAGGCAATCAGAATCGCACCCGCCAGGCCTCCCAGGGCGCCGGACCAGGTCTTTTTGGGAGACACTTTGGGCATCAGTTTTGGGCCGCCGAACCGACGCCCGGCAAAATAGGCGACGATGTCCGTTGCCCAGACGACCAGAAACAGGAAAAACACCAGAGCAAGACCACCTTCAGATGCCCCTCCACGGACAACCGGCAACGTAAATGCCAGTATGGAGCTGTAGGCCGCACCGAACCATATCCAGGCTGCCTTGCTGCGCTCCTGTGCGCCTGCATTTATCAGGCCCAGCAAAGGAAGCAGCAGGATAACCGCTGCTCCGGCGAGTCTCATGCCTGCCAGCGCCAGGATCAGGCCGACGAACAACGCCACAACCGCGAGCCCATCAATGGTGTCAAAATCATCTTGCGCAACAATGTTGCGCCACTCGTAGAACAAAATGGCGGAAATCAACGTCCACAGAAGCGAAAACGTGCTCCCCCCAATGACGGTGATTGCGACCACCACGACAAGCATGGCGACCGCAGAAAGCACGCGCTGCCCCAGTTCGGTCGAAAGAATGCCTCCGGATGTCGGCTGACCGGTCACGTTGCGGAATTTACTGCCAGCCCGCCATATCGGCGGTCACGCGCATAATAGGTTGTCAGAGCTGCCTCAAGGGTTTCCCGGCAAAAGTCCGGCCAGAGGCAATCCATAAATACGAATTCTGAATAGGCTGCCTGCCACATGAGGAAATTGGACAGTCGCTGCTCGCCGGAGGTGCGGATGATAAGATCCGGATCAGGCCATTCGCCCGTGTCCAGCGATGTCGAAAGCGTGTGATCATCAATATCCTGCGGGTCGAGCACGCCCGCCTTCACCGCTTCCGCAAGGCGCCGCGTCGCCCGCACAATCTCGTCCCGGGAGCCATAGTTGAAGGCAATCACGAGCCGCGTTGCTGTATTGTTGCGCGTAAGGTTCTCGGCTTCCTCGATCAGCGGCAGGACATCTTCGGGCACTCCTTCCCGCGCTCCGATCACACAAATTCGAACATTTTCCTTGTGCAGATCAGCCAGATCGCGACGGATAAACATCTTCAGCAGGCCCATCAGGTCACTGACTTCTGCAGCAGGGCGTGACCAGTTTTCAGATGAAAATGAAAACAAAGTCAGCGTCTTAATGCCCAATTCACCGGCTGCGCGAACGGCACGACGAACGGCATCAACGCCCCTGCGGTGTCCCTGGGTTCTTGGCAACCCCCGTGCTTGAGCCCACCTGCCGTTGCCATCCATGATAATGGCCACATGTTCAGGCGGCTGAATTCCGGTTACCTTTTCAGTCGGTTCACTGTTTGCCAGACTGGGCAACCTCACACCAATTCCCATCAATTCATCCCATCTGCGCAATCAAAACGTTGTCCGGCCATTTTTCGGCCGACTGTCAGACCTGCATAATCTCAGCTTCTTTTGTCGTTAGGTGCTGCTCAACATCCGCAATCATTTCGTCGGTCAGTTTTTGCACCTTGTCGGATGTTGCCCGAGCATCATCCTGACCAATTTCTTTGTCTTTTTCCGCCTTCTTCAGGGTTTCCATGCCGTCGCGACGCACATGGCGGATCGCCACTTTCGCGTTTTCTGCATAATCCTTGGCAACCTTTACCAATTCCTTGCGACGCTCTTCATTTAGATCGGGCAACGGAATTCGCAGGTTCTGGCCGTCCACGACAGGGTTCAACCCGAGGCCGGCTTCACGTACGGCCTTTTCGACCGGTCCAACCATGCTCTTGTCCCAAATCTGGACGGTGATCAGCTTGGGCTCAGGCGCGTTGACATTCGCCACCTGGTTGATCGGCATCTTCTGTCCGTAAGCATCCACCATGACCGGATCAAGAATGGCCGCCGAGGCACGGCCGGTGCGCAGGCCTCCGAGATCTTTATGAAAAGCAGCAATCGCCCCTTCCATGCGTTTCTTGATGTCGTTTAGATCAATGCCGTCAGCCATTCTTCAATTCCCGATTTCTGTAAATTTTACCCCTGTGTACTCAACACACGAGTAAAGGTGCCCTGCCCGGCTATTACCCTGGCAAGCTCACCCTTTTGGTGAAGCGAAAAAACCACCAGGTCAATTGCATTGTCGCGTGCGAGCGCCACGGCCGAAGCATCCATGATGGCAAGCTTCTTTTCCAGCAAGTCGTCGTGAGACAATTCATCGTAGCGAACGGCATTGGGATCCTTCTTAGGATCCGCACTATAGACGCCGTCGACCTGGGTCCCCTTGAGGATGGCGTCTGCGCCAAACTCAGATGCACGCAATGCCGCGCCGGTGTCCGATGTGAAATATGGGCTGCCGGTGCCACCTGCGAAAATGATGATATCTCCGCGGTCGCGAGCAGCAATCATGCCACGCTGGGTAAAAGACTCGCAGACCTGCGGTACAGCCAGTCCGGACAACACCGTGCAACCGACACCACGCTTATCAAACTCCATGCGCAAGGACAGAGCATTCATGACAATCGCCAGCATCCCCATATGGTCGCCGGTAACCCGATCTGAGCCTTTGGAAGCCAGCGCCACGCCCCGAAAAATATTACCGCCGCCAACCACAAGGGCCATCGAGACGCCGAGGTCACGGGCTTCAACAATATCATCGACGATGTGCGAGACCATCTGCGGATCAATGCCGAATCCCTGGCCGCCCATCAGCGCTTCGCCTGATATCTTGTACAGAATGCGATTGAATACCGGCTTAGCCATCGAATCTCGACCTTGGAATCCCTCCTCCTCCCGATACACAACAGGCACGACGTTGTCACGCGGGACCCCGTAGCGTTTGCCAACAGAAATCAGCAGATTTTGTGCAGTTCGATTTTGCCAGCCGCGTTTACGATCAAAAACTCGAACCAGAAATGCATCGGGTTCAACAGACATCGCTGGTTTTTTGAACCAGGAAACCATGATTGTGCGGATTTTGGATCAGGCGCCGCGTGCCGGAAAATTCCTGATACTATCCACCAACACTCATCCGATGACGAGTTGCCGCTGCATGAACTGGGGTGCCGCCGAAAAGCTCCAGCTGAACGACCTTACCCGGAGGGAAGGCTATGCATTGCAAAGCCACAAAAAGGGCGGTCACGAATGCCGCGACCGCCTGTTAACGTGGTTTGGACAGAGAACTAGCTGTCTTTGTTCATCGCAGCCACTTCAGCTGCGAAGTCATCAGCTTCTTTTTCGATGCCTTCGCCCAACTGGAAGCGGGCGAAGCCTTTGAGCTCGATTGCACTTCCGGCATCCTTCTCTGCGTTCTTTAACGCCTGCTCAACCGAGTTTTCGCCGTCAATCACAAAAGTCTGCGACAGAAGTACATTCTCTTCATAGAACTTGCGAATCCGGCCTTCGACCATCTTCTCGATGATGTTCTCCGGCTTTCCCGACTCGCGAGCGCTGTCAGAGAAAATCTTCTTCTCACGCTCGACAATGGCGGGATCCATGTCGTCTTTGGTCGCAGCGAGTGGGTTTGTTGCTGCCACATGCATCGCAACCTGTCGGCCAATGGCTTCGAGGGAGGCTGTATCGCCAGCAGATTCCAAGGCCACGAGAACGCCAATTTTTCCCAGACCATCGGCAATTGCGTTGTGAACATAGGAAGCCACAACGCCCTGCCCCACTTGCATGACAGTCGCACGGCGCAAGCTCATGTTCTCGCCGATCGTGGCGATTGCTTCGGTTATGTTGTCTGCCACAGGTTTGCCACCCAGATCGGCAACAGAAATCGCATCAACCGATCCATCAGTATTGATGGCGGTTGCCGCAATTCCGGAGACCAGCTTCTGAAAGTCTTCATTGCGCGAGACAAAATCGGTCTCTGCATTGAATTCGATCACAGCGGCCTTGCTGCCTTCGCTGACCACGGCCACCAGACCTTCAGCTGCCGTACGGCCGGACTTCTTGTCAGCCTTTGCAATGCCCTTTTTGCGCAACCAGTCGATGGCGGCTTCAATGTCACCGTCGTTCTCGTTGAGGGCATTCTTGCAGTCCATCATGCCGGCGCCAGTTTTGTCGCGCAGTTCTTTCACCATTGATGCTGTGATAGCCATGATTCCAGCCTTTCCTTTGGCTCACGGTCAAGGCAACGGTGGCCTCAATCCGCTTGAATGTTTTTTTTGGGAGGACTGTCATCGCGCCGTTTTAACCGGCGGATGACAATTCTCGATTAGATGGGGTGCGCCGGCGTCAGCGCAAGCCCCTCCCTAGCCTTTGGCCAGCTCAGCAGCCTGTTTCAGCCACTCATCGCGTTCGATGCGGCCTTTGAAAGCAAGCCGATCATCGACACGGTCGATGTCTTCCTTTGTGAAAGCAGCGACCTGGGAGTATTTCGTGATGCCAAGTTCATGAAGTTTACCTTCGAGAACCGGCCCAACACCCGAAATTTTCTTCAGATCGTCAGGCTCGCCCTCAGGCCGGTCAAAGAGCGGCTTGTCATCGTCGCCGCCAGATGCTTCGGGGGCCACTTCAACGGCTGCAGCGGTATCAGCGGCGGCTTCGGGCGCCACTTCTGCAGTTTCTTTGACTTCTTCTACCGCAACAGCGGCAGCGGGAGTCTCAATCTCTGCTGCAGGCTCTGCTGCAGGCTCGGCTGCGGGCTCTGCGGCTGGCTCTGCTGCAGGCTCTGCGGCTGGCTCGGCTGCAAGAACCTCTTCAACCGGTGCTTCGGCCTGTGCGCCCAGATCGACACCAGAGGAACCCTGCTGCCGGGCAATACCATCGATCGCCGCCTTGGCGACGAGGTCGCAATACAGCGCAATGGCCCGCGACGCGTCATCGTTGCCGGGAATGGGCAGGTCGATGTTGTCGGTGTCACAATTGGAATCGAGAATTGCGCAAACCGGAATCTTCAGCTTCCTGGCTTCTTGAATGGCGATCGCTTCTTTGTTGGTGTCGATCACAAAGATCAGATCCGGCGTTCCGCCCATATCCTTAATGCCGCCCAGGGCACGCTCCAGTTTGTCACGCTCGCGTGTGAGTTGAAGCAGCTCCTTCTTGGTGTAGCTCTGCTCGGTCCCCCCGAGCAGCTCTTCCAGCTCGCGCAAACGCTTGATCGAATTCGATATAGTCTTCCAATTCGTCAACATGCCGCCAAGCCAGCGGGCGTTGACGTAGTACTGCGCGGAACGACGGGCCGCATCGGCAACCTGCTCCGAAGCTGTTCGCTTGGTTCCAACGAACAGAACGCGTCCGCCCTTAGCAACCGTATCGGAAATCTGTTTCAGGGCGTTGTGCAACAGCGGCACGGTCTGCGACAGGTCGAGAATGTGAATATTATTGCGCTTACCAAAGATGAACTTGTCCATCTTCGGGTTCCAGCGGTGTGTTTGGTGTCCAAAGTGAACGCCTGCTTCCAAAAGCTGACGCATAGAAAAATCGGGCAGAGCCATGGCTCGCATCTCCTTTTACCGGTTAAGCCTAGCGCGGAAAAGAACGACACCTACGTGCCGCACCGGAGTGTCGGTCAAGTGCCGGGGTTATCTCTAACTGGAGGCTGATCGCTCGTTCGAGCGTTGACCAACACGCATCCGCGTGTGGAATGAGCGCGCTTATAGCGGATTATCGTGGCAACGCAACCGCATTTTTGCCGCGACTGAGACGGTATGCGCAGAGTCACTCCGGCACTTCCCCCCGGCAACTGAACTGGCCTATAGTCGCACCGGGAATACTGGGGAACCGACATGCTTATAAACCGTAACAACGCCATGAAACCGATGATCGCTGCGCTGGCGGTCGCCCCCTTGCTGTTAGGCTGTACGCAAAACCTGCTGAATTTGCCGCCAAACTCCAAACTGACGACACCGGCGTCGAAAACGTCTTCTAAGTCCACCACCGCTCCGATGGTGTTTTCAGCAGAAATCACCGGGCGAGAAGTCAGCGACATCGTCTTCAAGGCAAATCAAGGCGAGCGCATCCAGGTCAACCTGAAATCGCCATCCAGTTTCGTTTATTTTGATGTCTACCCGCCCGGCGACGGAAAGGTTCTGTTTGTGGGACAATCCGACGCTGAACCCACTGAGTGGGTCGGATCAGCCCCGGTTAGCGGCGACTACCTGATCAGAGTGTACCAACTTGGTGGTTCCAAAACACTCAACACAAAGGCTGCTTATTCGGTTACCCTGCAGCAGGGCTGATTGGTCAAACGGGCTGCCGCTAAGCCTTCTCACGACGTTGATTGATGCCATCGCGCCAGGCCAGAACAATGCCACTTGCAACCAGGACAGCCCCACCGGCAAGGCTGGCGGGAAGCGGGATGACCCCAAACAGCGCAAAATCGTAGAGACCGGCAAACAACAAAGTCGCGTAGGAAAACGGCAATACAAAACTGGCCTCGCCAATCCGCAGCGCGTTCGTATAGAACACTTGCGCGCAAAGCATGGTCAGAGCCAGAAACAGCATCAACATCCATTGCGTCGGCGTTGGCGCCTTCCAGACAAACACACAAACGATCGATGAAAGAATGGTCCCCATCATGTTGGCGATGATGATGATCTGAAAGGCTCCTTCGCGTGCTGCCAGCAGCTTCAGCATGATGACTTCAAGCCCGAAAACAAATGCTGCCAATAAGGCAAGCAGCGCCGCAGGTTGAAAGGAATCAGTGCCTGGCCTGATCAGCAAAAGGGCACCAACCAAAGCAAAAGCTGCGGTGCTCCATCGAACCATCCCGATGCGCTCTCCCAGGATTGGAATGGCAAGAACCATGGCCAAAATCGGATTGAGGAATGTGATCGCGGTTACGTCAGCCAGCGGGACAAAGGCAGTTGCCGCAAACATTGCGGTCACCCCCGTGAAGCCACAGCCTATGCGTATCGCGTGGTAGCGCGCCCTGGGACGAGAAAATACCGGCCGGATGAAAGGGATTGCGATTGTGGCCGCTGCAAAGGCGAACACAAAACGACCCCAGGTGATCTGAAAGGGCGAAAGACTGTCGGGACCGACACTGAGTTGCTTCGCAGCCAGCGTCGAAGCCGCAACGAATGCACTGGCACATAGAATCATCACTGCGCCTAATACGGGTCTTGGGGCCGGCAGCTCATCTTCAGCTGTGGCCGTCATAACCGGGTCAAGCCTTTGGCGCCGCCCTTGCGCCACACAAGGAACTGGTTGTTCGAGGGCATGGCCACATCTTTTTCCAACCGCAGCCCTTCTTCGCCAGCAAGTCGGTCGATGACTTCGAAGTCGCGAATTCCAGCGCTGGGGTGTTGTGCTTTGAGAAAAGTGTCAAACCGCTCATTGCTATCGGTCGTGAACTCTCCTCGATACTTGAAAGGGCCGTAAAGTATCATAACGCCGTCTGGCAGCAGGCTTCTCGCAGCCCCGGCAACGTAATGAGGCAAGTCTCGAGCGTCCATGAGGTGAACGCAGTTTGCGCTGTAGACGGCGTCAAATCTGGGGCGCAGCGCCGGCCAATGGGCGACGTCAAGAACGATCGGTTCCGGCATGTTCGAGACCTCACTAATCGCCGCAGCAAGGCCGTAAGTTTCCAGATCCCGATCCGACGTTTGCCACTCAAGTTCGGGAATTTCTCCGGTGAAATGCGACCCATGCTGACCAGTGCCGCTACCAATTTCAAGAACCCGTGCAGGCACTGGCAGCACGAGGCGCAGCTGCTCGAGAATGACGTCCTTATTGGCATCAGCTGACTTATTGAACGGCCGTTGTGTCATGTCGCGATGTCGTTGAATGGAAGCGTTGTCACCTCATCATGGACCAGCCGCGCGGTTCATGCACGCTGGATTTCGAGGGCGACGGAGGACTGGCTTTTGGGCCGACTACGCAAGAAGCGTTCTGCACCAGCAAACGCAGCCTTGCCTTGATAACAAATGGTGTCTAGCCCTTGTTTGAAATCCAGTACCGCGGAGTGCCGGCAGACTGATGACCGATCCAGCGTCGATCGCAATAATTGCGCTTGCATTCATTGCGGGGGGCTTTGTCAAAGGACTTGCCGGCGTGGGCCTTCCGGTTGTGACGATTGCATTACTCACCTTTGCATTCGGCCTGCCAAACGCGATGGCTCTGATGATCGTTCCCGGTCTCTTGACGAATGTCTGGCAAACCCGGTCCGGCGGGAATGTGATTGTCGTATTCAAGCGAATTAGAAGCTTCCTTGTGCCTGCCCTGGTGGCCGTCTGGTTTGGCACCCGGATGCTGGTGGCCGTTGATCCCGCCCAGGTCGTCGTCGGCCTGGGCCTGGTTCTTATCGTCTACGCACTTGTAAATCTGTCCGGATTTGTGGTCAAAATCCCCGCACGGCGTGAGCCCGTGTTGGGGCCGATATTCGGCATCGCTAACGGGCTGGTGACGGGGATGACCGGCGTTTCGTCGACACCAAGTGTGATTTACCTCAATGGTTTGGGACTTTCCCGGCAGGCGTTTATTCAGTCGATGGGCTTGCTGTTTCTGACGTCCTACGTCGTCCTGAGCCTGTCTTTGTGGTTGGAAGGCGTGATCAGCCCGCACGCGGGAGCTCTTTCGTTCTTTGCGGTGCTCCCGGCCCTCGCCGGCATGATATTGGGTCAGAAACTGCGGCAAAAAACCTCGGATTCCGGATTCAAAAGGGTTCTGAACTTCGTTCTGCTCGCCATAGGCGCCTATCTAATTGTCCGTGCATTGGCGATTTAGACAAGCTCAACGTCAACCACACCGGGCATCGCTTTGATTGCACCTGCAACCTGGGGTGAAACCATGCGCTTTCCGGGCAATCCAATTTCGACTTCGCGTTCACCCTGCCCTTGCAAGACAACAACGCTGACACTCGCTTCACCGCTCTTATTAACAAGTTTGGGGATGCCCGAAAGAGGTTTGTCATCACGCAGGAAAATTCGCAGATGTTGCTGTATTTTGCTCGCCTCGGTCTCCAACGCGGTCACCGATTGCAGCCTCACCGAAATGCCTTCTGGCTTGTCTTCTGCGCCGACAAGCAGGATAAGCGACTGACCTGCCTCGAGCAGCCCCTCAAACTGTGCAAGACCGTCTGAAAAGACGACGGCCTCATACTGGCCGGTCGGGTCTGAAACCTGCAAAATACCCATTCGATCACCCTTGCGGGTCTTGCGAATCTGTTTGCCCGTCACTGTCCCGGCCAGCCGTCCAGCTGTTGCGCCGGATCTCACAGATATCTGGAAATCTGCCCAGCTTTGAACCCGCATTTTTTTCAGGGTTTCCGCGTATTCGTCCAACGGATGGGCTGATAGGTAAAACCCGACGGCCTGATATTCGCGGAACAGCTTTTCGGCCGGCATCCAGGTCTCCGCCAATGGCAGTTGAACCTGGGTTTCACCGGTATCTCCACCAAACATGTCGGTCATGCCGATCGCCGAGTTGTCAGCCACGCGGCTGGCGTGTCCGATCAGACGATCAAGCCCTCCAATCAACTGCTCGCGCGGGTGTTCGAAGGCATCAAAGGCACCGGCATGAATGAGGCTTTCCAGCATCTTGCGGTTCATTTGTTTGGGATCAACGCGAGAGAAAAAATCCGTCACGCTTTTGAACGGCCCGCCCTGATTGCGTATGTCCACAAGATGACTCACCGCCTGCGCTCCGACGCCTTTGATCGCTGCCAGCGCGTAAAAAATCTTACCGTCGCGTACCGCAAAGGTAGTTTCACTTGTGTTCACTGATGGCGCCACCACTTCAATTTCCGCACGTTTTGCGTCCCGATAGAAATCGTGCAGCTTGTCTGTATTGCCCATGTCCAGCGTCATCAGAGCGGCAAGAAACTCAACGGGGTAGTTGGCCTTTAAAAAGGCCGTTTGATAGGAAACCAGCGCATAGGCCGCAGCGTGCGACTTGTTGAACCCATAGTCGGCAAATTTGGCCAGAACATCGAAAATATTGTTGGCCTGACCTGCGGCCAGCCCGCCATCCGTTGCTCCGTCGACGAAACGCTTGCGCTGAACTTCCATTTCCGAGCGAATTTTTTTGCCCATCGCACGGCGCAGCATGTCCGCTTCGCCCAGCGAATAACCAGACAGAATCTGCGCGATCTGCATCACCTGCTCCTGGTAGATGATGACGCCGTGCGTCTCCTTCAGAACCGGCTCGATCTTCTCATGGTAGAAATCCGGCTGCTCAAGACCATGTTTTCGGTCGTTGTAGACCGGGATATTCTCCATTGGACCTGGCCGATACAGCGCCACGAGGGCAATAATGTCCTCAAACTGGTCCGGCTTCATGCCAATCAGAGCCTTACGCATCCCCATGGATTCGAGCTGAAAAACGCCGACTGTTTCACCGCGCTGAAGCATCTTGAAGGTTTCTTCGTCATCAAGCGCCAGGCCTTCGATATCAATCTCGACACCGCGTTTCTCGAGGTACTGTTGTGCCGTGCGAATAACGGTGAGGGTTTTCAGGCCAAGGAAATCAAATTTTACGAGACCGGCCTGTTCCACCCACTTCATGTTGAACTGGGTGACGGGCATATCGGAGCGCGGATCTCTGTATAAGGGGACCAGCTTGTCGAGTTCCCGGTCACCAATCACGATACCAGCGGCATGGGTCGAGGCATGCCGGTACAAGCCTTCAAGCTTCAGCGATATGTCGATCAGACGCGCAACGTCCGGATCCTCGTCGCGAGCGGTCACCAGCCCGGGCTCACTTTGCACCGCCTCGGCCAACGTCGTCGGATTGGCCGGATTGTTGGGCACCATCTTACACAGCTTATCGACCTGACCATAGGGCATCTGCAGGACACGCCCCACATCACGCAACACCGCGCGGGCTTGAAGCGTTCCGAAGGTTATGATCTGGGCAACCTGACTGCGCCCGTATTTCTCCTGAACATAGCGGATGACTTCGTCGCGGCGATCCTGGCAAAAATCGATGTCAAAATCGGGCATCGAGATCCGCTCGGGATTGAGAAAGCGTTCAAAAAGAAGCGCAAAGCGTAACGGATCCAGATCGGTGATGGTGAGCGCCCAGGCGACCACAGAACCCGCTCCCGATCCACGTCCCGGGCCAACCGGAATTCCCTGCCCCTTTGCCCATTGGATAAAATCGGCGACGATCAGGAAATAGCCCGGATACTTCATCTTTTCGATCACCGAGAGCTCAAATTGCAGCCGCTTCTCGTAATCCTCGCGGCTGTGCCCCTCGGCAAGGGGCGTGATCTCCAGCCGACGGGCCAGGCCGTCAACCGCCTGTCGTCGCAGCTCATCCGCTTCCGCCTGCAGCGGATCCTTACCAGCACCACCCGTGAAAAATGGCAGAATAGGATCACACATCGGCACCTTGAATGCGCAGCGACGGGCAATTTCAAGCGTGTTGTCGATCGCTTCCGGCAGATCGGCAAACAGGTTTCGCATTTCAATGCTCGACTTAAGGTAGTGATCACGAGTCAGCCTGCGACGGTCTTCTTCGATGACCATCCGCCCTTCAGCAATACAGATCAGCGCATCATGCGCCGCATAGTCCTCGCGGCGTGGAAAATACACCTCATTGGTGGCCACCAGTGGAATGTTGTGGTCATAGGCCAGCCCGACGAGACTGTCTTCAATGGCGCGGTTCCAACCTTCATGACGCTGCAGTTCGATATAGAGCCGATCTCCGAAAACAGAATGCAAAGCAGCAAGCCGGGTTTCGGCTGACTCTTTCTGACCTTGCTGGAGTGCCAGGTTAAGAGGCCCACTTGGACCGCCAGTCAAAGTAATTATCCCCTCACTGTATTGGCCAAGCTGTTCCAGTGTGACGTGGGTTCGCGCGGTCGTTTCGCCGTCCAGATAGGCGGCGCTAACCAGTTTCGTGAGGTTGGCATAGCCAGTCTCGTTCGAAGCGAGGAACACCATCACCGGCAAGGCTCGCATCGCTTCTTGCGAACTGCCCCTGCCCCCGGCGAAAGCTTGTTCTTTGCCTGTCACTGGTGCGTCGAGATCAACCTCCAACGTGCAACCAATAATCGGCTGCAGGCCGGCTTTCGATCCTTTTTCTGAATATTCGAGAGCCCCGAACAGGTTGCTGGTATCCGTGACGGCAAGCGCAGGTTGTTTGTCTGCGCTTGCAAGGTCGATCAGCTTGCCCAGAGGCAATGCGCCTTCAAGCAGCGAATAGGCGGAATGGACGTGCAGATGCACGAAGGGCTGGTCCGATTGACCAATGCCGGCGGCCGCATCTGCGTTGCCCTGTTCGAGGGCGGCATTCATTGCGTCGCGTTTGGTGGTCATTGTGAGTCAAACCGCTGTTACGGATGTTCCCGCGACAATGACGTTTCACCACAGCCCAGACAAGTCAGCCCATCGACAGAAAATTCACCCAAGCCAGAATCATGAACAGAAAAAGTGTCATCGATGCTGCTGACGCCAGATTACGAAGTACGAGGGACATGTGAAACTCCTGATCAACAAGGCGCCAACGCCTTAGTTTTGAATACATGTTCTCTATTTGTTCTTCTCAATAGTGTCAACAATGTTTCCGCTTTGTTCCCTCACCTATGCAAAAAACGGACGGCTATGGTTAATGGACCTGGAGAATTTTGCCGGCTTCGATTGTGACCGTACGGTCCATCTGTGCGGCCAACTCGTGATTGTGGGTCGCAATCAGCGCTGCCAACCCGGTGGAACGGACCAGATCGGTCAAAGCATTGAATACCAGCTCGGAAGTCGACGGATCCAGATTGCCCGTTGGTTCGTCCGCCAACAGCAATTTTGGTTGATTGGCCACTGCGCGTGCAATCGCCACACGCTGCTGTTCCCCGCCGGACAATTCCGACGGCCGGTGGGTGGCCCGTGGTCCAATGCCGAGATAGTCAAGCAACTGATCGGCCCGCACATTGGCGGCGTCACGCGAACGGCCTGCAATCCGTTGCGGCAGAGCAATGTTCTCGCGCGCATCAAGCTCCGGCAGGAGATGATGAAACTGATAAATAAAACCAATATCGAGACGACGCATGCGGGTTCTGGCGGAATCAACCAACGCACCGCATTCTGTCCCGCCGATAGTCAATTGACCGGAATTCGGCCGTTCCAACAAGCCTGCCAGATGCAGCAAAGTCGATTTTCCCGCTCCAGATGGCGCAACGAGCGCGACAAGCTCGCCACGATCGATCTGCAGCTCAGCCCCTTCAAGAACGGTTATGGCATGCGCACCCTCACCGTAAGTACGGCGGATATCTGTCAGCGAGAGCACAGGCTCGACACTACTCATAACGCAAAGCCTCAACCGGATCGAGGCGCGCGGCGCGCCAGGCCGGGAAGATGGTGGCCAGCAGCGAAAGTGCCAGAGCCAGCATCACCACCAAAGCGGTTTCGGCCATATCGAGCTTGGCGGGAATTTCGCTCAGAAAACGCACAGTCGGGTCCCAGACCTGGCCGCCGGAAGTCCACTCAATAAATCGTTGGATGGCGCCAATGTTCCACGCGAAGATGACGCCGAGGGCGAATCCGACCAATGTACCCAGAAATCCAATGCTTGAGCCCGTGATCAGGAAGATGCGCATAACCGCACTGCGTGACGCACCCATGGTGCGCAGAATGGCAATGTCTCTGCCTTTGTCTTTCACCAACATGAACAGGCCGGAAATGATGTTGAGAGCAGCCACAAGGATAATCAGGGTCAGAATCAGAAACATGACCTTGCGTTCAATGTCGAGCGCATTCAGGAAACCGCCGTTGCGCAGTTTCCAGGTTGAAAAATAGATTGGCCGTTCAGCCGCCGCATTGACGGCATTCTCGAGAGTTTCAACAGTATCTGGATTGTCGACAAACGCCTCAATAACAGATGCTTGTCCCTCTTTGTTAAAGTAGAGCTGCGCCTCCTGCAACGGCATGAAAACGAAGATGCCGTCATATTCCGACATTCCCATTTCGTAAATGGCCGTCACCGGATAGGCCTTGACCCGCGGCGAAACCCCAAAGGCTGATACATTGCCTTGCGGGGTAATGAGCTGGATCTTATCGCCCAACGCCAATCCAAGATTTTCAGCCATGCGGATGCCGATGACGACGCCGACTTGCGACCCGGTTTCAGATCCCTCATCGCCTCCCTGGACGACAAATTCGCCGTCATCGTTGAGAACCACCTCTTCCTCGGCAGATTCCTGGTGCTGTGCGGCTGCATCAAAACCGTCCAGCGACCCCTGTTTTATGTTGGAACCAATGGCGCTCATGCGCCTTAGATCGGCTTCCCTCATACCACGAACCCTTGCGCCGATGCCGCCTGTGCCGCCGGAAGCCAGAACTTCTCCCTCGATGAGGGGGATTGCCATGGTCACACCATCCAGCCCCTCTATGCGTTGGGCTACAGCGTCATAATCGGTCAGATCTTGATGCGCCGGCGATACAATCATGTGACCATTGATGCCCATGATGCGGTCAAGAAGTTCGGTTCGGAAGCCGTTCATCACCGCCATGACGATGATCAGTGTTGCCACACCAAGCATGATCCCGATGAACGAGATGATCGAAATAACAGAAATAAAGGTTTCTTTGCGACGACTGCCGAGATAACGGCGCGCCAGCATCCATTCGAAACTGGAAAACGGCTTCGTTCTACCAGGCAAATCTTCCCGGTTGCTGTCGATCATGCCGACACCTGCGGACACATCAACCACCGTATCGCGCTTTCATCTGGGACCGCCAGGCGGTGAGTCGGTTCATGGCGGCCTCCATTGTCAGGCTTTCGCGCTCGCCGCTGGCTCGGTTCTTGAGCTCAACCTCGCCGGCCTTAAGACCACGAGGCCCTACAATCAGCTGCCACGGAAGACCAATCAGATCGGCCAGCGCAAACTTCCCGCCTGCTCGGTTGTCGGTATCGTCATAGAGCGGGTCCAGGCCGGCATTCTGCATCTGCGAATAAAGATCCGCGCAGGCCGCGTCAGTAGCCTCGTCGCCCTGGCGCAGATTTATGAGACCGACATCAAAGGGCGCTGCCGATGCAGGCCAGACAATGCCGTTTTCATCGTGCCCGGCCTCAATCAACGCGGCCACGACCCGGCTGGGGCCGATTCCGTAAGACCCCATGTGAACCACATGGTCTTTGCCGTCTGGTCCTGTCACTTTCGCGCCCATCGGCTCGCTGTACTTGGTGCCAAAGTTGAAAATGTGGCCAATTTCAATGCCACGTGCATTGACCCGCTCATCTGCTGGTATCTTCATCCACTCAGCCTCGTCGTGAACCTCGTCCGTCCCGGCATAAGCCGCCGTCCAATCCCCAACGATACCGGCTATGAGATCATCATTGCCGTAGTCAACGCCGGCATCCGGCGCCTGCAAATCCAGATAACTCTTATGACAGAAAACTTCGCTCTCGCCGGTGTCGGCCAGAATCAGAAACTCATGGCTCAAATCACCTCCGATGGGGCCTGTATCAGCCCGCATGGGGATCGCTTTGACGCCGAGCCGATCGAACGTTCGCAAATACGATACAAACATCCGGTAATAGGCTGTGCGCGCCCCCGCTTCATCCAGATCAAAGGAGTACGCGTCTTTCATGAGAAATTCCCGCCCACGCATCACGCCAAAACGTGGACGCACTTCGTCTCGAAACTTCCACTGAATGTGATAGAGGTTTAACGGCAGATCCTTGTAGCTGCGCACATAGGAGCGGAAGATGTCTGTGATCATCTCTTCGTTCGTCGGTCCAAACAGCATGTCACGTTCGTGACGGTCCGTGATCCGCAGCATTTCCTTACCGTAATCGTCGTAACGTCCGCTCTCACGCCACAAATCGGCGCTCTGAATGGTCGGCATGAGGACCTCAACAGCCCCTGCACGGTTCTGTTCCTCGCGTACGATCTGCTCAACCTTGCGAAGGACCTTGAGTCCCAGCGGCAGCCAGGAATATATGCCCGCCGATTGCTGACGAATCATGCCTGCCCGAAGCATCAGCTGGTGCGAGACGATTTCCGCTTCGCGAGGGGCTTCCTTGAGTACTGGCAAGAAATATTTTGAAAGGTGCATAAATGGCCCCGGCCGGAATGGGCAGATTCGCCCGATATTCGAATTGCGCAACACAAACCGCATTCGTTTGCGCAACACAAGGCCTCGCAAACGATGCTGGCCTTATCATGACTCTGAGTGATTGTGAAAAATGCCCGCTGCGCTCGATACGGGGTTTTCCACCCGGGCAGAAAATGTGATCACAAACAATCAATTCAATCTTGACAAAAGCGATATTCAGGCAGACGCTAATGGTGTTGTCCACAGTGACAGAATACAGCGCTTTTTCAAGGAATTAGCGCAGCATTCTGTCGGCGAGAGAACGCACTTTCAGCGGTTCATGGAACCCGAAACAGTGACGCGCCAAGAACCTTTGAGGATGATCCGGACAACAGATAGGAGGACATATGATTCCACCTGAATACTGCTTTGACCTTCCCCGAAAGGGCGGTCACGGACTGTGACTTTGGCGGATCTAAAATCCATGAGCCGTCAGATCCAAAGCTGAACTTCGCGAGACGCAGTCGATAGGGATTGAACCCCGACATACCTCGCACGCCACTCCCTGTGATTGGCCCATAGCAGCCTTAGCGATCAGAAGTCGGGCCCGAAGCAAACCCACAATTGAAGAAGCACAACGGCCCGGGCAAATCCGGCGCCGTACCGATCAAGCCGAAACACCGGCTGACAATCCGGCCCCGTGGGCGCGAAGATACAGAGCGCGACGGGGCCATTTCAATTCAAATCAGGAACGACGATTGTACCGGATCAGGCTTTCAGCACGCTCCTTCCGGCAAATTCCGCCTGCCCGCCCAACTCCTCCTCGATGCGCAGCAACTGGTTATATTTGGCCAGACGGTCCGAGCGCGACAGCGATCCGGTTTTGATCTGACCGCAATTGGTGGCCACCGCCAGATCAGCAATGGTGGTGTCCTCCGTCTCACCTGAACGATGTGACATGACCGAAGTGTAACCGGCCCGATGCGCGGTTTCGACGGCATCGAATGTCTCCGAAAGAGAGCCGATCTGATTCACTTTCACCAATATTGAATTGGCGACGCCCATGGCGATACCGTCTTTCAGGCGGGTTGTGTTGGTGACAAAAAGATCATCGCCGACAAGCTGACAATTGTCGCCGATCTTCCCCGTTAGAGACTTCCAGCCTTCCCAGTCATCTTCGGCCATTCCATCTTCAATCGAAATAATCGGATACTCGCCGGCCAACTCCGCCAGATACGAAGCCATATCCTCGGGCGACAGCACGCGCCCTTCGCCCTTGAGGTCATATTTTCCCGCGTCAAAGAACTCTGTCGAAGCCGTGTCGAGAGAGATAAAAATTTCTTCACCCGGCCTGTAACCGGCTTTCTCAATGGACTGCATTACAAAATCAAGCGCTTCGCGTGCGCTGCCAATATTTGGCGCAAAGCCACCTTCGTCACCGACATTTGTGTTGTGACCGGCGGTCGACAGTCCCTTTTTCAATGTGTGGAAAACCTCCGCCCCCATGCGCAGCGACTCGCGAAAGGTTTCCGCTCCCACCGGCATGATCATGAACTCCTGAAAGTCGATCGGATTGTCTGCATGCTCGCCACCATTGATGATGTTCATC
>CALIOE010000082.1 GCA_938044775.1 uncultured Rhizobiaceae group bacterium
ATCCTCCCGAAATGTATGGCTTTGTCGCTGCCACTAAAATCGATGAAACCTACATGATGCAGCTCATCGAACACATCTCGCTGGCTGCCGGGTATTCTCCCATTAACGCAGACGGTTCCATCAACGAAGACACGTCAAAACTGAAGGAAGTACTGGAATTCTACAAAGTGATTGCAGACGCGTCTCCTAAAGGCGATCTGTTCTGGAAACAGTCCCGCGAACTCTATCTCGGCGGCAAAGCTGCGATGATTATTTGGTCGCCATCCTTGCTTGACGAGCTTGGTGGTCTGCGTGACAGCGCTCCGGTTACAATCAACGATGACCCAACAACGAAAGAGCTTGCTGAGGATACAGGTTTTGTGACCGTGTTTTCAGGACCAGGAAACCCGGATGGCGCGGCCTATGCGGATGTTCGCTATCTGGGCATCACCAACGATGCAAACACCGAAGTTGCTCAGGAATTTATTCAGTTTGCGCTTTCGGAAGGCTATGGTGACTGGCTTGGTATGGCGCCTGAAGGCAAATTTCCGGTTCGCAAAGGTTCCGCGGCTGGAAAGACCGACTATGAGGAAATGTGGTCCGGTTTGCCTGTTGGTGTCGATCGCAAGGAACCGCTCGGAAACATCTATCCCAAGTCGGTTATCGACGACATTGTCGCTGGCCTTTCGGTTGGTGACCGTTGGGGTGTGGCAGATGGAAAACTGGAAACAGCCTCCAAGCTTGTCAATGCGCGGGTGATGTCGCAGGTCGTTCGCCGGTTTATCGACGGAGAGATCGATCTCGACACTGCAGCCAGCGAAATCGTCGAAAAACACAAGGCGCTATAGCCGCGGACCGCCAGGCGAAGTATTAATTCACTTCGCCTGGCGCACATCCAGATGACAACAGCTTCCCCACAACCACCTCGACACATGGGCGCCCTTGCGAGGCGCGAGCAGCGGCTTGCTTACACGATGCTGTTGCCAACATTTCTTGTTGTTTTCGGTGTTGTACTGATCCCTTTGCTGGCGAATTTCTGGATCAGTTTCAAGCCGGTTCAGCTCGGTGATTTGCGGGCTGCCACCATGCTTGCAAACGAGCAGCTGCGGCCACGCCCTAAAGTGGCAGGTGAATCCGTTGTTCTGCGATATCGTATCAGAAACTCTTCCCAGCAGGACCCGATCAGCGGTGTTACCATGCGTGACGCATTACCCTTCGGGCTATCGCTGAATCTCAGTGATGAACGCTGCTCGCTGAATGAGAATGAGCTTTTTTGCGATTTTGGTTCGATCGCAGCCGGTGGTCGCTTCAACCTCGAGATTCCCGCAACAGTCGATCAAAACTATCTTGATAGTGGCGAACGGCCGCGAGACAGCAAGGCGGTTTTCACCGGTAATTCGCGTAACGTACTGACCTCGTCCGAATTCACGCTGGACAATTTCCGACGCATATTCGCATCGGATGAATTTTGGGCGGTGTTGAGAGTATCGCTGTATTACACGATCTTTGGAACGTTGGGTGCACTGGTTCTTGGCCTGTTCGCAGCACAGATCCTCAACACGGCATTTAAGGGCCGGAATGTCCTTCGTGGCCTCTTCCTTTTCCCCTATGTGGCTCCGGTAATCGCAGTGGCTTTTGCCTGGGTGTTACTTCTCGATGCAGGGCCAGGCGGAACGCTGAACGCGATGCTTATGCAAATGGGAACGATCGACGGGCCCGTAAATTTCCTCGGCCAGCGCTATATACCAATTTCGATTTTCGGATTCACCATTAACTTCCCCATGGCCCTGACGACGGTCATCGCGTTTGAGGCCTGGCGCTATTTTCCGTTGTCCTTCCTTTTCATTCTTGCGCGCATGCAATCCATTTCTACCGATATGTATGAAGCCGCCGAGATTGATGGCGCGACGCCGCTACAGCAATTTTGGTATCTGTCACTGCCGCAATTGCTGGGCATCTTGTCGGTGTTGTTTCTTCTGCGATTCATTTGGACCTTCAACAAATTTGACGACATTTTCCTCTTGACCGGCGGTGCGGCAGGAACACGAACATTGACCGTTGATGTCTATGAACAAGCCTTTGCGGTATCCAACCTCGGTGCGGGCGCAGCGGTGGCCGTAGTCGTTTTCTTTGTCCTGCTGTTCTTTGCGCTCATTTTCTTCAAGTTCTCACCACAGGATGACGGATAATGAGGATGGGAACCGTCACAATTGCATCCATAGTGATCGGCGCGATCTGGGGTGCCATTTGGATGGTCGTCGTTGGTATCCTTTTGATGCTCGTGACAGGTATTACCACTTCACCACCAGTTGCCATCGCGGCCGTTGCAGGAGCCCTTGCCGGGGGTACGTGCTTGTTTGTTGAACCAGAGAAACGCAGAAAGCAGCGCCTGATACCGCTGCTGGCATTGGTCGCGGCCGCACTGATTTTGACCCTGTCGGGGCTGGCTCCCTTCGGCGCAAGTCTTTCCGGCAATGTTGTTCAGCAATTGATTGCACTGATCGTACTTGCCGCCATTCTCGCGTCGTCCATTTACTTCTGCATGGACGGCTTTGCCGCAGGAGCTGCCAGGCGGTACCGACTGGAGCTATTGCTGATACGCGTATTGAAGGGCCTCGCATTTGTCGTATTTACGGTCGTGGTGGTATTGCCATTCTACGTAATGGTTATGACAAGTTTGAAGAGTCAGCAGAGCCTTCTGTCCAATCCCCTGGATTTCTCGATAAACGTCAGTCAGGGCTTCGAAAGCCTATTCCGTTCGTATTTCGAGCTCTTCACCCAGTATCACTTCGGTACGTTTTTGCTCAATTCGGCAATCGTATCTGTAATTACAGTCTTCATTACTTTGTTCTTTGCAGTACCAGGCGCCTATGCAGTTGCCCGGTTGCGCTTCCCCGGTCAGGCGTTTTTGTCGCGCTCTATCCTTCTGATTTACATGGTACCGGCTATCGTCCTGGTCATTCCGCTATACGCGGTTTTTTCGCAGGCCGGATTGCGCAATTCGTTAACAGGCCTGCTGATTGTCTATCCCGCAACCACTATCCCGGTTGCGCTCTATATGTTGCAGGGATATTTTCGCGGACTGCCAGCGGAGCTGGAAGAGGCGGGATTGATGGACGGGCTTTCCCGTGTCGGAGTGATTGCAAAAATCACCATGCCATTGTCTCTGCCCGCGCTGGCGTCGGTCGCACTCTACGTCTTCATGATTGCCTGGAACGAGTTTCTCTTTGCTTTTATGTTCCTTGATGATCTGGACATGTTCACCCTGTCGCGCGGGGTGGTCTCGCTCAATTCGTCAGAAGTGCCACGCCAGCACTTGATGGCAGGCGCCGTTATCGCAACTGTTCCCGTACTGGCGATCTTCCTTTGGTTTGAAAAATTCCTCGTTGCCGGACTAACGGCAGGCAGTGTGAAAGGCTGACTCATGTCTGTTGATCTCGACCAACAAGCAATCAACATCCTTCAACAGAACGATCGAGGTGGCTTCACGATCCCAACTGCTCGCCTCTATCCGTATCAATGGAACTGGGACTCGGCGTTCGTCGCGTTGGGTTTCGCGACCTTCGACACGGATCGTGCCTGGTGTGAATTGGAGCTGCTGCTCGAAGGGCAGTGGAAGAATGGCATGATCCCGCACATCCTGTTCCGCCAAAACGACCCTGACTATTTTCCTGGTCCTTCCGTCTGGCAAACGCCGACGACCGAAGGCGGTGGTGGAATAATGCCATCGGGTGGAATTTCCCAACCCCCGGTTCTGGCCTCAATCGTACGCACGCTGCTGCAAAAGACAGGGGATCGGAAGCGCACGGCACAATTCATCGACCCTTTGATGCGCTGGCACCGATGGTTTCACGAATGCAGGACGCCAAACGGGCTGGACACGATTGCCACCGTCCATCCCTGGGAATCAGGCCGGGACAATTGCCCCGATTGGGAGATAGGGCTCTCGAATATGAGCATCGACCCTGATATCGAGCCCTATGAGCGTATGGACACACTGCACAGCAGTGCGTTGCAAAGGCCTAGCAAAGAGCAATACGACAAATATTTGACAATCATAAAGTTTGGCCGTGATCACGGATGGGACCAGAAAGTGCTGACTCAGCGCGGTCCGTTCCTCGTTGCAGATCCAGGCCTGCACTTCATCTTATTGAGAGCGGATCGCGACCTTTTGACAATTGTCAAAGAATTTGGGCGCAACGATTATGTTGCAGAGGTTGAAGCATGGATTGCCAAGGGTGTTTCGGGAACGGATTTTTTCTGGAACGCAGCAATCAGGTCCTTCTGCGCCCGTGACGTCAGAACTGGCAGATTTTCCGACGGGTTTTCGAGTGCAAGCGCGTTGTGTTTCTACGCCGATACGGGAACCGACGAGCAACGGGCGGGCACGCTCGACAACATACGTCGAATTCAATCCAAGGTTCAGTTCATGCTGCCGAGTTGGGATCCTGATCACCCGATGTTTGAAAAGCAGCGCTATTGGTGCGGACCGCTCTGGCCGCAAATGAACTACATCGTTTCAGCGGGTCTGGCAGAACAGGGAGAACAAGAACTTGCAGAGAAGATTCGCCGGGATCTTGGAACAGTGATTGAACAATCCGGCTTCTTCGAATGTTTCGATCCCATCACCGGAGATGGTTGCCTCGGCACTGAGTTCTCATGGACCGCCGCCATATGGCTGGCTTCCGTTTCTCCTCATCATCGTGCTGTGGCCGCTTAGGAGTGTAGTCTATGGGTTCCGTGCAGTTACAGGCAGTCGAAAAGTGGTATGGCGAGGCCCAAATCATTAAAGGCATTGATCTCGAAATCAATGAAGGTGAGTTTGTCATTTTTGTCGGACCATCGGGTTGCGGCAAATCAACATTGCTTCGGATGATCGCCGGCCTGGAGGAAACAAGCCGAGGCAAGATATTCCTGGACGGTAAAGACGTTACGGATCGGATTCCCTCTGAGCGCGGCCTGTCGATGGTCTTTCAATCCTATGCGCTCTATCCGCATATGAGTGTCCGTGAAAATGTTGGATTTGGGTTGAAAACGGCGGGCAAAACAAAAGCAGAAATTGACCGCAAAGTCGCCCATGCGGCCGATATCCTGGAACTCAATGCCTACCTTGATCGCCGACCGAAAGCGCTCTCCGGCGGTCAGCGTCAGCGAGTCGCACTCGGGCGGGCCATTGTTCGGGAACCGGAGGGGTTTCTGTTTGACGAACCCTTGTCGAACCTAGACGCCGCATTGCGGGTGCAAATGCGTTTCGAGATTGCCAAACTGCATGACCGGCTGAAGACCACAATGATCT
Organism: uncultured Rhizobiaceae group bacterium; assembly: GCA_938044775.1. Taxonomy (GTDB): domain Bacteria; phylum Pseudomonadota; class Alphaproteobacteria; order Rhizobiales; family Rhizobiaceae; genus Pseudahrensia. Next base: position 5,276 of record CALIOE010000082.1, read on the forward strand.
ACGTCACCCATGATCAGGTTGAAGCCATGACCCTGGCTGACAAGATCGTGGTTTTGAAGGATGGTCTGATCATGCAAGTCGGAGCGCCGCGGCAGCTTTATGAAAAACCAGACAATTTGTTTGTCGCTCAGTTCATTGGCAGCCCCAAGATGAACATCCTGCCCTGCAGCGGTGACAGAGGTTCTTACAAATTACAGGGTCACAGTGGCGGGAAACACAAACTCAACGGCGATGAGCGGAGTATCCGGCATCTGGGCATTCGACCAGAGCACATCTCCCTTGGAAAGAAAGCCGGCTCTCAATGCTCTGGTATTGTCGAAGTTGTAGAGTATCTGGGATCGGATACATTCCTGTACATTGAGTCGGCAGATCTGGGAATGATAACTGTCCGTTCCGGCGATGTGGGCAAGGAGTTGAAGGGCAAAGTGGTTCATCTTCATTTCGAAGATGACAAACTGCACTTCTTTGACGATAGCGCACGCATCGGGTGATCTGACCTTCGCTTACTATTGGGATTGTACTGCGGCACTATGCGGCGTCAAATGACGATGGAACTTTCGTGGACTGCACCCGCCAAGTCTCGAACTTTTGGCATGCGACGGGTGCGGCTGCTTGCCACGAATAATGGCCTGAAGCCGCGGACGAACTCTCCCTGCGGCTGCGATGCCGTTCTATTTTGCGGAGCCGGTATGAACGTTGTGATCCAGTGCCCCTATCGCCTGTGTGATGCACTTTCTCTCAGCCAACAAGTAGTTGAACTGACAATCGCAGCCCGCAATCGGTGTTGGATAATTGGCGATTTCGCCACACAGTAAATTCCGAGCCATTGTCAGCTCCACCCGAGCCAGTGTCCGGCATTCCTGGAACGTTGTCCTATCGGTGTCATCGATGAGCGATTTGGCTCCTGGATCTGATTGAGGTTTCGGCATGTCGATCCCATGTTCTTCAAAAATGATCTGCGCACGGTGAGAAATTCCGGTGTTGTTCAACTGATTGACCGACCACGAATCCGCATTTCCCGATCCGATTCTTCGACCGGCTGATATCGCCGCTCCCAAATCTCTTATCGGTTGAAGAACACGGACGCTGAGCCCTTTGACAAGCGGAGCACGCAGCAGGTTTTTGACTGGATTCATTGTATTGGGTCTTCGGCGTGTTTTCTGACACGCCCACTATGGACGGTATTTGTCATCTAAACTATCATATGAATTTGATAAAAAGCATATCGAGAAAATATGGCATGGAATTGAGACATTTGCGCTATTTTCGAGCTGTTGCAGAAGAAGAGCACATTACCCGTGCTGCGGAACGGCTCGAGATGCAGCAACCACCGCTGAGTCAACAAATTAAGGCTCTTGAGATCGAACTGGATGTGAAACTGTTCGATCGTCTTCCGCGGGGTGTTGCTCTCACCGAGGCGGGCAAGCACTTCTTTGACGATGCCTGCAATATTCTTGACAGGTTGGAAGAAGCGAAGGCACGCGCCCGCCGTGTCGCCCGTGGTGAGGAGGGCAATATCGCAATAGGCTTTACCAGTTCGGTGATATTTCATCCGGCGACCAGGAATGTCATCCAGGCGTATCGGTCCCGATCTCCCGGTCTTACACTTTCTCTCGAAGAGGACGGTTCCACGGAACTGATCAACAGTATCCACGAAAACAGACTTGACGTCGCCTTTGTTCGAACCGGAGCCACTCATACGCCGGATGTCAAAATATACCCGTTGCTTGAAGAGCCCATGCGCCTTGCTCTACCTGCCGGACACCCTTTGGCGTCCATGGATGATCGTCTGATCGATTTGTCGGACCTGGCCGAACTGCCTCTCGTGCTGTATCGCCGATCCTCCGGGCCCGGATTATATGATCGTATTATTTCAGCGTTTGGCCGGCGTGGCGTTACGCCAAACATCATCCAGGAAGCGCCCAGAATTGGCTCTGCATTGAACCTGGTGGCGGTAGGACTGGGCGCATGTTTTGTGCCTGAGTCTTTATGCGTTACGCATCCTGAGGGCGTGCATTATCGGGCAATTGAAGCCAGTTCCTCTCTCCGGGCTCCTATCATGCTGGCTTGCAGAAAGTCTGAGTCGTCAAAAGGTGTAAAATCCTTCGTTCAGTTTGCACGACAGATCATGACCGGCTGGAAAGTGCAGTCGGGCGTCGACTATCTTGGCTGACACAAATGCCTGCTTGTCGAGCCATCACCCATTTGTCATTGTACCCTCCCGTCAAAAAGAGTTCAAAGTCGCGTGCTGTTGTTCGACAATCTGAGCGTTTCCGTTCTGATCGTGATTACAATCGCTGCTTTGTTGACATCATCGATTCACGGTGCAACCGGCGTTGCAGGTGGGTTTCTGATGACTGCCGTTCTGGCGTCTATCATTGGTGTCAAACCGGTTGTCCCCATTATGAGTGTCGCACTTCTGATCAGCCATTCCTCAAGAGCGCTGCTGAACATAAAGGATTTTGACAGAGCAGCTTTTTTTGCTGTCGTCGTGCCTGCCGTACCCTTCATTGTCGCCGCTGCGTTGCTCTACGGCCGAATGTCTTCGTCCCTGGTGGCCGTTCTCCTGGGAGCGCTGGTGCTCTTGTCGATTCCGTTGCGCCGATGGGCAAGATCCAGGAAAATCAAAGCGAGCAGAGGAACACTGAGTGGGGCAGGTGCCGTTTACGGCTTTCTGTCCGGTATCTCGGTCGGTCCCGGCATGCTGTTGATACCTTTCATGCTCGGATACGGACTGGCGAAAGAGGCATTTGTCGCAACGCTCGCAGCGATCGCGCTCGTCACAAATATTACCCGCCTCAGCGTGTTTGGTTCGACCGATCTCCTGGACACTCGTTACCTGATTCTGGGCATCGTGATCGGTTTGTTGACAATACCCGGCAACTGGATTGGCAGGACGGTATTGCGTAAGATGACAAATCAGAACCACACTTTGATTGTCGACATACTGACAGTCATCGGTGCGCTGAACTTTTTCTGGCTGGCGCTTCGCTGACGAACCCGCAGGAGGTCTCACCGTGGAAAATCGTTCTCTGGTCCTGGATCTGGTGGAATGGATCGCAAAAGAGCCACGACCCTATGCTGAAGTGATGGAAGCGTGGAAAACCTCTTGCCCCAGGCTTTCCGTTTGGGAGGATGCGACCAGCAGCGCATTACTGCGCAGAGAACTCGACGACGACAAGCGAGCCATGGTGCGCGTGACCAGCAAGGGCAAGAAACTTTTGATGCAATCAGGCCGGTTATCGAGCGACTAAGGCCAGACCTCGCCAGGCACAGACACCGCACCGGCAAAGAGTTTGCGAGCCGTGCGCAGAAGACCAGCAGACTTTAGTTCAAAACCGTCTTCACCGATAGAATAATCGAATGCGACATCAATCGCACCGGAAGGGTGTTCAATCTTAATCGGAGCGGGGCTTTCGTCCGGCAAGGTGAACAGGCCTTCCGCCACAGTGCCCGGCGCCAGCAGGCAAGATCCCGTGCAAATAGAGCCGGTTACTGCATAGCTTGGATGACAACTCCAGGGCATAAAATAGCGCGCTGCGATGGAGCCGCCCTGGGTTGGCGCGGCGAGCAGGCCAAATTTGGGAACGACTGATTGGGTGACGTTGCCAAGTCCCATCATCTCACCTGCCTTCACGCGAATGGGTTCCAATGTGTCAAACAAAACCGCATTTTCGTCGAGTTGCTCACGGTTCTCATATCCGGTGATTCCAAAGTCCGTCGCACGCGCAATCACCATGGGCATGGCGACATCAATGCAGGTGACATCGACACCGTCGATCGTGTCTACTGTATTTCCGGTTGGAAACAACTTTCCGGTTTTTGAGCCGACGACGTTCATGAAGTTAAGCAACACCGGCGCTGCCGTTCCGGGGACTCCGTCAATACGGGCGTCTCCGTCATAACGCACAACACCGTCCGGTGTTTGAATGATGGCTTCAATAAGGGCACCGGTATTGGTGTTTCGAATTCGGACCGGCGTCTCGTCACCCCTGGGTTGGACCAGCCCCATCTCGAGCGCGGCTGGACCAACGCCGGAAAGGATGTTTCCACAGGAGGGTGAGAAATCGATTTCCCGCTTTTCTGCGTGGACCTGCGCGAAGAAGTAGTCGATCTCAGCCCATTCATCATCCGAGGGCGACAGCATAGCAACCTTGCTTGTCGTAGGTTGCCCGCCGCCTATCCCATCCACCTGAAGCGGAGATCCGGCTCCCATGGCACTCATCAGAACATCGCTCAGCGTTTCCAGATCATCCGGTAGGTCGGCTCTGTTGTAGTAGGGTGCACGAGACGTCCCGCCGCGCATCAAGATGCACGGAATGTTCCGCTGTCTCATCCTCTGATCCAACCTTTGTCCGGGCCAAGTGGCCATGGCATGTTCACATAGTCCTGCAGAAGTCCTGGTGGAAAGTCGCGGTTTAGGATCCAGGCGAGGAAGCAAATGAAGGCGACACCGAGTGCGGTGAGAACGACGATGCGCGGCCACTCGAGGCCTGCTCGCACCCGAAGAAACGAAACCAGGAACACGACTATTGCGATGATGAATCCGAACAGGCTCGACATCAAAAGCAGTCCGCCAAACCATGCCAGTGTCGGCCACAAGCCATGCACCAGATTAGCACTGTCGCTGTTGTGCTCTCCGTCAGCGAATATTGGGTCACTCTCCGGAAGTCGCATCATCCGGAACAGTAGAAACAGACAGGCCAGAACTGAAATGCCTGCAACCAGCATCGGGAAGAATTTATCGGTGACAAGGCGATCGGAGATCGCTGCCGCATTGAAGAATGCAAATATGATGTAGGCGGTAAGAACAAGAAGGAACACAAGTGGAGCACGTTTTGATCCAGACTCAACATCACCCTCAGGCGCGATCGCATTGGTTTGCCGAAGACCGATGACTACTGAAACAACAGTGATCACAATCAGCACCAGCACAATCGGACTGAAGATATACTCGATGCCGACGCTGAACCCCAGACGGAATTTCGAACCGGCGATCTGATAGGCCTGGTTGCTAAAGTTCTCCGCTGGCCCTGACAGCACAAACCCGATCAGAAAGGCCGGCCGCGACCAGTCGAAACGGCGCAGGAATATTCCGAGCAACCCAATGGCAAATAGGGCAACGAGATCGCCAAGAGATTGATTTGACTGAAAGGCTGCAAACGAAATCAGCATAAACAGGAACGGCGCCAGTAAGGTAAAACGGATGTTTGTGAGTTTGGCAATCGATCCCGACATGGCAATGCACAAGAGGGTCCCAACCACATTGGCCAGAGCCAGCAGCCAGACAATTGCATAGGTGATGTCGAGATAATCGCCCGACAGCATTTGTGGTCCCATCTCAATATCGCCGGAACCAAGCAGAGCAACAGCTCCCATGAAAATGGCCATTGAGCCGGAGCCTGGAATGCCAAAGATCAGGGTCGGCACAAGGCCACCACCTTCTTTGGCATTGTTGGAGGATTCCGGTCCGATGACGCCTCGAATTTCGCCTTTACCAAAGTTTGATTTGTCCTTGGTTGTCTGGACCGTGTGACCGTAGGCGATCCAGTCGACAACTGAGCCACCGAGGCCGGGAATGATGCCGACAACCACGCCAATTATCGAACAACGCACCGACAACCAGATATTTGAAAACCAGTCCCTGATGCCCTCCAGCCACCCGGAACCGAGACTCTCGGAGCTTGAAATCGCCCGGTCTTGTCGAAGCAGGGCGATTATCTCGGGAATGGCAAAAATTCCCAATCCAACAATAACCAGTTTCAGTCCGTCAGTGAGATAGGGAAAGTCATAAGTCGACATGCGGAGTGACCCACCGGCGTCTGCTTCGCCGATTGTGCCGATCAACAGGCCAAGTCCCGCGGCAGCAACGCCCTTGATGGGAATGCGTCCGGCCAGGATTGCCACCATGGACAAGCCCAATATGGTGATCATCAGCATTTCCGGAAGGGCGAATGCCAACACAATGGGGCGGGCAATCAAAACAAAAAACGTCAGAAACAACGCTCCCAGCAACCCGCCGAACAGCGAGGAAGCGAAGGCGGCAGACAAGGCACGCGCTGCCTCTCCTCGCTTTGCAAGCGGGAAGCCATCAAGCACTGTGGCTTGAGATGCCGATGAACCGGGAATGCCCATAAGCACACTGGCAAACGTGTCTGATGTTGGCACGACTGCAACCATGCCCACCATGAGTGCCAGGCCGTTGACGGTATCCATTCCAAAGACGAACGGGAGAATGAGAGACAGGCCTGCAATTCCACCAAGGCCAGGGAACACGCCGATGGCGAGCCCCATAACGACACCAAGCACCAAATACATCAGTGCGGTCGGCTGAAGAATAAGCGCGAAAGCTTCGGCCAGCGCGGGAAGCGCGACTGTCAGAATATCCATCGTGGTTCACCAGGTTGATAATGCCCTGCTCCAGCTGGGCTGGAGCAGGGCTGTGAGTATCGTGAAAGCTGGCTAATTCAGCTCGACGCCGTAGTCTTCTTTGAGCCAGTTGACGACAAAAGCCTTAGCGCTGTCCGGCACGCTGGTTGCTGCACTCAACGCACCAGCTGCTTCCGCACCCGTCATCTGTGGGTACTTGCCCAGACGTTTTCCGGAGATTTCCGCGAAATCATCGCGCGCCTTAATTGCCTCGAACGCTGCTGAAAATGTATCGACGATATCTTTGTCTGTGCCGCCGGGCAGGAACACCATCTTTTGTGCAGGGAACCCAGCGATAAAGAAAGCTTTCCAGGCGTCCCAGGATTCACCGGAGGCTTCACACCCATCAGTTTTCTCACATACTTCCTTGAATGTTGGCATGTCAGGGAACGTCGGATCGCGAACGATGTTGCCTGATGCATCCAGTGCGCCCCATGACATCATTGGAACGGCCTTGCCTTCCTTGACAAGTGGGACAACCCCTTTGAGGTAGCTTGACGATGTTTGATAGTCGATATTGGCTTCGCCACGTTCGAACATCAAGCGGCCGTCACCGCGGCCCTTTATGCCGAAAACCGGCTCAACTTTCAGACCCAGCATTTTCCAGGCCAGAAGAGGCACGAGGTCGAGACGCGTTGCTCCCTGGGAGCCATAGATGAAGTTGACGTCCTTGAGAGCGTTGGCACCTCCATCAAATTTTGCAGCGAGATCGGGTGGCAGGTAGGCAACGCCACCGGTTCCCGATGCCAGGACGACCTCCCAATCCTTGTACTCGTACCTGACCCTTGGATCACCGAGCAGGTAAGGAAACTGGGTTGAACCAGACGAGCCGAAGATCAATGTCCCATCACCGGCCTTCTGCTTCTGAAAGAAGTTTGCGCCCTTCGTCGACCCCGCACCAGGCATGAATTTCACAACAACGGTTGGCTTGCCGGGCAGTGCTTCAGAGAGCAACGGACCGTAAAAATTGGCCCATTTGGCCGAGCCGCCCGACTCAGAGAATGGAATAACCCACTCAACGGTCTTGCCGGCGAAATCAGCAGCGTATGCGCCAGCGGCAGCAGCAAAGGCAATCGTGCCGACGGCAACCGTACTCGCGAGTTTTGACAATAGTTTCATTTGTTCCTCCCGGATTGATTTCATGCGGGAGGCATAGGCGCATCAAATTGCGCGGCATGATGTCCTCCCGTGTCAACGTTGATCCAGGTGCATCGGGGCACTCGAGCCAACATTGACAAGTCATCAGTTAATTCGTGAACCTTTCACGCAGCTTTCATGCCTGAAATAAACCGGTGGAGGAAATATTGCGTATTGCCGTTGTGGAGGACAACAGGCCACTTGCGGACGGGATTGCGCGTGCATTCGAGCGCGAAGGTCATGGCGTCGATCAAATTCACGACGGCGAAACAGCCGCGGCGTTTCTAAGAGGCGAGATTGTCGATCTTGTTATTCTGGACATCAATCTTCCCGGAAAGTCGGGTCTGGAAGTTCTGAAAGAGCTTCGTGACGCAAAGCGCCACACACCGGTCTTGTTGCTGACTGCTCGTGATACGTTAGGCGACAAGGTTGCCGGACTTGACCTGGGCGCCGACGACTATCTCACAAAGCCTTTCGATCTTGCAGAATTACAAGCGCGCGCGCGAGCCCTGATGCGCAGAACAGAGAAAGATATTGCCAGTGTCATTGCGTGCGGCGATATCGAGTTCGACGTAAATCTGCGCCTGATGCGCCTGAACGGGGCCGTTCTTGATCTTCCCCGACGTGAATTCGCCCTCGCTGAAATTCTGCTGACCAGGCTCGATCACGTGATATCGAAAGAGCAGATAATAGATCATCTCTATGGCGCCGGCGCGGAAGTCGATGACAGCGCGGTCGAGCTGTATGTTCACCGCTTGCGAAAACGCCTTGCCGGCAGTGGTGTGGAGATAAAAACCCTTCGCGGCCTCGGCTACACCCTACGGGAGACTCCATGAATTCAATTCGTACCCGTTTGTTGTTTTGGCTGATCGGTCCGCTGACCCTGGTCGCGGCTGTTGTTGCTCTGGAGACGTTTTTCAGTGCGCGACGAACGTCGAATGATCTGCACGACCGGACACTATTCGCCGTAATGTTGACCGTTTCCGAGAATGTAGCAGCCAACGACGGCGATGCCCTGCAAAAGGGCGTTCTGGAAGTTTTGACTGACAATCTGGGTGATCGGTTCTTCTACTACGTCTCTGGTCCCAACAATTCATTTGTGACCGGCTATACCGGACGTCCAAAACTGGCAACCGACGTGCAGTTGGAAGTGGGAAAACCCTATTTCTTTGATGCCTTTCATCAGGGGGTTCCCGTCCGCGCTGTCGCCATGCGACGCCTGCTGAGGGGAAATGCGATCACAGGCCTCATCACAATTACAACCTGGCAGCGGATCAGTCAGCGCCAGTCACTGACACTCACGCTGTTTACCTATTCGCTTCTGCGGCTTGTGATTTTGACAATCTGCGCGGGGCTGATCGTGTGGTTTGCCGTGTCGCGTGGCCTGCGACCTGTAGAGAACCTTCGAACAGCTATCGCCAAACGTACCCCCTACGATCTGACACCGATCAAACGAGAGATGCCTCAGGAACTGCATGGAATCGTCGGATCAATGAATGATCTTCTGGCGCGCGTCGCCCGTTCCAAAGCCAACCGCGAGCGTTTCGTCGGCGATGCGGCACATCAGTTGCGCAATCCAATCGCAGCTCTGAAAACTCAAGCGGAAACGGCGCTCTTGTCAAAAGGCGAAAAACACCTGCGTGATGATCTGGGGCGTATTGTCGATACCACCAACCAAACCGGACGCATGGTTGAACAAATGCTGATCAGCGCTCGAGCGAACGCACTTGAGATCGATGCGACCGAGCCATTTGACCTCACGGCGGTCGTTGGCGAAGCCGCCCGGGCAAGCGCGTCTGCCGCTCTCGCAAAGGGTCAGGATTATGCATTCGACGGAGGAAGTGGTCCACTCATGGTGAGCGGCAATCGCGTTCTGGTTCAGGAGGCTGTCACCAATCTGATCGACAACGCAATTCGGCATTCACCGCAGAACGGCAGCGTTTCGATATTTGTGGTGCCAGACGAAGATAAACGATTTGCAAAAGTAAGTGTCGCTGATTCCGGATCGGCTTTGTCGGAGGATGAGCTCTTACGGCTGTCGCAACCATTCGCCACAGGCGAAGCCCGGACATCCGGAAGCGGCCTGGGTCTGTCGATCGCAAAAGATGTGGCGAGAGCACATGGTGGTCAATTGAGCACCGCCGAGCAAAAAGGAGGAAAAGAAATTTCCATAACACTGGCATTGGCCGGCAAATCCGGACCTTAACCTCATCGTTTCCAGCGTCCGGTCATCGCTTCGAGCAGGCCAAGCTGTTTCAGAACTGCAGCCGCGGGTTGGCGGCCGCAGATTATGTCGTGGTACAGATTTTGAGCCTCAAGAACGACACCCACATTCCGTAAGATCGGTTGGTGCGTTGGAGCCATCCAGTCGATGTCTTCATGTCATGGCCAATGCGCCAGCGCCATTTCCCGCTCTCCTGCCAAAAACGGCGCCGGATGTGAGCCCGGAGCCACCCGGATAGCCGTTGAAAAATACACCGCCGATCAATTCACCACAGGCAAACAGCCCATCGATGGGTGTGTCGTTCTCACGCATAACTGCTCCGCGATCGTCAACTTGCAGGCCCCCATAGGTGAAGGTTATCCCTCCCGTTACCGGATAGGCCTTGAATGGGCCGGTGTCGATTTTTTGTGCCCAGTTGGATTTTGACAAAGCCAGGCCTTTAGTTCCCTTGCCGTCCTTGATGGTCGGATCGAACGGGACTCCATCGTCAACTGCCCGGTTGAATTCGTTGAGAGTCCGTCGAACAGCTGCCTTATCAATGATCTCGTCCAATTGTTCGATCAATCCCTCCAGCGTTTCGGATTCGGAGAAATGTGCATCGTGGAAGCGATATTCGCCATAGAGCAGATCATCTACCTTACTGTCGAATATCTGCCAGGCGAAATGTCCCGGCTGTTCAAGCACTGCTTTGCCAAACTGGGCGTATGTGTAGTTGCGAAAGTCCTTGCCTTCATCGACAAACCGCTGGCCGTTGGCGTTGACCATCACGCCGAGAAAGTAGCAAATCTTGCGGTAATTCTTTCGCTCCAGATGCGGTATTTCGAGATTGCCATAGTCCTTCATGTGAAGGTCCATCGGCGTCGCATGACAACCCTGAAAATGGCCATGCTGTTTCGCGCCAAGACCAAGTGCCAGTTCTATTCCTTCGCCGGTATTGTGTGGAGTACCCCGCACTTTGGCCATGTCCCACTGATCGCCGATATATTTCTGACGCAATCGTGGATTTGCTTCAAACCCGCCGCAGCCCAGAATAACGGCATTCGATCGTACTTCTTTCTGCTCACCCGTTGGGCTCTCCACCACAACGCCACAAACTGCAGCACCGTCTGTGATCAGATCAACCATCGCGCTGTCGTAACGAATGCGTCCCCCCATCTTGAGAAAGGCTGCCAGTTCGGCCTCCACGAGACCGACGCCCTCGTCTCGGGCAGCCAATGTGAGACCGCCCCAAAAAATGTGCTTGCCATCTTTTTCAAAGGACTGACGCTCGTAGATTGGTTCGAATTTTATGCCGTGTTGAGCCAGCCAAAGCAGGGTGTCCTGAGAATGGTCGATCAACGCCCGTTGCTCGCGGGAAAGAGGGCGTCCATCATTGAATCCGAGCAGGTCCTGTTCGAATTTATCGGCGGAGTATGCACCAAAATCCGTATCTGGCAGACGTGGGTCGTCAGGGTCTAGCAGCAACGGCAGCAGATCACGGGTATCATTGTAGACAAATCGCATCGCGCCGGCCGTATACTTGCTGTTGCCGCCAGCGAGTTTTTCGTCGGCCTTTTCGAGCATCAGTACATCGGCGCCAGCCTCACGTGCGGCGATCGCAGCACAAAGTGCTGCATTCCCGGAACCAACTACGACTACATCAGCGTCAATCATCTTTTGCCCAAACCTCCGGGTTGATCATGTGGATGGGATCGCGGCCTTGATAGGCGATAATCTGATCAAATATGTCGCTGAACTGCGTCTCATATTCCTCGTGACTCACATAGCCAATGTGAGGAGTGCAGACCACATTTGGCATGTGCAGCAAGGGATGGTCACCATCAAGGACGGGCTCATCCTCATAGACGTCGACGGCGGCCGAGCCTGGTCGTCCAGATTGAAGTGCGGCGACCAGCGCTCCATCTTCAATCAAGCCGGCACGGCTGGTGTTCACGATCAGCGCATTTGATTTCATCAAAGCCAGATCTGCGCCGGTAATGATACCGCGTGTTTCGGGATATAATCGAATGTGCAGTGACACCACATCGCTTTGCGCGAAGAATGCTTCGCGATTTTCCGCGACCAGGAAGCCATCGGCCTGCGCACGGTTACAAGAGGCATTGCCGCCAAAGACCAGAATTTCCATTCCAAATGACGCACCGAAGCGTGCCACCGCTTCTCCAATGCGTCCGTATGAATAAATGCCCAAAGTCTTTCCGCGCAATGTATGACCGACGCCGACTTGCCAAACACCAGATTTCAGGGCCGCCATTTGCTGGGGGATCTGCCGCATGGCTGCCAGAATGAGTCCAAATGTCAGTTCTGCTGCTGCAAATGAAGGTGTACCCTTATGCATGTTGGAGCACAGCAAGATGCCGTTGCGCGTGCAGGCTTCAACGTCGACGTGCGGGTAAACACTTCGCTGGCTGATCAGTTCCAGTTTTGGAAGCCGATCGAGCAGATCGCCCGATATCTGCGTCCGCTCCCTGAACAAAACCAGTGCTTCGGTTTCAGATAGCCGCTCTGAGAGTCTTGTGATGTCCTGCACGTGGTCATTCCAGATGGTGACATCGTTGCCGTCGAGTTTCGCGAAGCACGGAAGGTTCCGTAGGGTGTCAAAGTAGTCATCAAGGATGGTAATCTTCATTGCTGGTCCATGCATGACGGCCAAGCAGCTGACCAGCCTGATAGTGTTGGCACGATCAGGATGTTAGATCACGGCTATCCCACCTGGCAACGGGATGTTGGTTGGCGATCACTGAGACCGTGTGATCTTCCCTTGCTTTGCAAATGGCGGTCCGTCAACGCATATTGATTACTCTCACCCGTTGCAGGGAGAATCATCGCTTTGGATCGACGACATTTCAACACTGGTCTTGCTGCGTCGTTCGGCGCTGTTGCTTTGAATTCCTCTCTGGGCGGACCTGCCCGGGCGGCCTATCGCGGGCCAAACGTCGTCATTGTGCGCTTTGGCGGCGGGGTGCGCCGCAGTGAAACCATCGACCCGCAGCGCACTTATGCGCCCTATCTGCTGAATTCGCTGGCCCCGCGTGGTGTGCTCGTGCCCGATATGCAGATCGCTGACATTGAAGGCATGGACACGAGCCATGCTGAAGGAACCATCAACATATTGACCGGCCGTTACGCTGCCTGGCGTGATGCGACGCAGGAATTGTTGCTCAACAAAATTGAGCCAACGTCTCCAACGCTGTTCGAGTATTTGCGCAAGGCCTATGACATCGCTCCGCACGAAGCACTTTTGATCAACGGCGAAGATCGACCTCAGGAGGAGTTTTTCTCCTTTGCCCGCCACAACAAGTTTGGCGGCGATTTTCGTGCCGAAGTCCTCAGTCTTTATCGCTATAAACGCTGGCTCTACGGGAAATTGCTGGAGGAGAACGGCAGCGACGAAGTTCTGGCCGGACAGCTGCGGGATTCCATCCGCAAAATCGAAAAGCATGAACTGCCCGGTCGCAGTCCCCGTGCCAACGTAAGGCTCGATGCATTCTGGCAGCAATGGCGAGAAGACTATCGTGACGATGGATTCGTCAATCCCCGTGGCGACCGTTTGCTGACCGAGTTGGCGGTTCGTGCCATGCGCAAATTGCGTCCGCGTCTTATGATGATCAACTACCAGGACCCGGACTATGTACATTGGGGCAACGCCTCACACTACACCCGGGCCATTGCGATCATTGATCAGGGTCTGCAGCGCCTGGTCAATGAAGCCGACCGATTGGACCAATACGCAAATAATACCGTTTTTGTGGTCGTTCCGGATTGTGGCCGTGATTCAAGTCCACTCAAGGAGCTGCCCTTTCAGCACCACTTTAACACTCGCTCTGCCCGAGAGATCTGGACCCTGGTCCTCGGTCCGGGCATTGATTCTGGTCGAGTCCTGGACCACACGGTGGACCAGACTCAAATCGCGGCGACCATTGGCGCGGTCATGGGTTTCAAGGCCGGCTACTCAGAGGCCGGCGCCATCGATGCCGTGTTTTCATGAGCGCTCAACGTAACGCGACGCAGCCTCTTAGGGGAGGGTTTGCGCTGCGACTGATCGTTGCATTGCTCCGGTTTTTGGTCGGCATTGCTCTGTGCCTCCATCCTCTCACGGCAATCGTTGCTCTGGGTTGGATTACGCGAAGACTGAAGGGTCAAATCACGGCTCTCCTGAACGGCAGCCCTGCACCACCCTGGCCGGAACTGCTCATGCTGCATGAAGCCAGAGGAGCAGGGCGGTTCAAACTCTGGTTTGGCGGATTGTTGGCAAATGCTCGAGTCGGCGGCAAGGCATTCACAGCTGTTCTCATGTTTACGCTGCCCGTTTCAGCGCTCTGGTATGTGGGATGGATTGCCGGATGGGAGAATTCATTCAACAAGGGCTACGAGCAAGCTTTCTTCTGGCCAATGATCTCGTTTGGCGCCGTCATCGTATCTGCGCCCTTGCTGACGCTGCTGCCCATGGCAATCGCTCATCAGGCGGCAACCAATCGCGTTGCAGCCGTGTGGGAGCTGCGGTGGATATTCTCGCTCTACCGACATGCTCCGTGGAGCAATTTAGGACTCTTATTGATGATCGTTATCGGATTCGTCGCGCTGCTTGGTGTACGGGCATTGCCCACGTTTGCCGACCATATTTCGCAGCGGGTGGCAGCCGGTGAGCCGGCGAGTGTTGAACGGTATCTTTGGGAAATACGCCTGGCGGCAACCACACTCCTGTTCACCGGGCTACTGGTCTTGCGTTCTGCAATGGGCCGCGTCTATGCGAAAGCATCCGGCAGCCTGGAAAAAGGCAGGGCAGGTGGGGTTGTTTCCACCGGCATCTGCTATGCGCTCTCGACAGCAATTTGGCTCGCAGTGGTTTTTTCGTTCTTCCTGGCGCAGTTCCTGAACTACAATTGGTATTCCTGGCTCAATCAGCCTGTCCTGATGTTGCCCTGGCTCGGGACCCTCGCAGGATGAACATTTCCCACGCAACTTACGACACAGGTCGCAGGATGCGGCGGACGGCGATTGACGGTCAATCAACGGTAGTAGAGCGATTGCCCATTGTGGAACAATTGAACTTTTTCAGGGACAGCCGAGACCCGGACTGTTTTGCCACGAAGATCACTGTGAATTCCGGGCAACTTCCCGATCACTGCATCATTGTCTCCGGATTTCTCGAAATAGAGCAACGTGACTTCGCCCAGGGCTTCAGTAATGTTGACCTTGCCTTCAAATAGGTAAGTCCCGGTCGTTTCTGTCATGTCCTCAGGCCGAACCCCGATATTGACCTTGAGACCCTTGTCAGCGTCCTGGGTCGGCACGGCAGAAATGGCAGTGCCGCCGCCATCCAACTTAACGGTGGTTTTTGCTCCCGTTTTGGTGACTTCCCCGGAGAGCAGATTCATAGCCGGAGAACCGATGAACTGAGCCACGAACTCGTTTTCGGGCCGTTCGTAAAGATCCAGAGGTGTGCCTACCTGTGCAATTCCCTTGTTTGCCAGGACCACGATTCTGGAGGCCAGTGTCATCGCCTCCACCTGATCATGGGTCACATAGATCATAGTGCTTTCCGGCATGGCTTCCTTGAGCTGGGCAATCTCGATGCGTGTTGCGACGCGCAGCGCCGCATCCAGGTTCGACAATGGTTCGTCGAACAAATAGACCTTTGGATCGCGCACGATTGATCTGCCGATCGCAACACGTTGCCGTTGGCCGCCAGACAGCGCTTTGGGCAGACGGTCCAGATATTCTTCCAGTTGCAGGGTTTTGGCAGTGCGAGCCACAGCTTCATCGATCTCCGACTGAGATTTCTTCGCCAGCTTCAGTGCAAATGTCATATTCTCCCGCACTGTCATGTGCGGATAGAGTGCATATGACTGGAACACCATCGCTATGCCGCGTTGCGCCGGCGGTATGTCATTGACCAGCATTCCGCCAATCTCGAGAGTGCCCTCGGTGATCTGCTCAAGTCCGGCGATCATTCGCAGCAAGGTGGACTTGCCGCAGCCGGACGGGCCGACAAAAACGATCAGTTCTCCCTGCTTGATATCAAGATCAATGCCCCTCAAAACATCGACGGTCCCGCCGTAGGTTTTGCCCACATCCTGTAATTTTACATCTGCCACGGTTCAGACCTTTCAGATTGCGATGTTTATCGTTTGAGCCGAAGGCAAACCTGCCAGGGCCCAAGGTGCATCATTCCATCATCAGACATGTTGGCGCTGCCCAATTCCGAGCCAATTGATTGCCAGTCGCCGTTCGGAAGGTCGAAATCAGAGGGCGTATTGCTGACATTGAACGCACACAGAATTGTCTGATCACCCAGATGACGGCTGAACGACACTACGTCTCCGTCAGCCTTCAGGTCGCTGTGCTCACCGACAACCAGGGCCGGATGTGCCTGCCGAAACCGTATTGCCTTGCGATAGTGATGCAGAATTGCGCTCGGGTCGTCTTCCTGCGCCGCCACCGACAGGGCCAGATGTTCAGAAGCCACCGGTAGCCAGGGCTGTCCGTCGGAAAATCCACCATTTTGATTGCTGGGTTTCCACACCATTGGTGTACGACAGCCATCGCGACCCCGAAATTCAGGCCAGAACTCTATCCCGTAGGGGTCTCGCAAGTCATCAAAACTTACATCCGCTTCCGGCAATCCAAGCTCTTCGCCCTGGTAGAGACAGACAGACCCTCGCAGGCACATGATCAAGGTCGCAAACATCCGTTGAGCGGCAGGCGTCAGATTCCAACGCGTGGCGTGGCGTTGCACATCATGGTTTGAGAACGCCCAACAGGCCCAGCCGTCAGCAGCCACTTCATCGACCCGGCTCAAAACATTCACAATCCGAAGGGCTGTCGGCTGATCCCGAGCGAGAAACTCAAACGCATAGCACATTTGCATCAGCTCATCGCCGGCTGTGTACTGGCCCAGTATTTCCAGGCCAAACTGGGCGTCACCAACTTCTCCGACCGCGGCGGCACCAAAGGGCTCCATCACCGATCGCAAACGGCGCAAAAAGGCCAGGTTTTCAGGACGGTTTTTGTCGAACAGGTGCTCCTGGTGATTATAGGGATTCACCGATGGTGCTATTGATGCGTTGCGCTGCTCAATCGGCAATGCAGGATTGTCTCTCAGTTCGGCGTCGTGAAAATAGAAGTTGATTGTGTCCAGCCGGAATCCATCGACTCCGCGATTGAGCCAGAAAGTGGCAACATCAAGCAGCGCATCCTGAACTTCTTCGTTGTGAAAGTTGAGGTCCGGTTGCGAGGCGAGGAAGTTGTGCAAATAATATTGTTCACGCCGTCCATCCCATTGCCATGCAGAACCGCCGAAAATCGACAGCCAGTTTGTTGGCGGTGTGCCATCGGGCTTCGGGTCTGCCCAAACATACCAATCTGCCTTTGAGTTGGTTTTGTCCCTGCAGCTTTCTCCAAACCAGGCGTGCTGAACGCTGGTATGGCTCAACACCAGGTCGATCATTACCCGAATACCCTGACGGTGCGCGGCGTCGACGACGGCGTCGAAGTCCGCAAGTGTGCCGAACATCGGGTCGACATCGCAATAATCACTCACGTCATAGCCAAAGTCCTTCATCGGCGACACGAAGAAGGGTGAGATCCAGATGGCGTCTACGCCCAATGATGCAATATAAGGCATGCGTTGAACGATACCTGCCAGATCACCGATGCCATCGCCATTGCTGTCCTGATAGCTGCGCGGATAGATTTGATAGATCGTGGCACCACGCCACCAATCCTGGTTTGCTGCATTGTCCATCAAAGGAGCTGTGGCTGAATTCATGCTCTTGTGCTTCTATTTTACGGAGCCGGCCAACAGGCCGCGCACCAGATATTTTTGCATGGCAAAGAAGACCAGTAAGGGAACAGCAATCGAGACAAATGCTGCCGTCGCCAAAATCTCCCAATTGCCCCCTCGGGTTCCCAGAAGCTCGACGATCTGATTGGTCATGACAGTGGTTTCGCCGGTGGCGTCGATAAGAAATACCTTAGCAACCAGCAGGTCGTTCCATGTCCACAGAAACTGGAAGATGGCGAAAGATGCGAGCGCCGGAAACGAGAGTGGCAAAATTATCTTCGTAAAGATCTGGAAATCAGTCGCACCATCAACTCTGGCATTCTCAATGATATCTCTGGGCAATCCGACCATGTAATTTCGCAACAGATAGATTGCGAGCGGCAAGCCAAACCCGGTATGGGCGAGCCAAACGCCCAAATAGCCTTTGCCAATCCCGATTCCCAGATGCAATCGCAGCAGCGGAATCAGAGCCAGTTGCAAGGGCACAACCAACAGCCCGACGACTATGGCAATCAAAATTGCACGGCCCGGGAAATCCATCCAGGCAAGCGCGTAAGCGGCAAAGGCGGCAATGACAATCGGAATGATAGTGGCCGGTATTGTCACCGTCAGCGTGTTGAAAAATGCCTTTGCCATACTGTCAGTGCTGTCGGCGCTGAACAGAACATTTTCGTAATTGCCGAGTGTAAATTCAGGTGGCGTGGTTGCTGTTGCAAAAACGCGCTGGCCACGACCGGTCAGTTCAACGGGGCTGGTCCAACGATAATCCCCGTTGGCCTGAACGGTTATCGTCTCACCATCTTTTAGCTCCGCCGTTTCACCGACTTTGTAAGCATCGATGGCACGGGAAGACGTGCCCCAAACGGTAATCGTTGACGATCCTGCCGAGCCAAAGAGGTTGCCTTCAACAGTGTAGACACCGGCAACCACGAGTTGGACTCCCTCGTCGTCCGGGTCGGCGGAACGCAACGTTACGTTTTGCTGCGTCGGGAACAGCGATTGCCACCACCCGGAGCCGGATATCTGGTCTGCCGTGCGGAAGGAGGACACGAGCAGACCTACGGTCGGAAAGAGCCATAGAAGAACAAGCGCTACGACCGAAAAATGAACCGCCCAGCTCAGGCTTGATTTGCTTCCAGCTATATTGTCCATCAGCTCATCTCTTTGCGGGCGTTGTAAACATTCCAAATGAGGATCGGGCTGACCAACAGCATAATGATCATGGCTGAGGCAGAGCCCACTCCCCAATCGTTTGCACGGAACAATTTGTCGTACATATAGTTGGCGAGGACTTGCGTCTCCCATTGTCCGTTTGTCATCGCAAACACGATGTCGAACACCTTCAGAACCACCAGTGTAATGGTGGTCCAAACCACAACAATCGTTCCGGAAATCTGCGGCATCTTGATCTTAAAAAAGACTTGAAAGGGGTTGGCTCCATCCACGATGGAGGCCTCAATTGTCTCCTCCGGTATCCCTCGCAGGGCTGCCGACAAAATGACCATGGCGAAGCCTGTTTGAATCCAGATCAGAACCACCATCAGCAAGAACGAATTCCAGCCCGGAAGGGTCAGCCAGGTCTGCGCTTCGCCGTAACGATGAACCGATGTGAATGCGCCGAGTGCCAGTGAAAGGAATGCGAGAGTGATCAGGGCGAGGATGCCGATGGCAATGCCGCGCACAAAGGCGCCGCCTTTTTCGCGAATGGCAAGCAGAAATCCGTATGCCGTATAGGCCGTAATTGCCGCGCCGCAGAGCATGAGCAACGCGGGCAGAAGTCGCAGGATCAGCCATGATCCAATACCACCTTCAAACTGCAACCAGACGGCGTTCATCACGCCAATCTGTGCCTGGTCCACAGGACGCGTGTCATAAATCAACTTGAAAATCACAGATGCGCCAACAAATGAAATCGCCATCGGCATGAAGATCAACGATTTGGCAAACGAGCCCCATCCAATGCGATCGGTAAGCTGTGCCGCCATCAAACCAAAGGCCGTCGACGCAGCAGGCACAATAACCAGCCACAGCATATTGTTCCGCATGGCCTCCCAGAACTTGGGCTCGTTGATCATCTGCTGATAATTCGCCAATCCGACAAAGGCATCGCCCTGGTTGCGATCGGTCAGTGAATACCAGAAAGTCGCCA
This sequence comes from uncultured Rhizobiaceae group bacterium, assembly GCA_938044775.1. Taxonomy (GTDB): domain Bacteria; phylum Pseudomonadota; class Alphaproteobacteria; order Rhizobiales; family Rhizobiaceae; genus Pseudahrensia. Next base: position 24,998 of record CALIOE010000082.1, read on the forward strand.
CGACCGGATAAGCCAGATAAAGCCCCAAAGCGATCATGGCGGGCAATACAAACAACCAGGGCCTGATCATATTGGCCCGATTGATGTTGCGACCGGCGTTCACACCCTTAGCTGGATACAAAACCTTGTCGAGAAACTGGTTGGACAAATAAAAGTACAGCAGGCAGCCGCCAACGCCCAAGAAAATTGTGAGTAGACCTTTGTAAGCCGCTTCCATTTGACGCTCCCTGCCGAGATTACGAGCTGCGAGTCCGGTGCAGCCGTTTCGAACCGGGCAACCCCGGTTTGGGGCTGCCCTTGTTCAACTGCCTATTTCAAAGCATCCCAGCTTTTCTGGATATCAGCAGCGACTGCAGTGGCGTCCTTGCCGCCGACATAATCCACCATGCCTGTCCAGAAGGTTCCGGCACCAACACCACCTGGCATGAGATCAGAACCATCAAACCGGAAGGTGGTTGCACCAAGAAGAATCTCGTTCATCTTCGCGGCCGCCTTGTCGGAGAATTTGGATGTATCGACACCTTTGTGCGGCGTCAGGAAACCGCCAAGCGACATAAATATCTCATGCGCCACGGGCTCCTGAAGGTATTTTATCAGATCATGTGCCGCCTGGTTTTCATTGGTGATGGCCCACAATGTTCCTGCGCCCAGAACCGGGGCACCAAGGTCCTTGCCGGCATAGGCCGGGAAGTAAAAGAAGTCGGCATCTTCACCCACCTCGGTGCCGTCCGGGAAGAATGCGGGAATAAAGGACGCCTGGCGATGCATGTAGCATTGGGGTGGAGATGAAAACATGCCTTTGGGACTGTCGCGAAAATCAGTGGACGCAACCGCACCAGCGCCGCCTGCAACATATTTGTCATTGCGCGCAAACGCGCCGAATTCATCAATGGCTGCAATGACGGCCGGGTCATCAAATTTCAATTCGTTGGACACCCATTTGTCATAAACCTCAGGAGGCTGAGTTCGCAGCATCATATCCTCAACCCAGTCGGTCGCAGGCCAGCCGGTCGCGCCACCCGAACCCAGTCCAATGCACCAGGGTGTTGCCCCTTCTTCGACGATCTTGTCGGTGAGCGCCTTGAGCTCTTCCATGGTGTTTGGAATTTCGTAACCGGCGTCTTCGAAGTTTTCAGGATTGTACCAAACCAAAGATTTCACATCGACTTTGTAGAAAAAGCCATAAAGATTTTCGGCGCCCTCTTTGTCTTTGTAGGTGCCCAGATCGACCCAGGATTGACCGGCCGCGTAATTCTCCTTGATCCAGTCGCCTGTGCCTTCCTTCAATGGAGTCAGAAAGCCACGCTTGGCCATGTCCGAAGCCAGGCCAGGTTGCGGGAAAACTGCAACATTCGGTGCAGAACCAGCTTCGGCATCAATCATGATTTGCTGCTCGAAGCTGTCGGAACCGACATAACGCACGTCATGCCCGGACTTTTGGGCAAAGTCACCGAGTACCTTTTCGATGTTCTTTTGATCCGGCCCGAGCCAAGGACCAAAGACCGTCAATTGTTCAGCATGAGCAATCCCGCCCAACGCAATGGTTGCGACACCAGTCAACAAAATATGCTTGATACTAACTTTCATAAGACTTCCTCCCGTTTATGCGTCGCCAGAGTTGAATCAAGGCGAACGCACGATTTTTCAAAGCGCTTTGGTTAGCCCATCGTAGCAAGAAATATGGGGAGTTTGTCAAGTATGGTTATTTTATTATGATTTCAGCGCTTTACATTGACTATTTTGACCCATTCGAATTCATGTCAACTGATTGAGTGATAGTCGGTGGGAAAATGGGTTGTTTTTTTATAGCGCTTTGAGTACTGGTGCCATATGAATTTGAAGGAACTTGCAGAACTTCTGGGGTTGAGTCAGACCACAGTCAGCCGGGCATTGAATGGTTTCCCGGAAGTGTCGGAAAAGACCAGAGAGCGAGTCCAGCGAGCTGCCAAGAAAAACAATTATGCGCCCAACACGGCGGCCCGGGGGCTGGCAACCGGTCGGGCCTTTATGATTGGTCACGTCATTTCGACATCCAATCAAAATGAAACGGTTAATCCGGTATTCGGCGACTTTGTAGCAGGCGTGGGCGAAATTTATTCCGCTAACGGATATAAGATGATGTTGTCTGTCGTGCCCCCGCACGAAGACGAGTATCAGGTTTATCGCGATCTGAATGCGCAAAGCATTGTCGATGCAGTGGTGGTGCATAGCCCATGCATTGACGAGGGCCGGATACCATTTCTCAGTGAATTGGGGTTGCCGTTTATTGTACACGGCAGGGCAAGCGAGTGCGAGATTCCGTACGCCTGGCTGGATGTGAACAATCGATCAGCCTTCCTCCGGGCGACCGATTTTCTGCATGATCTTGGTCATCGGCGTATCGCGCTGCTCAATGGATTGGAGCACATGGACTTCGCCCACAGGAGACGGGAAGGCTATGAAAGTTCGCTGGTTTCGCATGGCCTGAAGGTAGACAACGAATTGATATCGTCGCACGAAATGACCGAGAGCTATGGCTTTGAAAGGACATCAGAGCTTCTTAGGTCCGAAAGTCCCCCTACAGCAATCCTGGCTGCATCGATCGTTGTTGCGTTTGGCGCTCGCCGTGCTGTGCAGGCTGCAGGAAAGGTCGTTGGCAAGGATGTTTCTATCGTGACCCACGACGATTGTTTGTCCTACCTGCGCAACAACGATCCTGTGCCCATTTTCACGGCCACGAAATCATCTGTAAGAGAAGCGGGAAGGCGGCTTGCAGCAATGCTCCTGCAGGTCATTGAAAATCCGGATATGGAACCTCCCCAGGAATTGCTTGAGGTTGAACTCACGATTGGTCAGTCGACTGGCCCTGCGCCCGTCGGATGACGACCGGCCCGGAAAACCGCGCTCATGGCTGATCACGACGGCCGTTGAAGAACGGAACATCAGTTTCGAATTGGCTGGCATCGGTTGAGGGGGCTTGCCGGCTGAAATCGGATAAACCCTGAATTGCTTTTGGAACTTCCCCCAGCCGGACCTGACGGGTCAGCTGAATCAGAACCATCAAGACACTGCCCGGACCGGGACGCTGGCAAGTGAGTGTATGGTGCTGTTGATCGACGGAACAACCGGTCCCGTCAATTCAAAATGCTCAATCCTGTCGGCCAGGGCATTGAAAAGAGAAGACATTTCAAGGCGGGCCAGGTGCATGCCCAGGCAGGCGTGAACGCCGTGCCCGAACCCCACATGTCCGCGGACATTTCTCTCAATATCAAATTCGTCCGGCTCGGGGAACCTTGACGAATCGCGGTTTGCAGCGCCGAAAACCATCAACACTCTGGTATCTTTCGACAAGGGAACACCGCCGACTTCGATATCCTCGGCGACATAGCGGGAAAACGCCTTGATGGGCGTATTGAGCCGCACAATTTCTTCGATTGCGTTTCTGATCAGACTTCGATCGGCTCGCAGTTTGCTCCACTGTTCCGGGTGTTTTGCGAACAGCATGATGGCGTAGCCGATTGCAGAAATGGTCGTGTCCAGACTTGGCGCGATATAGTCTCGCATCAATTCAGCGGCACGGGCCGGCTCCATGCCGCTTTCAATTCCCAGTCGCGTCGCACGGTTTGCCCAACCATCCGGACTGAGCGCCTGCAGGGTAGTGCGGTCTTCCAGGAAACGGCGAAGGCTTTTCAGATTTTCAATTGCGACCTGACGCCGGTCACCTGGATTGCCCATCAGTTCGAACGTGGCGGCTCCCCATTTGAGCATGTTGGACTTGCCGTGTTCACCAAGTCCGACCAGGTCCCGTACAATTGTCAGCGGAAGATAGGGGGCAAGTTCTGACGCGGCATCGAATTTGCCCTTTGCTGCCATCTCGTCTGCCAGGTATTTCGCCTGTTCCTCCACCTTGATCCGAACAGACTCAAGTGCTTTCGGCGTCAGAGGAGAAAACGTAATTGCACGGGTGACATCATGTTGTGGCGGATCTGAATGGAGCGTGCTTCCGATCAACATGGCATTCACATCCTCGTTGACGGATACTCCTTTTCCGGAGCGGAAACACCCATGATTTCGCAGGGATTCCGTGAGTGCGGAATACCCGCAAATCGCGTGCAAGTTGTTTTTCGGGAGCCAGACCACTGGACCGCCGTCCAACATCTGGTGATAGGCTGATACCGGATCAATGACGCATTCGTCGCTGTAAAAATCTACGTCGCAGTGCGACACGGCACCCACCGAACCGGACCGAATGTCCATGACCAAGAACCGGCCTTTCTGTCACAGACTTCGCTGGACTGCGTGTTTCCCATGGTGGCCCGTTTCCCGCCTCGACAAAGACAAAGAGCCACGTGTTGACAGCCTATCCTTGCGGCCGTCAGCTGCCACCAATTGTCCAGGAAACACAAGATGAAGTCCATTAGGACAGGGCGTACTGACACTTGACACCGGGGTCACTCATCACGATGACCAATTCTCCGCGGCTTACATCTGCTTTAGCAACAACACCGGCAACTTTGCACGGCCTCATGAATATTTTGGCTGCCAGTCTTCTCCCCAGGCGTCTTTCCAGAGGTTTTCAAAGGTTACGTTTGATTTTGCTGTGCCGCCCTTCCAAAGGTCGTATGCCGGCTCAGCAAATCGTTCAAAGTGAGTTGTCAGCTTCTCCTGTAGATCACTGACCACTTTGCGATATTCAGGCTGCGTGGAAAGGTTGTTCTTTTCCATCGGATCGCGCTGCAAATTGTAGAGTTCATCCGACAGGGGATAGGATGCAGAACCCTGGAAACGCATAGCGTATACCCAGTCTTTTGTTCTGATTGCTCTCGTTTCTTCCTGCTCCATGAAAACAGCATCGCGCCATGGTTGGGGTTTTGCTTCAAAAATCGTTGTCAGATCACGGGCATCGCTTTGAAGGCTGGGCGTTTCATCGGATCCGGCGATTTTAGCGAGCGTTGGAAATAGGTCGATTTGACTAACCAGTTCTTCAACATTTGCGCGGTCCTCGACGGGACCGCCCGCCATCAAGAGCGGAATATGGTAGGATGGTCTATGAGCGCTGGCCGGAAAGCTGGCGGCGCCATGCCCCCACACACCATTGTGACCCAGTGAAAACCCGTGGTCGGAGGTGTAGGTCACCAGCGTATCGCGACTGAGATCCAAACGATCAAGCGCCGCAACAATGCGGCCGACACCGTGATCGATCAGACTGACCTGACTGAAGTAATTACGCAGAGAATCGATGTTATTCGGTAAGAGAAGCGGGCCTTTGAATTGTTCACGCAGTCCGCCCTCCTGAATGCGCAGGCCAAAACGCTCGAGCACACCATTGTCCAACCCCTCACGGGGAATGGAATGCATATCTGTATCATCATAGATTTCAGCGAACTGATTGTCCGCGCGCCCCTTGATGGCTGGCCAGTGCCCGTAAGGGCCGTTGTAGGGAACAAAGGCAAAGAAAGGTTCATCCCTGCTGCTTTGATGTTCCAAAAACTCAATTGTTTTGTCCGTGAAAAAATCAACCGTATGACCTGCAAAGCGATAACGTTCTTCCTGATCTATGATGTCGTTGCCATAGAAGCTGGTCGTATGACCGTGAGGGAATGTGACCCAGTGATCAAAGGCCAGCTGAGGGATGAACGGCACGCCCAGGTGAAATTTTCCGATCAAGGCGGTTGCATAGCCGGCACGCTTGATGATGGACGGGATATTGGCGAACTCCCCGATGGCCGACCAATTGTCGGGCCATTTGTCTATCAGCTTGTCGTCAAGCCAGTTGTGAATGCCGTGTTGACTGGGCATCAGGCCGGTCAATACTGATGCCCGGCACGGCGAGCACATGGCATTCACACAATACGCATGGTCGAACTGCACGCCCCGGCTTGCCAAAGCGTCGAGATGCGGAGTCTTGATCTCATCATTTCCGTAACAGCCCAGCAGATCAGCAGGCTGATTGTCGGACATGAAAAGGACTATATTGGGCCTCGACATAAAATTTCTTTCTCATGAGGGCGTCGCATTTTAAGTCAGGTCCAGACGATAGCTGTCTGTCGGGAGATTGAAACGCCTCCGGGCACAGAAAGTTCAAAGCTCCCCTACCGCGTCACTTTGCGCATCAACAAACAATGTCGAGCCGGGCAACATCAGTCACCACGATCGCTGTTGTTGCCTGTTCTGAAGGGATGTTTTGCTTCGCATCACCGCAATTCTCATGCATTGTTCCTGTCTTTGACGCCCCGGAGAAGCATGGATGAGCATTGCAAACGAGATTTGGCACAATGCGAACATTCGAACATTGGACGCTTCGAATCCCGCGGCCAGCGCATTGGCTGTTCTCGATGGCAGGATTATGGGCGTCGGGAGCGATCCAGATATCTTGCAACTTTGCGGGCCGGGAACAAAGCTTCACGATCTTCACGGCAGGCAAATTCTGCCTGGATTTGTCGAAAGCCACACCCATGCCCTATGGGGATCATGTCAGGCCCTGTTTGAAATCAACGTCAGCTTTCAGGCTTCTTTCGATGACCTTGTCGCCGCAATTCGCGAAGAAGCTTCCGGCTCGAGCAGCCATGCGATTGTTACCGGTGGCCCCTGGCGACCCGATATGCGTTCCGCAATGGGACCAATCCCGCGCGACACGCTGGACGCGATCTCACCCGACGTCGCGGTCGCAATCTCTGACGTTACCAAGCATCTTTTGTGGTGCAATTCCCGGGCTCTGGAAATGGCCGGTCTGGACGACGATGTTGAAGACATCCCAGGTGGCGTAATCGAGCGCGATGCCAATACCGGAAAACCCAACGGTATTTTGGCGGAAACGGCGTGTGCCCCTGTGCGCAAACTCTTCAGACGCAACGAGCGCGAACTGGCAGAGGCTTCGAGGCATTTCATCGGATATTTCAACAGTCTTGGTTTCACGGCTTTCAAGGAGCCGATGGCTACGGAAGCGGAGTTGGCTGCCTACAGAGCTGCCGATGAGCGTGGTGAACTGACGCTTCATATGGCCGCTCATCTGGTTCGCCAGAGTCCACTCGTCCCGGAAATGGTGCCTTATGAAGAATTGGAGCGATGGCGCCGGGAATACGCCTCGCCGAATGTTCGAACAAGTTTTGCCAAGCTGTTTCTGGATGGCGTGGCGCCGGGGTTTACCGCCTCATTTCTGCAACCCTATCTGAATTCCGCCGGTGTCGGTGTTGAAAATCATGACCCGGATGCAACCTTGCTGCTCACGCCTGAGCAGATCGCGGATGAGATTATTGAGTTGGACCGCCGTGGGTTTACAGTGAAAATGCACAGTGTGGGCGACAACGCCACGAGACGTGGGCTGGATGGTATCGAAGCTGCCCGCAAGCGCAACGGAGACAGCGGTCTTCGCCATGAAATCGCCCATGCAGCGTTCATCGATAAGACTGACCTGCCTCGATTTGCGAAATTAAGTGCCGTGGCCGAAGTTTCACCAAAACTGTGGTTTCCAAATCCGGCGACAGCTGCCCAGGTTGAGGTTTTGGGCGAAGAACGGGTTGAGCGCTGTCACGCAATTAAGGACTATCTTAGCGCCGGGGCAGAGGTAACTTATGCTTCTGACTGGCCAGCGGCAGCACCCAATGCCAATCCCTGGATCGGACTGGCCGGAATGATCTCGAGGAAAGATCCGACTGGGAAATTTGCCGGTAGCGTCGGAGCCGATCAGGCGATTTCACTGGACGAGGCATTGCCGTTGTTCACCACCAATGGCGCAAGGTCTCTCGATATGGAAAATGAGACCGGCTCACTTAAAGACGGCAAGTGGGCCGATTTCATCGTTTTGGATGAACCACTTGAGTCTTTGTCACCAGAAGAAATCGGCGCCGTCGAAGTGCGTCAGACCATTTGGAAAGGCAAGACTGTTTTCGAGCGATAGACCGGGTGTC
>CALIOE010000083.1 GCA_938044775.1 uncultured Rhizobiaceae group bacterium
ATCAATACGGCTATTACATGAGTCAAATTGTTGAGCATGTCGTCTTGAAGGGCCATGAGGAAATCAAGGAAGACCGTGAATTCACGGACTGGAAGCTGCTGGCCCGCGAACTCGACTCATTTGCCGCTTCCTGTTGAGGACTCTGCCGCACCAAAGCACCAAAGCCCAGGCTTTACACCTGTCAACTCCTTCCCAGTCAATCCGTCTGCCTATCAAGCCCGAGCGAGGCATTTGCAGCCCAGGTTCTTTGCAAGGAGAGCCAGTTTGAAGCCTCCAGGTGATCTGCCGGCAAAAAACGCAGGCAGGGGGATGAACATGGCGAGCTGCAACTGCGTGAACTGGCAGTTTGATTTGACACGACTGCTCCTGGAGTTCGACGGTGCCGGCAATCATTGTGCCTGCATTGTCCAGGACGATCGCAAGGTTGGTCGCTACGCCACCCTGGATCTCCCCCCGACCGGCCGATCAACGCAGTGATCAGTGTAGAATTCGCAAGTGCCAGGCTTTGGCGGCGAATTCCTCGAAGTCGGTTACAACGAGTTCCCATACCGATCCCGGAAGGCCGCGATGAGTCCCGCATAATCATCATCCGGCTGTCCGTCATAGATCAGACCATCGAGCTTTACCCAGCCTTGCGCAGACCCGGCCCAGATGTGTCCGACCGGTTCCAGCCATGTGGTATCGTCCAACGACCCGGCCTTGACGCTGCTGCCGGAATCGTCGCCCCTGCCCCGGTGAATAATCCGGCTGCCGCAATCCTGGCAAAAAACCCCTTCTGCCGCGGTCGACAGGCCCTCATCTCGCACATAAGCACTGTAGCGGCCTTCGAGTTCAAGGCCACCCGCCCCGACACGAAGCGACATGCCAAAGGCACTGGACGATTGCGCCTGACACTCTGTGCAATGGCAGCAATAGAGTGTTGTGGGTTGCGCGATCACCCGATAGCGCAACTGGCCGCACTGACAACCGCCCGTCAGCGGCAGTTGGAAATTCTTGCTGGTCAATGAAAACTTTCCCGACTCATTCCGGTGTGACGCTGACACAAAAAGGCACCCGCGCACAGCCTCCAGGAGGCTCAGCGGGTGCCGTTCAGCCGATCGAAACCGGCCTGAGATTGTCGTCGAAAGCGTGACGACTAGTTGGAGGCGTCCCCTTCGGGTTTCGGCGCTTCCTCGGTAGCCTCCTGGATGGTCTTGTCGACCTCCTGGGAAACCTCATTCGTTGCCTCGTTGACTTTTTCCTCAACCGTCTCAGTCGTCGCTTCTGCGTTGCTGGCGGCTTCCTTTGGATCGTTGCAAGCCGTCAGTGCCAGGGAAGAAGCCAACAGGGCGGTAATGAGTGTGATCCTGTTTTTCATGGTCTTTCCAATCGTTTTCTAGCCGCGCAACAGTGCGCACATCAAAGATTGGGGTTCCTATGCGGCGGAAACAGGTGCCCGTCGTTCAAACAATGTTTCATCGATCACGAACGGAATGCGCTCATTCGCTGATGGAGCGGTACCAGGCCAGAGATCCGGGCTTGAAATCAGGGGTGGAACCTTTTGGCGGCGCCACTTCAAAGAGCGCCAGCCCGAAATTTGTGAGCAGCAACAAGTCGGGGCGTCTAACCCCGAATTACGTCGATAAATGTCTCACCAAAACGGACAAGTTTGCTCTTACCGACCCCCTTGACCTCTGAAAACTCGTCAAGCGTTGTGGGGCGCCGCCGCGCCATGTCTTCGAGCGTCTTATCGGGGAAGATTACATAGGCCGGCACGCTGCTCTCCTGCGCCAGTTGCAGGCGCTTTCGCTTTAGCGCGGCGAGCAGATCTCGATCCTGGTGCGAAAGTTCGGCAGCAGGTTGCGCGCGCCCGAAGGCTCCCGATGGTGCCTGTTTCTTGCTTTTTGTTTGAAGCGTGTCAGCACGGTATTTGAAGCTCCCCTGCCCGCGCGTCAGTGCGTTGCCCTTCTCGGTTATCAGCAAACTGGAATAGCCGCCGATATCAACCTCCAGCAAGCCACTGGCGGTCATCTGTCGAATGATCCCCTGCCACGCCGCTTTGCTGTGTGCTTCGCCCTGGCCGTGGCTGAACAGCTGATCATGGCGCGCCTTAACGATCTTCTCCGTCTCAGCGCCACGCAGCACGTCGATGATGTGGGCTTGCCCGTACCGCTCGCCGGTTTCCAGGATCGCCGAAATCACCAGATTGGCTTCGTGCTCCCCGTTCCGGAGCTCGACAGGGTTTTGGCAATTGTCGCAGTTTCCACATGGCTCGGTAATCTCGCCGAAATAGGCAAGCAAAGTCTGGCGGCGGCAGCCCTGGGCTTCAGCATAGGTGATGAGCGAATTCAGCCGCGCCATTTCCCGGCGTTTGTGATCTTCGTCGGTGTCCTCCTGCTCGACGAACTGGCGGCGCAGACGGATGTCTCCGGCACCAAACACCATCATCGCTTCCGCCTTGTCCCCGTCGCGTCCTGCCCGACCGATCTCTTGATAGTAAGCCTCAACCGACCCCGGCAGATCAGTGTGAAAGACAAACCGTACGTCTGGCTTGTCAATGCCCATGCCGAAGGCAATGGTCGCCGCCATGACGAGGTCGTCTTCGGTCACAAACCGATCTTGCCGAGCAGACCTGTCGTGACGATCAAGGCCAGCATGATAAGCGGTGGCATTAATGCCATTGAGTTGAAGCAGTTTTGCGCACTCTTCCGTCTTCGCACGCGACAGACAGTAGATGATGCCGCTATGCCCCTTGCGCGCCGAGACATAGTCGAGCATCTGCTGTTTCCACCCTCCTTTCGGAGCGACGGCGAGCGAGATGTTAGGACGGTCAAATCCGGCCACAAATGTGCGGTGAGGACCGTTGAAGAGTTGCAGTTCGATGTCCTTGCGGGTGGCCTCGTCGGCTGTCGCGGTCATGGCAGCAATCGGCACATTGGCAAAACGCTCCGACAGAACCCCCAGGGCGGCGTATTCTGGCCGGAAGGCAGGCCCCCACCGGCTCATGCAGTGGGCTTCATCAATTGCAAACAGTGCGATGTCCAATCGCGCCAGTGCGGCAAGCATACGTTCTGTCATCAGCCGTTCGGGTGCCATGTAGAGAATGCGCACTTCGCCTGTCGTGACGCGTTGCCAGGCGGCTACATTTGCTTCTCGATCCTGGTTGGAATGAATCGCTTCCGCAGCGACGCCGGCCAGCTTAAGTGCCGATACCTGATCCTGCATCAAAGCCACCAGCGGCGAAACCACAATTGTCAGGCCATTCAGGACCAGCGCGGGAACTTGAAAACAAAGCGACTTGCCGGCGCCGGTGGGCATGACGGCGAGAACCGAGACACCAGAAATCAAGGTATCGATTATCGCTTCCTGATCAGGCCGAAAACGTTGATAGCCAAACACGTCCCGCAGCACCGCGTGTTTGTCGACAAGATCTGCATCAGCAGGCGCAAGCGCAGGATCAGGCATGAACAGCCAGTTCGGGCGAGAGAATCAGTGCCTGCAAACTACCCACGCGGGATCGCGACATAAAGGGGAGAGGTGAAGCATCCAGTAAAAAGGTGCTTGAATCATTGAAATTCAATTTCTATGTTTCTGTTATGACAGAAATATCTGAAAGTACAAAAATTCCCTTCCCCATTGAGGACTTCATCCTGCAGTGGGGTGATCTTGGCGGACAATGGGGCGTCAGCCGCTCGGTCAGCCAAATTCACGCATTCCTGTACATGACCGAGCATCCGACCGCTGCGGAAGATATTGCCTCAAGTCTTGATATGGCACGATCCAATGTATCCAACTCGATTAAGGAACTGTTGGCCTGGAGATTGATCTACCGGGTACCGGTAAAGGGCGACCGACGCGATCACTTTGCGGCGGAATCTGATGTCTGGGAGATAGCAGCGCGCATCGCAGCTGGCAGAAAAGAACGTGAGATTGACCCCGCGCTCAAAACGCTCCGCGCCTGCGTCCACGACGCAGCAGAAGATGGTAATGTCAGCAAGGTCCAGCGCGAACGCCTCAAAGCCATGCTCGACTTCACCGAAACCGCAGACCGTTGGTACGGCCAGATGCTTTCGCTTTCTAAACCCAAGCGGGTCGCCTTGATGAAACTGGGATCAAAAATCGCAGCACTGTTGCCAGCCAGCAAAGAGTAGAAAGTTCCACAAAATGGTGTGCTCACTGGACGCGATATGACCCTGAAAACTGCCGCCCCTAAATCTGACTGCGACTCAAGGCTGCAAGAGCGATCGCAAGAGGCCAAAGAGAACCTTCTCGATCTCCGGTTTCGGTCTCTGCTGACAAACACAGATTGGCGGCGCCTTCCCGAGGCGACGCGGCAGCGCTTTTCCAAGCGTGTCAGCGATGGAAAGACCATCGTCTACGTGGGCCATGTGACCAGGGCGCACATAAACGGCTACGGGAGGTTTCTTGCGAATGTATTGCGACTCGTCGGCGCACCTCTGCCGATCAGTGAGGACGTGAACGTACCCAGCGTCGTAGCCGTGACAGAGGACGTGAAAACAAGCGGACAGATCTGGACGCGGCTCTACGCCAACAACAGGAAATTCCCACAGGTCATCCATTCTGCCAAACGCTTCTGCGGCCCGACGGGGCTGGAAGAGTATATCGGCTTCGGCATCAGCATGGCTCTGACGGTTCGTGTGGTCGATGGTGCGCTGACATTTTGCAGTTCGGACTACTTTCTCGGCATTGGTAACTGGCGGTTGAAACTACCGGGATTTCTTCATCCAGCCAGCCTCACGGTGAAGCACACCGACCAGGGTGAAGGTAGGTTTGAGTTTGAGCTGATCTTGGAGCATGGGGTATTTGGAACTCTGCTGCATCAGGCAGGTTTGTACCGTGAGGAGAGAAATTGGTAGCTCGTCGGATCGTTGTTCTCGGGGGCACTGGGATCTTCGGCAGACGACTTGCCCGGCATCTGCTCGGATTCGAAAACATCGAACTGATCCTCACATCGCGAAGCCGCAGCGCTGCCGAAACAGCAGCCTCCGAACTTGGCACAACTAAAATACCTGTAACCGGAGAAGCTCTCGACACGCGAAGCGGCTTCACGGAGGGCTTGAGAAACCTAAAGCCCTGGGCCGTCATCGATTGTTCCGGTCCATTTCAAAACAGCAATCACGATATATCGAAGACAATTCTGTCAGCAGGCGCCCATGCAATCGACATTGGCGATGCACGTGACTACCTCCTGGGTTACAGCGCGGCATTGGATGAAACAGCCCGGGCGCACAGCGTGACCGGCCTGGCGGGTGCCAGTTCGACCCCTGCCCTGTCTTCAGCAGTTGTAGACAAGTTGACTAAGGACTGGGCACAGGTAGATGCGATCGACATCTGCATCACTCCTGGCGGCAAGAGTGAGGTTGGGCGCTCAGTCATCGAAGCGATCATGAGTTATGCAGGGCTGGAAATATCAGTCTGGCGAAACGGCCGGATCGAGGCCGCCGAAGGGTGGATCGGTTCGCGGGTTGTGATCATGCCGGGTCTCGGAAAGCGCCGTGTGGCTCCAGTAGAAACAGCCGACTCAAACATTCTCGGTCCAAAACACGCAGTGAGATTGCGAGTGACATTTTCCGCCGGACTTGAATCATCGCTCGAACAATGGGGCATGGAAGTGCTCGCCCGGCTGCGCCGGGCCGGAATCATAAACAATCTGAGCCCGCTCATTCCACTCTTGCTTGCACTTCGTCGAGCAACCCGGCTGATCACTTCAGACGAGGGCGGCATGCTCGTAGAATTGAAAGGCGTCGATGCTGACGGTATTCCGGTAAAGAGAAACTGGTCCCTGCTGGCCAAACAAGATCACGGGCCGTTTGTACCAGTCATGGCAGCGGCTGCAGCATTGCGCTTGCTGTTGGCGGGTAAGGTTGAATCAGGTGCGAGACTGGCTGCCCAGGAACTTACCCTCACCGACATTGAAGCTGAATGGCAGCCATACGACATCACATCGACAATTCAGGACGGTTAACCGGACTCACACGCCATAGATTTTTCCTGCGTGGTTCTTGGCGACATCGGGCATGTCGCCAGTCTCAAGCATGTTTCGGCGCCATTCAACAAACATTGTTTTTCGGGGGCGCGGAAGCCTGTCGTCCAGAACTTCAAGCTTACGGATTTGATCAAGTCGAAACGTTCTGAAGTCCTGGCGCACCGTGCACCAGGCCGCAACCACAGAGGCATTTTTGAAGAAACTCAGAAGGATCGGCCAGATCACCCGTTGACTCTCATTGCCCCGCAAGTCGCAATAGTCGATCCAGACCTGTCTTTCCGATCGCAGGGCCGTACGCAAAGCCGACATGTCGATCGAGACCGGATCGCGCTTCTCGTACATTGGGGCAAATAGCGGGGCATCAACAAGACTGGCACGAAGCTCTTTGGGAACAGCCGTCGCAATTTTTGCAACCGCGTCGCGGGCCGCCCGGGAGAACTCTTCATCCACTCGACCGTCCAGAAGCCGTGCACCCAGCATGATTGCCTCGAGCTCCGTCGCTGTGAACATCAACGGCGGCATGTCGTAACCATCCTCAAGAACATAGCCGACACCAGCTTCTCCCCGAACCGGCACACCCGTGGATTCCAGAGATGCCATGTCGCGATACAAAGTTCGTTGCGAGACTTCCAGCTCCTCGGCCATACGAGAGGCGGCGATGGGCCTGCCCTCCCGGCGAAGGATCTGGATAATCTGCAAAAGGCGGTCTGCGCGTCTCATGATGCAAGACTAGTAGCAAACCCATACTGACACCATGCTGTCAGTATGGGTTTGTCAGTATCGGAAAAATTTATGCAAACAGGTACTCCCATGCTTCATCTGCACACATTCAAGCCCTGCCTCGGCGTTCTTTCGCCAAGCCCTTTTGCGGTAAAAGCAGACGCATTACTGGCTATGAGCGGCCTGCCCTATGAACGAAAATACGAGAAAGTTCAGAAGGCACCGCGTGGGAAATTTCCGGTTCTGGTGGATGGCAACCGGGTTATCCCCGACTCTGCCCACATCCAGTCATACCTGGAAACCGAGAAAGGCATTGAGTTTGACGCCTGGTTAATGCCAGAGCAGATCGCCGAAGCCGAGGCATTCCGCCGAATGATCGAAAACCACTTCTATTTCATCAACGGGCATTTTCGTTGGACCGAACATCCCGACGCAATCCGCGAAAGCTACTTTGGCGATGTTCCGGCAGTGATGCGCAACCTGGTGTTCAAGATAGTGCTTCGGACCGTCAACAAGACCAACCATCTGCAAGGCATATCTCGACACACCCGCGATGAGATCATAAATTTTGCCCGCCAGGACATAAACGCCATCGCCACGTATCTGGGAGACAAACAGTTCTTTTTGGGCGACCGGCCAACAAGCATTGACGCGTCACTTTACGGCGCCATGGAAAATCTGATCAATTGTGAACTGGAAATCCCCACGAAACCAATCGCTGCCGGATATCAAAATCTCGTGGACTATTGTGACCGGTTTCGCGATACGGTCTTTGGAGGGAAATAGATGAAGCCTGACATCAAGAAAGCCTTTGGTCGCTGGAAGCCCGATACTCGTGCAGTACTCGAAACAGTCCGTCACACCATTCTCGATGTGGCAAAGGGTAATTCGGACATAGGTCCACTGACGGAAACCCTGAAGTGGGGCGAACCAGCCTATTTAACGGAGGCAACCAAAGCAGGATCAACGCTGCGGCTGGGACAGACCCGCAGTGAACAAAAGCCAGCGCTGTTCGTAAACTGCCAGACCACATTGATCGATGAGTTTCGCGAGCTCTATCCTGACACATTCACCTATGAAGGAACCCGGGCTGTTGTTCTGCCGACGGACCTTGATGCTGCGTCACAACAGCTCAGGCACTGCATTGCTCTGACGCTCACATATCATCACAGAAAGCGTGTCAGAGTCTGAGTTCGGTCCAGTCCTAGTCGCTGATGCGCATTGAGACCAGCGAGGCGATTTTGTCTTCCAGCTCCTGGATTCGATACTCGGCCATCATCTGGGCAGATGATCCCTTGACGATTGTATCACATGCATCCGACAGGGACTTGCGCAGCACTTCGTTCTCGGCTTCGAACAATTGTGCCTTCTCATAGTCGCTCTTGAAAGTCGCTTCATGATCGAGCAATTGCTGGCGCGCCTCTTCGGCTTCTGCGAGCACCTCTTTCTGGCGCTCGTTCAGCAGCTTGACCTCACGTTCCATATCAGCACAACGCCCAACCAGCGAAGAATTTTCCTGCTGGGCAAACGCCAGATCACGTGAAATCTCGCTAACAGCTTCCTCGGCCGCCTTCTTGGCCTCCAGAACATTGTTGAACTTCTCGCGTTCCTTTTGTGCATTTTCGCGGAAAGCCTGGAACTGTCCATATTTGTCCTGCATCGTGCGGAACTGAACGGTTGCCTGAGAGAGCATTTCCAGAATGGTCTCGAATTCGCCCCTGATGTCATTGGTGTAAGGAACTTCGCCGAGATATTTGAACTGCAGTTGGCGGACGCCGTGACGGATCTCAAAGAAATTGGGAGCCCGGGCATTGTCCTCACCGATCTCCAGTTCCATGACCGCGTCGGCAATATCCTTGCTAGAGATGATGGACTCATCATCCACCCCAGTCGTGGCAGTGGGCTCAAACTGTACCGAGGCTTCAACAGGCCCGGCTTCAGCTGCGACAGCAACCGGGTCTTTTTCGATCACCGGCATCGCCGGCATTTTGCGTGTAACGGGTTCTCCTTCCAGCGATGTCGCTGTGTAAACCACTTCTTCGTATTCATCGTCATCACTGCTGACAGATTCCTCAGCCAGCGCTGAAAACGACTTCGAATATTCGAGAATTTCATTGAACCGGGCAACGGCGGCATCCGTCTCCTCGCTCAGTTTCAAACCGTCGCGGGGCGGATCAACCTTTTCCACCGACGCAGAAAGGGCGATTTTAGAAGGGATGTTTCCGTCCCCGCCATTGTCCTTTCCAAGGCCCAAAACAGAAGCTGTCTGTGCCGGGAGTGCCCAGGGATCTTCGCCAGGCTCAACAGTCGGCTCGACAGGTCGTCGGCGCATGGCAACTTTGGATTTGGGTTTAGCGGCCGCATTTTTTGGCGCATCTTTGTTACCGGAATCGTGCTTCTTCAGCGCGTCCGGGGTCTTTTCGGGCTCAAAACTTTCGGCGTTTTGATGCTTCATACCGGGTCCCTCTAGTTCCACTACCCGTTCGACGACCCCATAATAACATCAAACGACTGATTTGCCACTTGTCTGCTTTTTCACAACAACAATCAACATCAATCTCCAAGAATCCCGTCTTGTTTCGACGCCAAAATACCACACCGGGAATCAAATCTGGGCGAGTTATACAATGCCTGCAGCTGCGTCATATTGCGCAGAGGGTAATGGGAGTCTAGGTTGCCTCGGCTGACTGGGGCATAAGCGAAAGATTGGGTTCATAACCATGGGCAAGTTGGGACGATATTTTTTCGGGTCACCTGAAAAAGAAATACAAAAAGAACAACCGACAATTGAAGTAGAACAACCTGAATTGGAAGAAATCCGGACAGCCGTCGATGCTTCACCGGATGACTATCAAGAACTTATCACAAAGAGCGCAGATCTCGCGATGTCGGAGGAAGCAAAGGCGCGCAAGCGTAAGATGACTTCTATTCGCGGTGATCTGACTTACTTTGATGAGCAGATGACAAAAGCGGAGATATTCGCTGTAAAGTCTCGCGAAAACTTCAAGAAACTCAAAGATTTTCTTCATGAGAGCGAAATGGAGCTCGATCAGGTCGACGATCTGAAGGCAGAACTGCGGGACAAAGGCAACGAAATCAAACGCCTCAGCGAACGTACCGTCGAGTTGCGCACCGCATTGTCCGAAAAAGACGCAAAATTGATTTCAGAGGAAGCGCGTCTCGTTGAAACGCGCGATATGCTGGAGCGTGCACGTGGCGAGACGACCGGAGTCGTCGAACAGCTCAGCGATTCCGAAAATGAAGTCCGCGACCTCAAAAAATCAAAAATGGCACTCGAAGCCGCCAATGCGCAGGCCGCTGCCCGTCTTGTCGATCTGGAAGCTGAAAACCACATTTTCAACGACATGATCGAGCGGCACACTAAAGAGATCACAGCTTACTCCAACAGCAACCGCGAGCTCGAAAAGCGTGTTGCCGAGCTCGAGAAATACCAAAACGCCTTGAAGAATGAGCGGGATCGGTTGAGCGGCGTATTGATGCAGCGTGAAGACCGCATCTCAAAAATGGTCAACATTGAGCAGGAATTGCGGTCAAGCAATGAAAATCTGCGCGAAGAAGTCGCATCCAAAGACCGGCATTCGGCCGACAAACTTCGCAGCCGCGAGGACGAAATCTACTCCCTGAAGTCGGAAGTGGATACGTTACAGTCTCAGCTTTCCGTGCGCACGCAGATGTTCAATCAAGGACAGCAGGACATGAATTCGGCCAAGGCCATGGCGAAAGTCGCCAAGGACTCAGCGGAAGAAATGGAAGCACGCCTGGTTCAGAACAACATGGAAATCGAGCAACTGCGCCGCAAGCTGATGGAATCAAACGAGGAAATATCTGAATTGAATGCGCGTTACAGCCGTGTGCTCAAGGACCTTGAGCAGACCAAGCGCGAAAATTCGGGCCTCCAGCGCATTCAGAAGTTTCACGATGAGCAGGCCCGTCGCATGGCCGGTCTTGATGTCAAATCGGAAGAAGAGATCGATCTCGACCTTGAGAGTAAGCCACCAGACACCAGTTCTCACTGATCGGTATCCGGTCAAATCAGCAATCGAGATGGCGTCGCACTTGTGACGCCATTTTTGTGTCGGCGGCAGCCTTCAAAACACCTTGTCGCCAGAGAAGCTAATTTCTATAAGCAGCGGCAGTTCAATCAAACTGCTTCATTGCCCGGGACCGACCATGGCTGGCCACAGCAAATTCAAGAACATCATGCACCGCAAAGGTCGTCAGGACGCGGTCCGTTCAAAGATGTTCGCCAAATTGTCGAAAGAGATCACAGTGGCCTCCAAAATGGGGGGACCAGATCCCGACGGAAATCCTCGACTGCGCCTGGCCATCGCCAACGCCAAGGGTCAGTCGATGCCCAAGGACAACATTTCCCGCGCCATCAGCAAGGGTCAGGCAGGCGAAGGCGATGATTATTTCGAGATCCGTTATGAAGGCTATGGTCCTGGCGGCGTTGCAGTGATTGTCGAGGCCCTGACCGACAACAAAAACCGGTCGGCGGGCAATGTGCGCGCGGCGTTTACGAAGAACGGCGGTCAAATGGGTGAGACGGGTTCTGTTGGCTTCATGTTTGATCGGGTTGGCGAGATCAAGTACCCGGCCGGTGCAGGTGACGAGAATGCCGTTATGGAGGCCGCGATCGAAGCGGGAGCGGAGGACGTCGTCTCCGATCTTGAGGAGGAGGGCGATGGCCACATTATCACATGCGGCTTTGAGGAGCTCGGCGAAGTGGCTGCAAATCTCGAGCAGGCACTTGGCGAACCTGAAAGCGTGAACCCATCCTGGAAACCCCAGAACACAGTTCCGGTGGATGGGGACAAGGCCGGAACACTGCTCAAGCTCATAGACGCTCTGGAAGACGATGACGACGTGCAAAACGTCTATGCCAACTTCGAAATTGATGACGAAGTGATGGCGAGCCTCAGCAGCTAAACCCGCGTGGGGGGCAAAATCTGGTTCAACATCTCTACCAATGGCGCGCCGGCAGAGTGATGGCCATGCTCGAAACGGACGAGTGGACACAACTCATCGAATTCTGCGAATTGCAGAAATCTGCTGCCCCCAACCAGAACCAGCGTCGCTGGCTTGTCTTCGCAAACGACTTCTATTGCCGATTGACGGGGGAGAGCTTCCAGCCGGGCAACTATATCTGGCTGGTTCGCAGAGACAGCTACGGGCGGGTTTGTCCAGACTGCGGAAAGCTTTACCGGACTCCAAGGGCCCGCTACTGCGCTGAATGCGGCCATAACATACACGTCATCGCCTGACCCTTGATCGCTTGGCGGAGGCCGTGCGAGCCTGATCCCGCAAAGAAATCAGGAGAACAAGCTATGTGCCACCATTGCGTCATGGAATCCGTCAAGAACCGCATGTTAAGCCGTCGCAGCTTTTTCAAAGCCGGCGCCGCCAGCGCCGCGACCGTCGCCGCCGCCGCAACCGGTTTTTCGGCTGGTCCTGCCGAGGCAGGTGGACATGGTGCCAAGACAGCAATCGGCGAAATCATCGATATGACCCACAAGCTGTCTCCTGAATTTCCCACCTTCTTCGGTGAGCCGGGCATATCGATGACGCAGAAGTTTGAGTTCAAGGAAAACGGCTTCAACCTGTTTGACTTGTCGATCAACGAACACACCGCCACCCATATCGATGCGCCACTGCATTTTTCGGCAGACGGAAAGTCCGTTGATGAAATTGAGCCAGGTGAACTTGTCGTGCCGTTGGCGGTCATCAACATTAAAGAAAAGGCCGCAGGCGATGCCGATGCCCAGGTGACCCCTGATGATCTGAAGGCCTGGATTGCCAAAAACGGCCCCTTGCCGGAAAAGTGCTGCGTCGCCATGAATTCCGGCTGGAGCAGCAAGACCGGCGACGAGGCAAAGTACACCGGTCGCGATGCAGAGAAAAAACTGCACTTCCCAGGCTTCCACATTGAGGCCACGAAGATGCTGCTTGAGGAATCCAGCGCCGTTGCCATGGCCGTCGATACACTATCGCTCGATCACGGCCCGTCAGGGGATTTCGCGACACATTACGCCTGGCTCCCGGCGGGCCGCTACGGCATTGAAAATCTTGCCAATCTGGATGCTGTCCCGGAATCTGGCGCGACAATCATTGTCGGCGCACCAACCCATGTTGGCGGATCCGGCGGCCCGGCCCGTATCTTCGTCGCGATCTAGCGCCTTTCAGACCCATTTTGAAAGACGCCCTGCGGGTGATTGCGATCGCTTGCTCTATTGGAAACCATCCAGCACTTTGGCGCGGCTGCTGAACACTGATTCGGACTGGGACAATGGAAGTCGCCTTCATAGCGTTGGTGGTCGTCGTTCTGGCAATACTTGTCGGCGCCCTGCTTGGATTCGTCTCGTTTTCACGTGTCAGAATTCTGCAAAACGAGATCTCCAGCCTGCGAAGCAGGCTGGCACAATTGGAAGACAAGCCGGTTCAGGACATCGCTGCTTCCGGCGAACAGGACGCACAGCCTTCAGACAAGTCCGAACCACATTATCACAGCTCGGTTGAACCTCAGACCCAGGACGAGCGCGGCGAACATGCGGTTCCGGAAGAGCAGCAGCCGGAACCTGACCTGCCGATCGCTGCTGCCGTTCATGCCGATGATTCGATCGGCGAACAAACAGCCGAGAAGCCAGGGTTTGAAGAGGCACTGGGTGGGAAATGGGCGGTTTGGGTTGGCGGTCTGGCTCTCGCTTTGGGCGGAGTATTTCTGGCAAGATACTCAATTGAGCAAGGGTTGCTTGGTCCCGCAGCACGGCTGACTCTCGGTTTCGCCTTTTCATTTTTACTGATAGGCGCGGGAGAATGGACTCGCCGGCGTGGAGCGTTTTTCTCGATACCGGGATTTGAGAAATCCAATGTTCCGGCAACGCTGACCGCTGCTGGAACGATGGGCGCCTTTGCAGCAATGTATGTAGCCTATGCGGTCCTCAGTTTTGTCGGTCCGCTGGTCGGTTTTGCCGGCATGGGCATAATCGCGGTCGCGGCAATGATCGCAGCTCTGCTCCACGGACCGGCGCTGGCCGCCCTCGGTCTGATCGGCGCCTATGTTGCTCCCTTTTTGGTATCTACCAGTTCGCCAACTCCGTGGAGTCTCGCACTCTATATTCTTTTGGTCTCCGCGGCGGCACTGACCATTGCCCGTTGGCGCATGTGGAAATGGCTCGCGGTCACCGCTGGCTTTGGCCTCGCACTCTTCACAATTGTTATTGCCACCATCGACCATTCTTTGACCAGACTCACGCTGGATGGCTATTTGCTGATTGCTGTTGGCTTGATTGCCCAATCGATGCTCATGTCGAGTTACGATGCCGATCCTTTGACAGAAGAGCCAGCAGACAAAAGCGCCACGGCCATCGTCGCTGCACTCATCCTCGGCAGTGCGCTTCTGATCCAGTTCGACACCGCAACCCTTTTGGGCGTGGTCGAAATGCTCGTCGTTCTGCTTGTGGGATTTGGCCTCTCCTATTTCTATTCTGCAGCACGTTTTCTGGTGATCCCATCACTGATCGTCGTCTCACTGCGGATGCTTGATTTCCAGGTTCCGTTCTCGGTCTATGGCGGTCTGGTTGAAGGCTTCGGCAATGAAGGCCCTGGTGCCGTTGTTTCGTTCTTTGCCGTCGACAATGTTCCTTCCTTTGTCGCTGCCAGTCTCATCCTGGGAGGACTGTCAATGGCCCTGGGGTTCGTTGGGAGCAAGCGCTCCGCGTCTCGGGCACAGCTTGCGGTCGGCGGTACAGTCCTGCCTGTATTGCTTCTTGTGATTGCATGGATGCGAGTCAGTTCATTCACCCAAAGCTGGACTTTTTTCGGCGCGGGCGTGGTGCTGGTCGGGCTGTTGGCGTTGTTTTCGCAGAAACTGTGGGTCTCCGACGCGTCCGATGACGAGCAGCACCTGAACTCACCCTCCACAATTTTCCTTACGGGTTCTTTCTCGACCCTGGCAATTGCCGTTTCTGCGGTTCTGGAAAAGGGGTTTTTGACGATTGCCCTCGCTCTTGTCGTGCCGTCTATCGCCTATGTGCACGGCAAACGTCCGATGCCAGGGTTGAAGCAACTTGCTCTTGGCCTGATGGCCGTTTGGGCGCTTCGTGTCTGGCTGGACCCTGCAATTGTCGATACGGCGCTGGGCACGACCCCCATATTCAACTGGCTCCTGTACGGCTGGGGCTTGTCAGCACTCGCCTTTTTTCTTGCCTGCATGCTTTTCCTGCGCAATTCGCCCGATCTGATGATGGACATCATCGAGGGAGCCACGATCACCGTCACAACTCTCACCATTGCAATCTTGCTCATCCACGCCTGGGACCCTGCCGAACTTTTTTCAACCATCGACACACTCGGGGAAACGGCGTTTCTGGTCATGACGAGCGGTGCAGTAGCACTCGGCCTGCTGCACGCGCGGCGAGAGCAAAGCCGTTCCGTCAATCGGGGGATAGATCTGTTGGGATATGGCGGCATGTTATTGGCTGGCATTTCGCTGGTTGTGCTGTTCAACCCGCTCTTTACAGGCGAAAGCATGGGCCGGGGGCTCCTGTTCAACACCCTGTCCCTGGCTTATCTGGCTCCAGCCGTTCTCTATGCGGTACTGGGTTGGGTTGCGCGCGATCATCGACCCAAACGCTACATCGTTTCGGCATTCTCGACTGCCGGTCTTCTCGGGTTTACGTGGATTTCGCTCTCTGTGCGCAATTTTTTCAGCGGCCCTGTCCTGTCGCGTCCGGGCCTCCCGGAATCGGAGCTCTATACTTATTCGGTCGTTTGGCTGGCCCTTGGAATATCCATACTTGGGGCCGGTATCCTATGGAAGAACAGCTATTTGCGCATTGTTTCCGCAGGCTTGATCATTCTCGTCATATTGAAGGTTTTTCTGGTCGATATGGCCGGTCTCGAGGGTATATTGCGCGCCGCCTCCTTCATCGTCCTGGGCCTGGTGCTCGTGGCGGTCGGCCTGGGGTATCAACGCCTGATGCGCCGTGCACCGATAGAACCATAGTGCCACGTTGGTTGCCGGCAGACTCAGACTGCCACTCCAGGAGCTTCACGGGCATAATCGACCGCCTCGCTCATTGTGGAATCGTTGTGCCACTGCCAGTAGGTTTGGTTCAGCAACGTGGTTATTTCGCCGCCCGCACCGTTTGAGAACACACGGTCATTGATCTTCGTAACCGACACCGGTCCGCCGCCGGTGGTGGTTACAAACACTTCATCTGCGTCCAGGAACTCTTCAAACTGAATATTGCTCCGCTCAACGGGCACGCCGTGGTGCTCGCAAATCTCCATGGTCACCTTGCGAGTGATCCCTTCGAGCACACCAGTTCGCGGCGTTTTGGCCCGCCCGTTTTTGATCATGAAGACGTTAAATCCCGGCCCTTCCGTTACGCATCCCTGAGCATCCAGCAACAACGTACTGTCAAATCCCGTTTCCTTAGCCTCCAGGAGAGCCTGAGTGAAATCTCCCCAATGATAGTTTTTGGCGGTCGGATCGACAGACGACGTGCCGATGCGGTGAATATGGTCCGGCACCAGCAGATGCGCGCCGCGCTCAATCACATCTTCTGGGAACACCCAAACAAACGGCACGCACCAGGCATAGAAATGGTTTTCGCACAGACGAGGGTCGCGACTTCCCGGGACGCTGGGTTGGCCCCGGCTGGCGACAAACGACACATAGGAGCGCTGCAAACCGGAGCGGGCTACAATGGCATGCAGGATCTGGCGCATATCATCGCGCCTTTGCGGCACAATCAGCCGCAATTTTCGAAGACTTTCCTCGAAACGATCGAGATAATCGTCCAGGCGAAAAAAACGGCCGTCCCAGACATGCACCACATCGTAGGTGATGTCGGAATGGGTCAGACCCCAGTCCGTAACAGGAAGCGCCGCCCGCCCAACCGGCATAATCTCGCCCTTCATCCAGGCAGCACCGGCACTCCAGTCTTCATCGCTCATCTTGCAATCCCGCATTGTTTTCAACACTGTCACTCAAACCCGACTCAAAGCAGAAGTCATGTCTGAAACTGTCCGCATCATTGGCATAGATCCCGGCCTGCGCAACACCGGCTGGGGTGTCGTCGAAAGCCAGGGCAGCAGCCTTCGCTTCGTGGCAGCGGGTACGGTGAAGTCCAATGGCAAGACCAGCCTTGCCGAACGGTTGTGCCAGTTGCACGACGGCCTGGTGGAGGTGCTGACCAGCCACGGGCCAGATGAAGCGGCTGTTGAAAACACCTTTGTCAACAAGGATGCCAGCGCAACGCTCAAGCTCGGCCAGGCCCGCGGCATCGCGATGCTTGTACCGGCCCGAGCCGGTCTGCTGGTCTCGGAATACGCGCCCAACGCCGTCAAAAAGGCCGTGATAGGCGTGGGCCACGGCGACAAAACGCAGATCAAACTCATGGTTGGCATGCTGTTGCCAAAAGCCACCTATGACAGCGACGACGCTGCCGATGCCCTGGCCATCGCCATCTGCCATGCGCATCATCGCGGCGGCGGCAACGCTCGTGTCGCTGCCGCTGTTAATGCCTGAATGTTCTTGACTTGTTCTCAAATCATGCACTATTGATCCTGGGGAGAATGCCGAAAATGATAACGACTCCACCCTATCCGCCTTCGTGCGAACCTGATCAGGCTCCCGAGCCCACGCGAGCAGCACATTCAAGCTGGTTTACCGGTGTCAGCCTCACCAGTCGAAAGTCCCGAAACCAATGATAGGCAAACTCAAAGGCGTCGTTGACTCGTATGGCGATGACTGGATTATTCTTGACGTTCAAGGGGTTGGCTATCAGGTCCATTGTTCAACCCGCACGCTTGGCAGCTTGCCGTCTGTTGGTGAGGCAACGACGCTGGCCATTGAAACCCATGTGCGTGAGACTGAGATCAAACTGTTTGGCTTTGCCCATGATTTTGAACGAGATTGGTTCCGCCTTTTGCAGAACGTCCAGGGCGTTGGTGCCAAAGTCGCACTGGCCATCCTTGGTACGCTTTCTCCTGGCGAGCTTGCCTCCGCCATTGCTCTGCAAGACAAGGCCATGGTGTCACGCGCCCCCGGTGTTGGGCCAAAAGTGGCTCAACGCATTGTTGCAGAACTGAAGGACAAGGCCCCTGCCCTGACCGGCGCCGACATGGGCACCATCGGTCTGCAGCAGGAACTCGGTGCTGGCGCCGCAGGTGGAGCAGTACAAGACGCCGTCAGCGCCCTGACCAATCTCGGCTATTCCAGCCAGCAGGCCAGTGTCGCCGTTGGCGCAGCTCTCAAAGAGGCCGGCGACGAAGCACCCAGTGCGACCCTCATCAGACTGGGGCTTCGGGAGTTGAGCTCTTGATTGATGTCGCCGATGATTCCGCAGGGGGAATGGGCATAAGAGCTATCTTTTGCCCCCCGGTTTTGATTTACATTGCCGATATCACGCATGTGACTGAACACCCCATGCAACAGCGTCAAAAATTTCAGTCCAGAGACGGCCAAAACTCTCAATGAATGATCCACGACTGATAGATGGCGAGCAGCAAGGCATAGAGGTAAACGCCGATCTCGACGCAAAAATTCGCCCCGAACGCCTTGCCGACTTCACTGGGCAGGAGCAGGCACGCGCCAATCTCTCTGTGTTCATCGAGGCCGCCAAACACAGAAATGAGGCGCTCGACCACGTTCTGTTTGTTGGGCCACCCGGCCTCGGCAAAACGACATTAGCTCAAATCATGGCCAAGGAACTGGGCGTCAATTTCCGCTCCACGTCCGGCCCGGTGATTGCCAAGGCGGGTGACCTCGCAGCGCTTTTGACCAATCTCGAAGACAGGGATGTTCTGTTCATTGATGAAATTCATCGTCTCAATCCGGCGGTGGAGGAAATTCTCTATCCGGCCATGGAGGATTTTCAGCTTGATCTGATTATTGGCGAAGGCCCGGCGGCACGTTCTGTGAAGATTGATCTGGCCAACTTCACACTGGTTGCGGCCACCACACGTCTGGGCTTGCTTACAACCCCGCTGAGAGATCGTTTTGGCATCCCCGTGCGGTTACAGTTTTACACCATTCCAGAACTCGAGAGCATCGTCGCCCGTGGTGCCC
The DNA here is from genome assembly GCA_938044775.1 of uncultured Rhizobiaceae group bacterium. Classification (GTDB taxonomy): domain Bacteria; phylum Pseudomonadota; class Alphaproteobacteria; order Rhizobiales; family Rhizobiaceae; genus Pseudahrensia. The sequence continues at coordinate 18,804 of CALIOE010000083.1, forward strand.
GCATCATGACAATCGGGATGGAGCCGGACGGTGCTCTGGAGATTGCCCGCCGCGCCAGGGGAACTCCGCGCATTGCAGGCCGCCTGCTGCGCCGAGTGCGCGATTTCGCCATCGTCGACGGCAGCGACCGCATCACCCGCGCCATCGCCGATAAAGCCCTGAACCAGCTTGGTGTCGATCCCATCGGCCTCGATGAACTCGACCGTCGGTATCTGGATGTAATCGGCACCAATTTTGGTGGTGGCCCGGTTGGTATTGAAACCATTGCCGCCTCCCTGTCGGAGCCACGGGATGCCATCGAAGACATCATCGAACCCTACCTGATCCAACAGGGGTTCATCCAGAGAACTCCGCGCGGGCGCATGATGACGCCCAGGGCATTCGATCACGTGGGCCTGGCAGTTCCGGGCGGGTTGCAAACGAGGCAGGCAGGCTTGTTTGAAGAGGGTGACGAGTGATGCCGAATACGCCGATTGAGCCTCATTCAGGCACTTTGCACGACAATTCTCATACCCGTACCGAGCGAATTTATTTCGAGCATACCGATTTCTCCGGAGTGGTTTATCACGCCCGATACCTGGATTTTCTGGAACACGGGCGGTCAGACTATGTGCGGATGCTCGGAGTCCATCATTCAGAGCTTGCAAGCGGTGCCTACGGCGAGTCGCTGGCATTTGCGGTACACCGCATGGAAATGGACTTCAAACGAGCCGCAAGAATAGATGATGTGATTGTCGTTGAAACTGAACGCGGCACACTCGTTGGTCCCAAACTCACCTTCAACCAACGCATCACCAGAAACGGCGACCTGTTGTTGACCGCGGCCGTCTCCGTTGTGCTGGTCAATCAGCAAGGCAAGCCCCGACGGTACCCAAAGGAATTGTTGAGAAAACTGGGCGTTGAATAGATCTCGCACCCTACCCGCACAGCGACGGCTTGACTTCCGGCTTTCGTGTTGAGGCTGACCGTTGCTCCGGCAATTCGGGCCCGTAGCAGGCTCCGGAAGGGGATTGCCACAATCCACATGGCAATCTGAAAACGACGACCTGAAACCGTCGATGAAGTATTGGTTCACCCCGGCACCCAACCGAGAGTCGATTTGTTGGCTGTTAATGCGTTCAAAGCCGCTTGAGCTCATGCATTCTAACGCTTCATTAACCATAGATCGGCCAATCTGCCACACAACATGAATCGCTTTTACGGGCGACCGCGATGGTCATTCTTTCACCAAGTTTGGTCGCCATCGACCACTTGGGCTTTGTCACGCGTGCCCACATCAATTCTTGATCAGGGACGGGTTTAAGATGACAACCAAAGCACGCTTTCTTGCGTTTCCCGCAACGCTGTTTATTGCCACGGGCACTGCGTTGGCCCAAAGCCCGTCTCCCGAAGTAGAGGGCGGAACACTCGCTGGTCCGGAAGTGGACACCTCGCTGCTCAACCTGTTTCTCGAAGCCGGCTTCGTTGTTCAACTGGTGATGATCGGCCTTTTGCTGGCGTCGGTTTGGTGCTGGGGCATTATCATCGACAAAATGATCCTGTTCAGTCGTACGAAACGACAACTCAATCAGTTCGAGCAGGTTTTTTGGTCCGGTCAGAGCCTGGAAGAGCTGTACCGAACCCTCAGCGACCGCCCGGCCAAGGGCATGAGTTCGCTCTTTGTCGCCGCCATGGGCGAGTGGAAACGCTCTTTTGAGCGCAATGCCCGCTCGCCGATCGGATTGCAGACGCGGATCGACAAGGTTCTTGATGTCTCCATGGCTCGCGAAATGGAACGGCTGGAAAAACGTCTCTTGTTTCTCGCCACGCTTGGATCCGCGGCGCCCTTTATCGGCCTGTTCGGTACGGTGATCGGGATTATGACATCATTCCAGGCAATCGCCGGTTCCAAATCCACCAGTCTGGCGGTTGTTGCACCCGGTATCGCCGAAGCTCTCCTCGCAACGGCGCTGGGCTTGCTGGCGGCAATCCCGGCCGTGGTGGCCTATAACAAGCTTTCTGCCGACGCTTCGAAGATCGCGACACGCCTGGAAGGGTTCGCTGACGAGTTTTCGGCCATACTTTCGCGCCAAATCGATGAGAAATCAGCGGCCTGATCCGCCAAATAGGAACCAAGACCGATGGCCATGTCAGTAGGAAACAGTGGAGTGTCCGGCGGAAGAAGACGCCGTACCCGTCGCCACGCTCCGATGAGCGAAATCAATGTCACACCATTCGTGGATGTGATGCTTGTTTTGTTGATCATCTTTATGGTGGCTGCACCTCTGTTGACTGTCGGCGTTCCGATTGACTTGCCGGAAACGAAAGCCAAACAGCTGAATTCTGATACCCAGCCGATTACAATCTCAGTGCGCGAGAGCGGACAGGTCTATATCGGAGAGACTCAAATTGAGGACGGAGAGTTTCTGCCCAAGCTTCAGGCGATTGCCAAGAACGGCTACGAAGAGCGGTTATATGTACGCGGAGACCGGACAGCCAACTACGGGATGGTCATGAAAATCATGGGGCAACTCAACCAGGCCGGATACAAAAAGATCGGGCTTGTCACATTGCAGGAGCAAAAACAGTGAAGCCCGGCTTCGACTGACAAGACAAATGAAGATTGGCGTAACCACATCAGCGGCATTGCATATTGCCATCCTCACTTACGGGATGGTGAGCCTGTCTGCGCCAAAGCCGCTTGTGGTACCGGATGTAGAAGCACTGCCGGTTGATATCGTACCGATTGAATCGCTCACCAAAAGCATTCAGGGCGAGAAAAAGGCCGATAGAGCAGAAAAACCCGCTCCCAAACCAACCAAGAAGCCGCAAACGGTCGAAAACGCCGAAAACGTGGGTGATACCGAGGTCGACAAAAAGGCCGACGCCCCGAAAGAGGTGAAGACGCCACCGGTCGAGAAAACACAAGCCGCGGCTCCCGCTCCGCGCCCGCCGGAACCTAAGAAAACGGCTCCCGTTCCGGTCCCGGAACTGGCACCCAAGCCGGAGCCCAAAAAAGAAATCGCACTACTCGACAAGCCTGTGGAAACCCCCGATGTAACGGAGACCGTCGAAGAAGCCTTTGAGAAATTGCCAGAAAAGGTCTCGACACCGAAACAGAGACCCACTGCCAGAAAACCCGAGGCAGCGGCAACAAACAAGCGTGAAGACACCAAGGAAGTCGCCAAGGACGAAACCAAGCCGACACCCAGGAAAGAGATAAAGAAGGCCGACAAAAAGACTGCTGATACCAAGGCGAAGCAAAACAAAGACAAGATTGCGGCTCTGCTCAACAAGGCTGAAGCTGCAAAGGGCGGCGCCAAAAGGTCCACCAAAAAGGCAGCCCTGGGCACCAGGAAGTCCAACAACGCAGAAAAGCTCTCTCAGAGTGAAGTTGATGCTTTGCGGGCCCAGATCCAGGCATGCTGGAATGTTGGGGCTCTGGTCGGAAAGGAAAACGCCGACAAACTTCGGGCCCGCGTTGAGTTCAAACTCAACCGAAATGGCGAAATTGAAGGCAAGGCCACGGCATCTGCATCAGGTGGCGATAGCCGGGAGAACCGCACCTTTGCCGGCAGCGCGCGGCGCGCAGTGCGCGGCTGCGCTCCCTACAAGTTGCCAGCCGACAAATACGAGACCTGGGCCGACGTGGTCGTGAATTTCTCACTAAAAGACATGCTCTAGACAGGATTGGGCTCCATAAGCCCTGCCGGACTGAAGAATCGGGAAGACAAATGGCAATCTCAATGACGATGACACCGAAACGCAGCTCACTGCTGCTGACCCTGGTCACAGGTCTGTTCGCTTTGCTGAGTATTGTGTCTGTGGCACAGGCCAAATTGATCATCGACATCAACAAGGGCAACCCGGAGCCACTGCCCATTGCGATACCTTCTTTCATTGGCGGGAGTCAGTTTGCGGCCGACATTGCCCGGGTCGTCGAGGCGGATCTGCGGCGGTCCGGCCTTTTTGCACCCATCGATAAGGCGGCTTTCATTCAGCAAATCAGCAACGCCAACACCCAACCAAATTTTGGCGAGTGGACCGCGATCAAGGCACAAGCCCTGGTCACCGGCCAAGTCGTCGAGGAAGGTGGCGGCAAGTTTCGAACCGAGTTCCGCCTTTGGGACACTTATGGCGCCGAACAGATCATTGGCCAGCAATATTCTACAAATGCCAATAACTGGCGCCGGGTTGCACATATCATTGCCGATGCGATCTATGAATCCCTGACGGGAGAGAAGGGTTATTTCGACACCCGCATCGTCTTTGTTGCTGAATCTGGTCCCAAAAACGGGCGTAAAAAACGCCTGGCCATTATGGATCAGGACGGCGCCAACATTCGCTACCTCACCGGTGGAGAAGATCTGGTCCTGACACCGCGCTTCTCGCCGTCGCGCCAGGAGGTTACCTACATGTCGTTCGCCGGTGACCGCCCCCGGGTCTATCTGCTTCAGATCGAAACCGGCCAGCGCGAGGTTGTTGGCAATTTTCCAAATATGACGTTCAGCCCCCGCTTTTCTCCCGATGGTCAACGTATCATCATGAGCCTGCAACAGGACGGCAATGCCAACCTTTACACGATGGACCTGCGCTCACGGAATACCACCCGCCTGACCAATACAACCGCTATCGATACTTCGCCATCTTATGCTCCCGACGGCAGCAGAGTCGTGTTCGAATCCGACCGCGGCGGTCGACAGCAGCTTTATGTCATGGGTGCCGGCGGCGGCGAGGCCCAACGCATATCCTTTGGGGCCGGATCCTACTCAACCCCAGTGTGGTCGCCGCGCGGCGATCTTATTGCCTTCACCAAACAGGCTGGTGGAAAATTCCTGATCGGTGTCATGAAGACCGATGGCAGCGGTGAGCGAATCCTGACCGAGGGTTATCACAACGAAGGTCCCACCTGGGCGCCCAATGGGCGGACCCTGATGTTCTTCCGCGAAACGCCGGGCGTCAATGGAGGTCCCCGGTTGTTTACGATTGACCTGACCGGGCGCAACGAACTGAAGGTGGAAACACCTGCCTTTGCTTCGGATCCAGCCTGGTCGCCGTTGTTGGATTAAGAGACAACGGCATTCGCCTCCCTCATTGAACCGGGGAATTGCTATGCGGTCATAGCCGCGATCAGATCGCTCATGTCGTGCGGCACGTCAGCCTGAAACGAGACGGTTTCACCGGTTGAGGGATGGCGGAAACCCAGGGTTCGGGCATGCAGTGCCTGTCGGTTGAACGAAGAATAAAGCTGTCGCGCCTGCTCCGGCAGCCGCACAGCCCTTGTGGCAAATGACCGGCCGTATTCAGGATCTCCGAGCAGCGGATTGCCAAGATGCTCCATATGAACCCTTATCTGGTGGGTGCGGCCTGTTTCCAGCTTGCACTCGACAAGACTGGCCAACGCCTCTCCAGCGTTTTGCGGGTCTTCAAAGCGTTGCAGCACCGAATAATGCGTCACGGCATGTTTTGCATCCGCCGCATCAGGCTCGACAACGGCACGACGCAACCGGTATTTCGGGTGTCGCCCCAAATGGGTTTCGATCGTTCCCTTCATCCGCGGTGGAGCGCCCCATACCAGCGCCCAATAAGAACGTTCCAAGGGTCCCTCGCGACCGTGGTCAGCAAATTGCTGTTGCAGGTCTGTATGAGCCCGGTAGCTCTTGGCCGCTACCATCACTCCACTGGTTTCCTTGTCCAGACGATGAACAATGCCAGGCCGCCGCACCCCTGCAATCCCGGGTAGGCCGCCCTTGCAATGGTGTAGCAGGGCATTGACCAGGGTGCCTGACCAGTTGCCAGGCGCCGGATGCACCACCATTCCAGCGCGCTTGTTGACGACGATAAAGTCATCGTCCTCGTAAAGAATATCGAGAGGGATATCTTCCGGCTCCGGCACAGCGTCTTCCGGAGGTGGCATTTCGAACCGGATGGTATCACCCGCGGAGATTTTCGCGCTCGTGCCTTTTGGAACGAGGCCGTTGATGGTTACCTTTCCCTGCCGAACCAGGGCCTGAACCCGGGCCCGTGAGATGTCATCCGAGGCATTGGACGAAATAAACTTGTCGACCCGCTTGCCGGCCGCTTCATGCGGAACCAACAGCACTTCCATTGTTCCTGTCGTGTCGCTATCACCTTGAGACAATAGACTCATCCACCACGGTACATGCAATGACCGCCGAACCAATTGAGGACGACAAGCCGCTGGACCCGAAGGTCGAGGCCATCCGGCGCAGGATGGTGCGGTTGCTGATGGTGTCTGGTGGCATCATGATGATCGGGCTTATGACCGTCCTTGCGGCCATTGTCTACAAGGTCAACACGTCGGTATCGAAGTCCGTTGTATTGGACGAGAGCACACTCACTATTCCCCGGAACACCGAGATCATCTCGACCGCAATGGGAGACGGCCGTGTCATGCTCACTCTCAAGGGCACTGACGGAAGCCGTGAGCTGCGCATCTTTGACCGCAATGGTAACCTTTTGAACACTCTCAAAATTCAGCAAGAATAAACCCAATTTCCCTAAGGTGAGATGGGTCCCGGTTCCGGACCATCTCTCACCTGAAGGAAAACCAATGAATCCCAACGATGATCGCATCAAACTGCCGGTAATCCTGCGGATGAAGGACGGTCGAGAGCTTTACGGTGATGTACTTGTGAACCTTGGCGGCGCGCTGGATCGCACGCTGAACAACGAAACACGGTTCATCAACTTTCTCGGGTCGGACCAGGTGGAAAAACTGGTTGCCAAGGACGCCATACTTGAGGCTGAAGCGCGAAAGGCAACCAAGGCCAAGCCACTGCCGACTGAAGTCAAGGTGGATGAAAGTGATCCCTACGTTGTCCTTGGCCTTGAAAAGGATGCCGACGACCAACAAATCCGCACCGCGTTTCTGGAGAGGGCCAAGGAATACCACGCCGACAGGTTTGCCAGTGTAGCTCTCCCGCGCGAAATCTCCGACTATGCCAACTCCATGTCGCGCCGCATCAACGAAGCTTATGCTGTCCTCATGGCCGGCAAGCAAAGCACTGATGAATCACAAACAATTCATCAGGCACCACCTCAGCAGCAGGCTGGATAGAACCAGACCGAGATCTATCCGGCGGGCATCGCTGTTTCGGCGATTTTCGCCCAGTAACTAGAACCCACTGAAATGGCTTCGTCGTTGAAGTCGTATTCCTCGTGGTGCAGTCCCGCGGTGTCGCCATTTCCCATAAAGATGAAAGCCCCGGGGCGTTCTTCCAGCATATAGGAAAAGTCCTCGCCCCCCATGACCGGAAGCTGGTCGGTCTGTACCCGGCTCTCGCCAACGATCTCTGCGGCTACCCGCGCGGCAAATTCTGTTTCGTTGGGGTGATTGCTGGTAACCGGATAGCCTTCCTTGATATGAACATCGACCTTGGCGCCGAACCCGTCGGCGATACCCTGCAGGATTGTTTTCATACGATTGTGGACAGTGGCGCGCACTTCTTTGTCCAGTGTTCGAATGGTGCCGTGAAACGAGGCCTTTTGTGGAATGACGTTGTAAGCCTTGCCGGCATTGATCGCGGTGACCGTAACGACAGCCGAGTCCAGCGGATTCACATTGCGCGAAACGATTGTCTGCAACGCCTGAACCATCTGAGTTGCGATGATAATCGGATCGTTGCCCCCGTGGGGCATGGCGGCGTGCGCACCAAGACCCTCGATCGTGACCGTAAATTCATCCGTCCCGGCCATGAGCGGCCCACTACGAATGCCAAATTCACCGACAGGCAGGCCGGGCATATTGTGCAGCCCGTAGACTTCCTGAACGCCGAACTTATCCATCATTCCATCATCACACATGGCTTTGCCACCTGCTCCGCCCTCTTCCGCCGGCTGAAAGATGAGGACAGCCGTGCCGTCAAAGTTGCGGGTCTCTGCCAGATATTTTGCGGCTCCCAGAAGCATTGCCGTGTGACCGTCGTGACCACAGGCATGCATTTTTCCCTCATACTTCGATTTGTAAGGCAGATCCCGCTTTTCAACGATAGGAAGCGCGTCCATATCCGCGCGCATTCCGATCACCCGACCTGAATCCGACTTGCGCCCTTTGATAACACCGACAACACCGGTTCGTCCGATACCCTCAACAATCTCATCGACACCGAACTCCTTGAGCTTTTCGGCCACAAATGAAGCCGTTTCCTCAACGTCATACAGCAAGCCGGGATGTTGATGGATTGTCTGGCGCCACTCTGCAATCTCGTTGTGAAAATCGGCGATGCGGTTGTTGACGGCCATTGGTTGAAAGTCCTCGTGTGATTTGCGCCAAGATGGGGCTGGTTTGACTCAAGCGCAAGCCACAAAGCCAATTTGCCACCCCTCTACAAGGCACCGTTACAAGGCACCGCCACAGGTTTTGCAAGGAGCCAACTCT
>CALIOE010000084.1 GCA_938044775.1 uncultured Rhizobiaceae group bacterium
GATGATGGTAACGATTATTTCCAACTCGGCGGGGGTGACGACATCGCCTATGGCGGTGTGGGAGAGGACATCGTCTTCGCCCAGGGCGGCAATGACACGATCTATGGTGGAGCGGGTGCCGATATCATCCACGGCAATACCGGCGACGACATGCTGTACGGCAATGCCGGGCTCGATGAACTTTATGGTGGCGCCAACAACGACACATTATCCGGGGGAAGAGACACAGATTTTCTCTACGGCAGCATTGGTCATGACACGCTGATTGGGGGACGTGGCGCCGACGCTCTCTATGGCGGGCCCGGCACTGATACGCTGATTGGTGGGACCGGGCTGGACCTCTTCTACATGCTCGGGTTCTTTGGGGATGATGATGTGATTGCAGATTTCAGTCAGGCGGATGGCGATATCATCGTGCTGAACGCCTCAACCGCCGACAGCCTCATCGATGTGCTCGAGGCATCAATCAATGTGAACGGCAACACCTTTGTCGACTTTGGAAATAATCAGAGCTTCACAATTCAGGGAATTCGACCCGCCGAGTTGTTGGCCGATGACTTCATATTCGGCATGCCGGTGTAGGTCATCGCGGGTGACTTTGAGTTTGGCTGATGTGGTTTGGTTATCGACGGTCTTCGAGCCAGAAACCCAAATGCATCAAGCGCCGTCAAGATTGGGTAGGTCCGGGAGACGCCCGGGACCTGGGTCACTAGGACCAGGGCAGCCAAAATGGCCAGATAAAGCGACCAGGTGGTCGTCAGCATGTCTTCAAACTGACCGCCTGTTGAAACGCGAAGGATCGTTGGAAGACATTGTGGGCCTGCCCGTCTTTCTTTCCTCGGATCAGTCCACGTTCACGATGGATCCAGGCGAGAACATTTACGACGGAATGCAGTACTCCTAGAGCCGCATCACTTCTGCGCTTCTGGAATATCTGAAGATCTCAGCCTGTGAGTTCCTGCAGTTTGTTGCGTTGTATTTTGCCCGACGGACCTTTGGGGAGTTCTGGCAGAATATGGACAAAATCAGGTGCCTTGAACTTACCGACTCTTTGCTCACACAGGGCAATGATCTGCTTCGGGTTCAGAGTTGAACCATTTCGCAGTTTCACGCCGGCTTCCACACGCTGCCCGTATTTCTCGCACGTCCGACCAAATGCGGCAGCTTCGATAACATCGGGATGGGAATAAAGCGCATCGTCAACCTCTCGCGGTGCTATATTCTCACCGCCCTTAATGATGAGCTCCTTAAGCCGTCCGGTGATGGTTACATAGCCTTCATCGTCCATGCGACCGAGATCGCCCGTGCGCAACCAGCCGGATGGCAAAAGTGCTGCTGCGGTGGCCTCTTTGTTGCGCAGGTAACCCTTCATCACATTGGCACCACGCACAAGCACCTCCCCTTCGACACCGCGCGAAACTTCGTTTTGTTCTTCGTCTGCAACAATCACCTCATTACCATAGGCGATACCCGGCGAGCCGATTTTGCGCGTGCCGTGCATGGGATTGGACAGAATCTGAGCTGCAGTTTCGGTCAATCCCATGGTTTCAATAATTGGAATCTTGAACAACGACTCGAACGCCTCCTGCACATCAGGAGCGAGGGCGGCGGATGCTGAGCGGCCAAATCGCAATTGTTCCAGTCCGGCACGATCGTGACCCGTGGTTTCCGCTTCATTGAGTAAATAGGAAACCTGGGTCGGCACGATAGAGAACCAGGTTCCTTTGTGATTGCGCAGTTCTGACCAGAATTGCCTCACGGAAAACCGATTGGGCATGATAACGCAGGATCCTGACACGAGAGCACCAAGCAACGTCACGCAGAGGCCGTTGATGTGATAGAGTGGCAAAACGCAAAGACCGCGATCGTCGGGTGCCAGCTCGTGGGCTTCCGCTGTATTGCACGCACCGGCTAACAGGTTTCGATGGCTCAACACCACCCCTTTGGGAACACCCGTTGTGCCCGAGGTATACATCAGCAGTCCGTCATCTCCGTCGCCGGGTGACTCTGCGGCAGCCAGACCGGCCGTGCTGCTAAAGAACGACTCATCCACTTCGATGAATGTAACGCCGCCGGCTCCAATCGCTTCTTCAATCTGACTTCTGGTATCGCGCTGACACAGGACAAACTTTGTTCGGCTGTGTTCCAAAACATATGAAATTGTTTGCTTGCCGGACACCAGATTTACGGCGGTTGCGAGGAACCCACCATAGAGCAGTCCCAGTACCGCTCGTGCTGCATCGGCACCGTTAGTCATGGCGTAGGCCACTGTATCGCCACGACAGACACCCCGGCTGGCCAGCGTTTCTGTGACTGTCTGGGCTGATGCGCACAATTCGCTAAAGGTCAAACTGCGACCCGATGTTGGATCAATCAAGAACAACTGCTCAGGCGTTTCGGCTGCCCGCTTGTCGATGACGTCCCGTATCGACAGGTCTCTCAGCTCTCCTGACGGCCCATCCGTCATTGACCGGCCCGCTTCCAATAGTCCCCGAAGATGTCATCGAGGTTTGGTTCACTGGTTGGAATAGTGCGCACGACTTTTGTGATGTTCATCAAGTGCTTGTGGTTGAAATTCTGATCAATCGAATTGCCGCCCCAGGAACCGCAACCCATCGACAACGAAAACGGCATGCCATTATCAAAGGAACCGCCGGTTGCAAAGCAGTGAGCCTGGTTGACGATTACTCTGCAGGTCGGCAATTCCCGACCCAGTTCGAGCGCCCGATCGTTCACGCTGGAATGCAGGCCAACCGAATGCCCCGCGCCAACATGCGCAAACAATTCTGCTGCCAGATTTTTCGCGTGTTCAAAATCTCTGGCACGGTAGAGCGTGGAGACCAGGGAGAGCTTCTCTCCGGATTCGGGATATTCCGGACCAACGCCTTTTCCTTCCACCAGCAGGAAGCGCGCGCCGCTCGGGTCTGAAACGTCAACACCCGAAGCATCAATGACCTTGTCGATGTCTTGTGCGAGCATGGCGCGGTTCAACTGGCCACCACCGAACAAGGCTTCCTTCAGTTTTTCGCCTTCAGATCCTTCGAGAAGGCGACCACCAGCCTCCTGCAATTCAGCAACAAAGCTGTCGAAGACCTCATCTACGACGACCAATGCATTTTCCGAAGAACATGAGGTAGAATTATCAAATGTCTTTGAAGCGGTGATTTTTTCCGCGGCGTCTTTGAGATCGGCAGTCTCATCAATAATGACCGTTACATTGCCCGCGCCCACCCCGATGGCGGGCGTGCCCGACGAATAAGCACGGTGTACATTATTCTGGCTGCCGGTCACGACGAGCAGGTCAGCTGCTTCCATCAATCGCTGCGCCTTATCCTTTGACACCGGGGACGGAATCATCTGCACGAGATCCCGGTCAACGCCGACTTTATCGAATTCCGCATGCATGTAGCCGATCAGTTTCTCGCAAACCGCGGCGCCCTTGGGAGAAGGTGAAAGGATGATGGCGTTTCCGCATTTCAGCCCATTTATGACATTGTTGGTCGGGGTCGCGACGGGATTTGTCGATGGTACCACGGCACCAATGACGCCTAGGGGTCGAGCAATCTCGGTAATCCCTGTGGTCGGATCGTCGCTGATCACGCCACAGGTCCGGGAGTGCCTTATATCGCGCAAGACGCCCAGGGTCTTGCGGTGATTTTTGATTATCTTGTCCTCAACGTTACCGAGCCCGGTAGTCTCGACCGCCATCGTCGCCAACTCCTGGTTGCGCGATGGCTCCATGAGTGCCCACGCCGCTGCCAGCGCGGCCTGATCGTAACGCTCCTGCGTGGCATTCCTCTCGAAATCGGACTGCGCGTTGCGTCCCCGTGCCACGAGCTCATCGACCAAGGACTCGTCAGGCGAGAGTCCGCCCTGTTGAGATTTTTCCAGCATAGAACGTTCCAGCTTCATTTGAGCGGGTGAGAGCCTATCGGCCCTCACCCAGATTTTCGGGCTTGCCTACAAGCCCTTAAGCAGTTCCGCCAATGTGGCTTTACGCTCGGCCCACATGGCCTGCACTTCCGCGCGGCTCATGATTTTCACCGGCGAGTTCGTCTGCTTCATTTTTTGCGTCACACGTTTGTGGGCAAACATTTTTGGCACCTGCGCAGCGAGCTTGTCGATCACATCTTGCGGCGTGCCCTTTGGAACCATCAGCCCCCGAAAATTCACCGAGGCGTTGTCCACATCAAGCCCCCCTTCTTTTAGGGTCGGCGTATCCGGCAGGAAGGCATGGCGCTCAAGATCCGCTACCGCAAGTATCTTGACGTTGCCTGCTTCCAATGCCCGCGCTGCGTCGGACAGGTTGTTTATTCCGGCGAGTGTCTCACCGGCAATCACAGCTTTCATGGCTGCAGCGCCACCACCTTTGGTGGGAATGAAAGCAAGCTTGCAGTCGCAGGCCTTTTCGATCTGCAACGCAGCAATGTGGTGCCCCACAAACAATCCGGCACCAGACGTGGTCGTCTTTCCGGGATTGGCTTTTGCGAATGCAATGAGATCAGCCATCGAGTTGAATTCACTGTCCTTGCCGACAATAACCACGGCAGGGTCTGCACCCCAGTTGGCGATCGGTTCGAACGTGTCGGCGTCGTACTTCACACCGCCTTTGATACCCTGGGCGATGAAGTGAGGGACATTGTAGGCCGACATCATGTAGCCGTCCTTTGGCGCTTCCGTAGCAAACCAATTCCATCCCTTACGCCCGCCCGCGCCCGGCTTGTTGAGAATGTACATGGGTTGGCCGAGCATATCTTCGTTGCCGGCCGGCAGCGTGACAATACGTGCCTGAAAGTCTGTTGCGCCCCCTGCCCCATAGGAGACTTCAACTCCAATTGGGCGATCAGGATAGTCTGCGGCCATCGAAACACCGGTTGATATTGCCAGCGCGGCCGCTCCCAGCAGCGCAGATTTTACAAAGTTCTTCATAGGTTTCCTCCCAGTTGAAGTGTTCGAACCAAATCGGCTCAAATCAAAAGGCCTCTTGGCGTTTGCACCTGAAGCACCAACGCAAAAAGCCCGTAGATCACGGCCATGAAGGCCGCTGTTATGACGATCCGCTTCACCCAGTCTTTCACGCTGGAAAACGGAACAGGATCATAAATCGAATAGACGGCAAAAAAGGCGATAGCCGAGGCAAAATAAAAGCCCAGAGCCTTCGCTGCAAAAAACACATAGATCAGCATCACGATCAGGCCAGGAAAGATGTGCCTGGCTTCGGCCGACGACAATCCGCCACCAACCCTTGCCATTCCCAAACCGGCGCGCGCCAGATTCCAGCTGGCCAGGATGATAAACGCAATCGAGATGATGCGGGGAAACACAAACGCTTCAGCCGGTTCCTGTGTGAAGCTCAGCCAGGTCACTGTCATGGCAAGCGCAAAAATGGCACCAGCGGGAATGATGTGTTGAAGGCGCGAGGCGTTCATTCGGCAACCTCCGTGCGAGCTTCAACATCAACCGAGGTGCCCTTGATCATATTGGTCCAGAACGAATAACCGATCGAAGAGATAACCAGGAATATCAAAATCAGATTGAGGCCGCCGGTGAAGAAATACTCAAAAAGCCCATTTTGAGCCGCGGCAATCATCGCACCATTGGTGAAGTAGTCACCGGCTATGGGACCCAGGATCAGGCCAAGGACCAATGGCGCTGCGGAGAAACCGAACTTCTCCAGTACATACATGCCAATTCCCAACGCCAGCATGATGTGAACATCACCCATGGATTGTTGTACCGAATAGGACCCGAACATCGCCAGAACGAGAACGCCGGCTGCCATGATGGGAACCGGGGCTTTTGCTATTCTTGCCGCCCAGGCGGCGGTGTAGAGACCAAAAATTACCATGAGGATCTGGCCCAACAGCATGGAGTTGATGAATGTCCAGATTACCTCCGGGTGTTTGTCGAAGATATTTGACCCGGGAAAAATTCCGTGAATCAACAGGCCTCCGAGCAATACAGCTGCTGTCGGGCTTCCCGGGATGGACAGAGTCAGCAAGGGGACCAGCGATGGTCCCACCATGGCATTGTTGGCGGATTCAGCGGAGATGATTCCTTCGGCGTGGCCTTTGCCGAACTTGTCGGGTGTTTCTGAGAATTTCCGCGACTGGTCATAGGCCACCAGCCCGGCAATCTGCCCGCCAACACCGGGGATCAACCCCACAATGGCGCCGACCGTCGTTCCGATGGACAATGATCGAATTGAGCGCGCAACTTCTCTGACGGAGTCGAATATCGAGTATTTCGGCACTGCTATGGATTCAATGGCGGCGGAGACCCGTCCCTTAGCAAACATTTCCATCACCTGGGGAATGGCGAACAGGCCGATCAGGGCGGGAATAATATGGATTCCGCCGGTCAGGGCGTCGGTAAATATGAAACGTTCCGTGCCTTGAATTTCATCGTACCCAATCTGTGAGAGCCACAGACCGATGCATCCCGACAGCAGGCCTTTAACAAAGGACTTTGAGTCCAGCGACCCAATCACCGTTACGCCCAGGATGGCGATCCAAAATAGATGTGAGGGGCCAAATTTCAGCGCCCAGACCGCCAGAACCGGTGTCAGAAATATCAGCAACAGAACGCCGATTACCCCACCCACGCCGGAGGCAAGAAAGGACAATTGCAAAGCCCTGGCACCCTCTCCGTTCCTGGCCATTGCATTGCCATCAAGCGCAGTCGCTATATTGGCGGGGGCTCCGGGAATTTTCAGCAGAATCGCACTAACCGCTCCGCCGGCAACGGTCGATGTGTAGGCAGCACCCAGCAAGATTAGGCCCTGCGTTGGCGTCAGATGAAAAGTAAAGGGAATGAGCAGCGCGACCGCCATGGTCGGAGACAATCCCGGCGTTGCTCCCAGGACCAGCCCGCCAACCGTGCCCCCAAGCAGCAGCAGCAAGGCCACTGGCTCAAAGACACCTCCAAAATACCCCAAAAACTCCATCCGCGCGGTCTCCTCCCCAGGCGCAAAGCTGTTGTTCTTTCTTCAACGCTAGTTTATGAAACTAAAAATGCAAACGTTTTCATTTTTCTCCAATAAGCCATTAAATCCAGATGGATAAGCCGCCAAAGCGCAGACGCACGCGCAAAGGTGCACCGGGAATTGTTGAGGTCGCGCGGCGAGCCAGGGTGTCGCCCGCTACCGTTTCCAGGTTTTTTAACAGTCCGGAAGTGGTCAGAACGAACACCCGCAAGCGGATTGAACAAGCCGCAAACGATCTCGGCTATGTGCGCGACCGCATGGCCGGCGCCATGCATCATGGATTCTCCGGAACGGTTGGCCTAATCGTTCCCACAATTGATAACGCAATTTTTGCTGAACTGATCCAGGCGTTTGCAACAAGGCTTTTGAAACACGACCGCACTATGCTGATCGCTGCTCACGGCTACGATCTGGCGCTTGAGGTCGGTATCGTGCGGGCGCTGCTGGAGCGACGCATCGACGGGGTCGTTCTGGTTGGCCTCAACCATGAGACCGCACCGCTTGAAATGCTGGCGACCCGCAATGTTCCTGTGTTGGCAGCCTGGAATTACAGGGCTGACTCACTCATTCCATGCGTGGGAGCCGACAATTATGAGGCTGGCTTTGAAGTCACCCGCCACCTGCGTCAGATGGGACACCGTGACATTGCTCTGGTTTTCCCGCCGACAAACGCAAACGACCGGGCCGAAGATCGGCTGAACGGTGCACTTGCCGCCCTGGGCTCCAGAAAACAGGATCTTTCGCCGAGCCGGTTCATCCAGTCAATTTACGACATAGGGGCAGCAAAAGCGGCCGTCGCAGAATTGCTGAGACGCCAGCCACCCTCCGCTCTTGTTTGCGGAAATGATGTTATCGCACAGGGCGCTGTCTATGCGTGTCAGCTGCTGGGTATGAATATCCCTGATGACATTTCGATCGTGGGAATTGGAGACTTTCGAGGCTCAGCCTCTATGGAACCAGGTCTCACCACATGGCGCTTGCCGGCGAAACGCATAGGAGAGCACGCTGCAGACCTGTTGTGCCGCGGAATACCCCAACGCGAGAAAGGCCAACCCTATCGAATGCGGGTTCCGGCCCAAATGATGATCCGCGGTTCCGTCCGCAGAGCTTGAAGCTGGGCGCCATGAGTGCCTCGGCACTCCGCTTCACACTATGGCCGGGTTCATTCCCGCCACGGTACCCGGCGAATACCGGGCAGGACCATCGGGGGTCTGTTTCAAACGGTGACTCCAAGCCCTTGGTCAATCTTCAACGGCGGACAATTTTTGCTGCTCACGGCCCATACCGGATCCTGGAGATTGTCCAAGCCATAACATTCGATTTTTCGAACTCTGCCATTGAGGCGTTGCACTGGCTGCGAACTCCCAATGATCACTCTGTCGACCAACCGACCCTGATGCCTTGCGGGAACGTCTTTCACGCGCCAAGCGGCAGATGATTGATACGAGGGCTTAGTCTCCAATCAGACCTGGCAAGGTCAGCGAAATCGCCGGTATGAATGTGATCAACATGAGAGCGGCAAAAATTGCCAAATAAAACGGCCAGATTGTTCTGACCGCTTGTTCAATTGGCAGCTTCCCGACCGCGCATCCAACAAACAGGCAAGTCCCTACCGGCGGTGTGCAAAGTCCCAACCCCAAATTAACCAGCATCATGATGCCGAATTGCAGCGGGTCCATACCGAGGCTGTGGGCCACCGGCAAAAAGATCGGAGTACAGATCAAGATCAACGCAGCCATGTCCATAATCATGCCAAGGACCAGCAACACAGCGTTGATCATCAACAGGATCATAATCGGGTTTTCGGTGATGCCGGTCACAAGCTCTACAGTTCTGTCCGGAACCCGGTAGAAGGTCAGCATGTAAGCAAAGGCGCCTGCACAAGCGATCAGGATCATTACCATGGATGTCGTGCGCACTGACGAGACCACCGCAGTCTTAAACCCCTCCCAACTCAGGCTGCGATAGACCAAGAGCGTAACGACCAAAGCATACATTGCGCCAAAAGCGCCGGATTCAGTGACCGTGAAAATGCCCGATAGAACCCCTCCGACAATGATTACCGCAGTCAAAAGTCCTGGAATCGCCAGGAGAAATGACATCACAAGCGCCGACCAGCCAGGAAACTTTTCCGCCTGGTAACCTCGTTTCACAGCAACGACATAGGCCGCAATTGCGAGGCAAATACACATCAAAACACCGGGCACAACACCGGCAAGAAAAAGTTTGGAAATAGAAACTGAACCGGCCACGCCCGCCCCGGCTGCAAGGGCATAAATGATCATGTTGTGACTGGGCGGGATGATGATTCCGGCAATCGAAGACGTCACCGTTACATTGACCGCGTAGTCCGCGTCGTAGCCTTTATCTTTCATCACCGGGACAAGAATGGATCCAAGCGCAGATATATCAGCGATTGCCGATCCGGAAATGCCACCAAACAACATCGATGAAAGGACATTCACAACGCCAAGGCCACCGCGCATGGCTCCGACAGCAGCTTGCGCAAAACGCACCAACCGTATTGCGATGCCGCCGTGGAACATAAGTTCGCCAGCGAAAATAAAAAACGGAATTGCCATAAATGCATACACATTGATCCCGGCGACAATGCGCTGGAAACCTACAAAAAGTGGCAGACCCTCAAACCAAAATGCCGACAGAGCCGCGATGCCCAGCGCAAAAGCGACCGGCGTTCCAATAACAACGCAGATTGCGAAGACGCTTAGAAGAAGCAAAATTCCCATGACAATCTCTATTCCGTGGCTCTATTCAACCGTGTCTTCACGCTGGTCGCGTCCAAGACACAATCGGATCAGGTGGCCTGCGGAAAACAGAAAGACGAGCAGCCCGCAAATGGTTAGTGGCAGTGATCGCAGACCTTCCGGCACCTGGATCAGCGGAATAAGTGAGTTCCATTTAAACTGCGTAAGCTCCATACCAAACCAAAACATCATTCCGCCGAAGACCAGCATCGACAGATCGGTTACAACGACAAATATGGTGCGCATCCAATCGGGAACGATGCTGCGGAAAATGTTGACCGACAAATGTGTGTTGTGATTGACGCCAGCGGCAGCGCCTAAAAAGGAAATTACCATTATGAGTAGAAGTGAAACCTGCTCTGCCCATGTTGGCGTATCATTGAGTACGTAACGACCGAAAACCAACCAAGCGAAGATCACAGTCATCACGACAAGAGCGGTTCCTGCGAGAAATATGCAGATGCGGGAAAGTACATCGTATACCGCGTCCATTTTTGCCAAAAAGACTGGTGGCTCCCCCGATTCGCGCATTTATTTCTCCCCTTAAAAAACGCCCGGCGTCCATGTAGGAGCCGGGCGCTCTTCGATTGTTATCGACAATAGACTATTTTGTCGCTTTGGCGAGATCGACCAGTTTCTGCATATCGGGGTTGGCCTTCAGATAATCTGCATATACCGAGTCCATTGCACTCTGGAATGGAGCTTTGTCAGCAATCTCATTCACCTTGATGCCAGCTGCTTCGACATCTTTACGTGCCTGACCAGACTGAACTGCCCACAACTCACGCTGATAAAGAGCGGCTTCTTGAGCAGCTTTAGTAACGGCTTCCTGCATTTCCGGTGACAATGCATCGAACTTAGCGGTGTTCACGCAGATGCACTCGGGAATGATCAGGTGTTCGCTAAGCGAATAGTTTTTGGTCACTTCATAGTGGCCGACGTTCTTAAACGATGGGAAGTTGTTTTCCGCACCATCCACAACACCGGTTTTGAGCGCTTGCTGAACCTCGGCGAAAGCCATTGGCGACGGGTTGCCACCCATGGCAGAGATCATGGCGGTGTAGAGGTTATTGTTCATGACCCGGATTTTGAGGCCCTTCACGTCAGCGGGTGTGTTGATGGCCTTTTGGGCGTAGAATGAACGCGCACCAGCATCGAACCATGCAATTGGTTTTATGCCGGCATCGGACATGGCCTTGGCCATGATGTCACCTGCCTCGCCGTCCAATACCCGGAACATGTGGGGGACGCTCTTAAAAATGAAGGGCAGAGAAACGAGATTTGCCTCTTTCACCATGGGGCCGATAGGGCCAAGATTGAAATTGCCGATTTCAATGGCGCCGATGCGAACTTGCTCAAGAGCGTCCGGCTGAGAGCCCAGCACACCGCCGTGGAACACCTGCAACTTGATTTCGCCATTAGTGGCCTTGTCAACCAGTTCGGCGAAACGATCCATCGCGCCATGGTTGGGGTGACCTTCGTTGTGAATATTCCATGCGCGCCAGTTTTCGGCCGCTGTGGCCACGCCGCATACCAGCGACAGAGCTGTCGCTGCACCGAGCATTTTTGCTGATAATTTCTTGAACATATTGTCCTCCCTTAGGATGTTTAAGTTTTGCTAGTGCGATTGCCGGCGGTTGCCGGTCAGGAAAAAAGCATACCTCCGTTGATGTCGACGTTGGCGCCGGTGATGAAGGCCGCCCGGTCCGACGCAAGGAACCGAACGAGTTCGGCTACATCTTGAGACGTGCCCTCACGTTTAAGTGGTGTTGCATTGGCAACATGCGTGCGCACTTCCGGCTTGGTGAAGATATTGTGAAAGTCGGTGTCGATCATGCCGGGGCAGATCGAGTTGACGCGTATGTCCGGTCCGAGTTCCTTGGCCAGCCCACGGGTCATTGTCATTACTGCTCCTTTCGAAGCGGCGTAAGCGACCGCACCCGGGCCGCCGCCATCGCGCCCTGCCTGACTGGCCAACCCGACGATTGATCCGCCGTCGGTCATATGCGGCAGCACTGCCTTTATCGCGCGCACGAAAGACGTGACGTTCAAATCCATCACGTGGTTCCAGTGGTCCAGATCCATTTCGGCCATGGTCTTGCGCGCCACAAGCCCACCAGTGACGTGAACCAAAACATCGACTTTACCAGTGAATTCGGACCCAGTGCGGTCAATGAGTGCTGCGACATCGCTGTCTTTGGTCATATCGCCCTGCAGGGCGAATGCCCGGCCGCCGTTGGAGACTATGTCGGCGACCGCGCTATCTGCACCATCAGACGAACTGTGATAATTAATCGCGACTGCAGCGCCGGCTGCGGCAAGCTCTAAAGCACACGCCCGGCCGATATCACGGCCACCCCCGGTCACGATGGCCGTTTTTCCGTCAAGCTCGCCTGTGAAATCACCCATACTGCCGGCCGCTTCGCTCGTAATCAATTCATGCTTGGCTTTAACAGAAGACTAGTATACTAGTATTGTCAAGCTCGAATTGATACTCGGCTCTTGTGGCGACTGAATGGTCATGACAAAGAGCCGTGGGGAGCTGAAAGCGTGGGAAGCCAGCGATTGGCCTGCCTGAAAGTGGAAAACAAAAACAAGTCGACGGGAAATGCTGGAACTCGCTGAATTGCACGAACGCCGGACCACCACTGACGTGGTTTTTGATCAGCTGTTTGAAGAAATAACGTCGCTGAAGCTTTTACCCGGCACAAAATTATCAGAGGCTGATGTAGCCCGACGGTTTGGCGTTTCGCGCCAGCCGATCCGCGATGCCTTCAACCGGTTATGCAATCTCGAACTGCTGGTCATTCGCCCGCAGAAAGCGACAAAAGTGCGCGGGTTTTCCATGCCACACATCGCTCATGCTCGCTTCATACGTCTTGCTGTCGAGCTTGAGGTTATTCGCCGCGCCTGTACGATTTGGGACGAGACGAGTTCAGAAGCGCTGGAGCAGAACCTGGAGCAGCAACGGCAGGTGGTGGACAATGATGGTCCCGAAGAGCTGCATGGGCTGGACTATCGTTTCCACAAGATCATTTGCGATCGAGGTGGCTCACCCATGGCATTTGAAACGATTCAGGAGTGCAAGCGAAAAGTGGACCGACTGTGTACGCTCAGCCACTCGCGAAAAAACGAAGTGAAAGCGATATATGATGACCATCAGGCGATGGCAGACGCTCTCAAAGCGGGTGATACTGAGACAGCTGCCGCCGCTACAAGACGGCATCTGAACCGCCTCGATGACACGATCACAGAAATTCACCAGGCTCATCCGGAATACTTTGAGTAGCCGGGGATCGGAGCCATTCTCGGCTCAGCATCCCTTCAAACAAGACCGTCGAACCTAAAAAGGCAGGACATGAAAGCCAGTAAACCTCGTGTTGGAGCAAAACTCGATCAACTCAGCTTTTCCGCTGTCGATGGGGACCGTTCGATTGCAGTCGGTCAATCTAAGGGCCGATGGACAATTCTGTTCGTCTATCGGGGTCGCCACTGCCCACGCTGCAAGCGCTATCTGAACAAGCTTAATGCGGCTCTGCCTGACTGGACTGCCATTATGGATGTTGTGGTTGTCTCCGCCGACACCCAACAAAAAGCTCTGGAAGACCGGGAAGAGTTTGGCTGGGAATTCGACCTTTGCTATGGCCTGACTGAAGCACAAATGCGGTCTCTGGGTCTGTATGTCTCTGAGCCACTCTCGGATGCGGAAACAACGCATCTGTTTTCTGAACCCGGAACCTTTGCAATTCGTCCGGACGGTACGCTCATGCTTGCTGACATTTCCAACGGTCCCGCAGCGCGGCCGGACCTGGAAGAGCTCCTGGACGGGATGAATTTCAACATTGAAAACAACCGTCCGGTGAGGGGAACCGCCTGACCGGACGGCCAACGTTTGACGCGGCGTTATCCGCCGCTCGCCGGGTGCGAATATTGGTCTGCGCGAACGGCTTAGACAAACTCTGCTGCAGGTCCTGTGTCACGGATGGAGTTATTCCCGCACAACTTCGAGAGGGTTGCCAGCAAAGCCAGGTTCCTGATCGATCGTTTCGAATGCCTGCATCGAGCCTTTCCCTGCCTTTCGGTCCTTACCGCAGAGAGAACGATCGATTCTGTTCTGCCTAAACGCGCACCATGAGCCTTGCGTCTTAAAGTATCTGACTCAGGAATTCTCTTGTGCGAGGGTCTTTGGCCTTGTCGAAGAAGGTCTTTGGTGGTCCATGTTCAACTATCAGGCCACCATCCGTAAAATAAATATGATCCGCAACTTCACGCGCAAAACCCATTTCGTGGGTCACCAGAATGCATGTCATCCCGTCTTCGGCCAGTTCCTTGATCGTTGTGAGAACCTCGCCAACTGTTTCAGGATCAAGCGCAGCGGTAACTTCGTCAAACAACATGATGTCGGGTTTCATTGCCAGAGAACGAGCGATTGCAACGCGTTGCTGTTGCCCGCCTGAAAGTTCACCTGGATAACTGTCTTCTTTACCTTGAAGCCGCACCTTTTTGATCAGCTCTCTGGCAAAAACCTCCGTTTGGCTCTTGTCGCGTTTTAACACCCGAACCGGAGCCATCATGATGTTTTCAAGCGCTGTTTTATGAGGGAACAAATTGTATTGCTGGAATACCATGCCGACCTTTTTGCGCAATTCCAACTTGTCGAGATCCGGATCGTTGACCTCCTGGCCTTCGACAAGAATTGAACCCTGCTGAATGTCGTTCAAGGCATTTACACAACGTATCAGAGTCGACTTTCCGGAACCGGATGGGCCGATGATACAAATGACTTCGCCTTTCATCACGTCGAGTGAGACGCCTTTCAACACTTCTAATTCACCGAATGCCTTGTGCACATTCTTGATGGAGACCATTGGTTGATCGGGCGTCCAATTCATCGGAGAGGCCTCTTAATCTTTAACAGCAAACTTCTTCTCCAGATAAACCGTATACCGCGCAATGGGGTAGCAATAGACAAAGAAGATCAGCAGAACGAACGAATAGAAAGGCGCGAGCAGGTCTGTGCGCCCTCCTTCTGCTGCCAGCGCTTCGCCGGTCAGCGTCATAACTTCAGAGACACCGACGACAGATGCCAACACAGTCGCCATTGTGAGAATTGAGTAAAGGTTCATCCAGGGGGGCAACATGCGTTTAACGCATTGCGGTAAAATGATCAGCCAAAGTGTTTGTTGCCGTGTGTAAGCGAGGCTTTCGGCAGCTTCCCATTGGCCGCTTGGCAAAGACCTGACCGCACCACGAACAACTTCTGACACATTGGCCATAACAGGCAGTGAAAGGCCAATGATCGCTTTGACCCAGTCAGGGAATGGAATAACGACAAAACCCAAATCGAACTCGAAGGGAAGCAGGAACATTGCGAAAAACAGAAGCACAAGCCAGGGCGCGTTTCGGAAGAACTGTGTAACGAACCAGGAGGAACTTTTCACAACCGGAATAAGTGAAATCTGCCCAAGACCCAGCGCGGTACCAACGATCGTACCCAATGCCATTGAACAAAA
Organism: uncultured Rhizobiaceae group bacterium; assembly: GCA_938044775.1. Taxonomy (GTDB): domain Bacteria; phylum Pseudomonadota; class Alphaproteobacteria; order Rhizobiales; family Rhizobiaceae; genus Pseudahrensia. The sequence continues at coordinate 15,264 of CALIOE010000084.1, forward strand.
CGAGATAACAATATTGAACAGAAAGCCGGATAAAAGAAGCGGCATCCATTTGACCAGGACACTCAGGGCTGATGCCGGCGCTTGCGTGTCATCGGCAAAAACGTAAGTCGAAGAAAGCACACAAAATCCAAACAGTGCGATTCCATGCCAAAGTTTGATGCGCAATGGCTCACCCTGCCGCCTTTCCGGCGGCGCAAGCATGACCGGCAAATCTGTTTTGAACTCAGGACGCGCCATCAGCCATATCCTGGAATTTTCATATTCCGTTCCCAGCTGTTCATTCCCCACACGAGAACGCCAACCAATACAAAATAGGCTATCAGCAGGAAAAACATCATCTCGGTCACATTCACGTTGTCAGACCATATCTGGTTTGCCTCGTAGAGCATTTCCGGAACAGCGATGGCGTAGGCAAGTGTGGTCGTTTTCACAAGATTGACCAGATTGTTGTTGAGCGCAGGAAGGCAAACCCGAAACGCCAGAGGCAATGTAATGTCTCTGTAAATCTGCAGTCTGGAAAAACCCAGGGATTCTGCTGCTTCAACAGTGGACTTCGGCACCGCCTCAATTCCAGAGCGGAATATCTCCACGTTAAACGCGCCGGCAAAGAAGGACAGTGAAATTACAGCCCACGCAAAGCTGCCAAACATGGGCGCTTGTCCGCCCCAATCTGTTTCGACCTTTGGCAGCAGCGCACCGACAGCAAAATAGAAAAAATAAAGCTGAACCAAAGGTGGCGTGTTGCGAAAGAGCTGAATGTATCCATTCACAAAACGCCGCGTCCATGTGAAGGCGGACGCCTGCAACCAGGCGCCAACAATTCCAATGATGACGGAACAAATGAGGCAGACAATCGACAGTTTGATGGTTGTCAGAAAGCCATCCAGCATTCTGCCTCTGTCATAGCTGTCATAGAGAAACGGAAGATTGATGCCCGTCGTGTCATACAACACGCGGAACCATTCAAAGAATAATTCCATGCATCTCCCCAAAAGCCTGAAAACAAAAAGTGGCAGGGATCACGGACCCCTGCCACTCAGATTTCAGTATTACTTGTACTTCTCGTGCATGGCTTTCGCAAAAGGAGTGTTTTCGACACCCCATTTTGTTTCAAGCTCCAGGATACGGCCAGATTTGTGCCAGCCTTTGATCATGTCTGACATCATGGCCTTGAAGTTGTCTTCGCCAAGTTGCACAGCAAGACCCCAGGGTGCATCGTCGATCGTCTTCAATGGCATCTCGTAATCGGCGAACTCCGGATCTTTGGTTTTCGCAACGATTGCGGAATCATCGTACACAAACGCGACACAACTGCCCTGTTGCAACGCAGAATACGCTTCTGCTGTTCCTTTGAAGGCGACAATGTTCGCACCAAATTCCTGACCCGTCTTCTTGTTGTAGAATGCACCCTGAATGCCACATACCGGCTTTCCCTTCAGGTCTGTCCATTCTTTCAGGGCCGCCTTCTTCGACGAAAGCACATTCGTGCCGGATGAATAGTAGTTTGGATCAACGATGTTCACGACCTTACGGCGGTCGGGCTTGTCCGTCATTGTCGCGATCATAAGATCGACTTTTCCCTGTTCGAGAAACTGCATGCGATTTGAGCTGACAACCGGCACGTATTCAACTTTAACGCCAAGTTTGTCAGCCACGTCTTTCGCGAGATCAGGCTCAATACCGACAATCGCGCCCGATGGATCGCGATAGCCATAGGGTTTGTAGTCAGCTTTTACGCCCACTTTCAGAACGCCCGCTGCTTTGACATCGTCCAGGACATCCGCAAAAGCCGCTCCTGATGTCAGAGCAATTGCGGACACAGCAAGAGCGCTTACCAGTGCATTAAATTTCATTTTTTCCTCCCAAGACTCTGACCCAAACCGAGCCAGAGAAACACCTTACTCGCATCCATTGGATATGCAAAACAATCAAAGTTCCGCGTGCCTTCCTCGTTTCATACAGCTGATTTACCGATAATTTTTGTGTCTCGGAAATGACGATAGATCATTTCGAAAGCCACGCTTCTTACGCACAGCCGCCATTGGGATTGACAATTCAAGCGCGTATCTTGTGTGAGGATGGCCGATGTCAGCATTGAATCCAAAGTGACGGATGCTGTACGCAGAACCAACTGCGGGCCTCTGAAGATAGCTGCCTTTGGCCGAAGGTCACAAATGGCTTCACCTGTTGGAGCTTCGTCTCATCAACACAATCGTGCCGACAGCTGACATCCATCCCTGCAATCAACGCCTCTCAGCAAGCCTGGCACAGAGCTGTCATGTCGAGTTTGACGCCGGACGCCACGGTTCCACCGACCATTGAGCAATTGCCGACCATAACCAGAAGCCCATGACCCAGATGCATATTATCCAGCCGGGCAAATCGTCTGGTATGGAGAATGGAACTTGCGTCTGGTCGATGATCCCCGATTTGAGCAACACAGTTTCGGGCAGCGGAAAGGTGAAGATCAATGCTCCCAAAGGGCAACCGAAGAGAACAGATTTCCTGGAGCGCTGCGGTTCAGTCTGGTCGCTCCGGAATATCGATGCGCTCACCGCGCGGAATTTCAGCCCGCTTGTCATAGAAAGGGAGCGCGACCAGCTCAGCCTGTTTCATTGAACCGTCCCGACAACCGGCATGAACGGGGGTGCCTGGCTTGTATTCGGCGCTGTCCATAAGTGCGATACCGATACCGTGACCGAGATGTGGTGAGACCGCGCCAGCCGTCACTGTGCCGGTCCTCGCTCCGTCAATTTCGATCGCGGCGTTGATCAAAGGTTCCCCGTCGACACATTTGATCCCGTGAAGCCGCGGCTCCTTTGATGCCCTCGCCAGCGCCGCTTTACCAATGAACTCACCCTTGTCCTTATCGACAAAACGACCGAGACCAGCGTCGTATGGAGTGGTTGTCTCATTGAAGTCCGACCCGGCATTGAGAATTCCCGCTTCGATGCGGCGAATATTCATCGCATCAAGACCGAAAATCTCCATGCCGAACTCTTTGCCCGCAGCCTCCAGGTGCGCCCACAGCGCATCAGCGTCGTGATGCGGCTCAGTGTAAAATTCCCACCCCAGTTCATTGGTGTAGCCTGTTCGCGTTATCACCACGTCCTGTCCACCAAGCGGCACTTTGGCGATGGCGAAATAGCCGAAAGGGTCCGGCAGGCCGGTATCACTTGCTGCTTCAAGAATCTTTAAAGCATTCGGCCCCTGCACCTGCGATACGAAAACATCCGGATCGGAAATCGACACATTCATGCCGGTCGCATGGGCCTTGGCCCAGGAATAGAAGTCTCCATCCGCTTGTGCATACCAGAACCTGTCCTGCTCCAGCCGAAGCAGAATGCCATCAACGATGAGCCCACCGTTTTCGTAGCAGGCCAGGCCGTAGCCGCAGCGTCCGGCCTTCAGTCTGGTGATGTCTTTCGTGAACAACTTATCGAGCAGCTTCTCCGCTTCGGGGCCTTCAAACTGCAGTGGCCACTCGCCGGTGTGGAGCACGGCAGCCTTTTGACGCAAAAGCCAATAGCCATCTTCCGTCGAATGATCGTCAAAGCAGACCGCCATATGGCGGCGGTTATAGACGCAATAGTGCGGCCCTTTTGGACGTTCTACGAAATGATAGGGGTGTCTCGTTTGAGAATAATCCCAGCCGGCGCCAGGTTGACCTGTCACCAGGTCTCTCATCTTACCGTCACTCGATCTCATCACTCATTCCTTGGATTTCTAATGCAATTTCAGCAGACGCACTGCGCCAACAGCCAGCCTCGAACGTCATCATCAATTGCATCAGCGGGTTGGTTGTACGGCCATGCAAGGTAGTATCCATTTTGGGTTTTCACCGATTGTGAAAAGGGTGCGATCAGCGCGCCAGCCGCCAGTTCGTCTTCATGAAAATGCCGCCATGCCAGCGCAAACCCCATACCTCTTTTTGCAGCGTCAATCAGCGAAGCGTAATTGTTAGAAACGATCTTTCTGGACGTTTGCGATGACGAAGCTCCTACTTCCGTGAGCCAGATTGTCCAGTTCATCCAGTTCCAGTTTTCATATTCGAGATCCAGAAGATCAGACGTTTCCAGCATTTGAAGTTCCAGCGGCTCGCCGACCTCGCCAAGATATGACGGCGCACAAACCGGAAAGACCTCCTCCTGGAACAACAAGCGGGACTCGATACCTTGCCATCCTCCGTGCAACCGTTTGTTCTTGTGCTCGCTATCGCTCACCTGCCCGACGGCTTGCCCATGAAGGATTGCGACTTGAAAATTCGATTTCAGTAGATCGGCTTCCACATCAGAAGCAACGATGCGAAAGCGGTGATCGGGAAATTCGTCTTTCAGCTCTTCAAGCCTTGGCATGAGCCAATGGGCTACAATAGAAGTGTCTGCTGCGATGGTAATTTGTTTTGATACATCACCATCTGTTAATTCAGACGCCGCATTGGACAGGTGTTTTAACGCGACGGAGACACTGTTGCTGAATTCTCTTCCATTCTGCGTGAGTTCAACCGATCGATGGCCGCGCGCGAACAACTGAACGCCGAGCGTTCGTTCCAAACTTTTGATCTGTTGGCTAATAGCCGAGGCGGTAACGTTCAATTCTTCACCAGCCTGAGCGAAGCCTGAAAGCCGCCCAGCCGCTTCAAAAGCAATCAGCGCATCCATATTGGGAAACTGGGATTTCAAGTTTTGCATTAGTCAATCTTAGTCAAATGGCCAAGTAATAGGCAATTGTGAGTTACAATAACTTACCCTAAGCTGGCCAGGAACGCTACACCTGTCAATGAGGGTATCAAATGACCCAGAAAAATGCGCTTCTTCAACGCCAACCCAGCGACGCGCCGTTCACGAAAGACCCTTCCGCGTCTTACACGATGCCTGCTCGGTTTTATGTCAGCCCTGAAATCCACCACATGGAAAAGGAGGCCATTTTTTATAAAACATGGCACTACGCCGGACACGTTTCGCAGGTGGCTGAACAACGGTCTTATTTCACCACAACAATTCATGATCAGAATATTTTTGTAACCCGGGGACAGGACGATGTAATTCGCGCATTTTATAATGTGTGCGCCCATAGAGGGCACGAATTGCTGGAAGGTGCCGGCAAGAAGAATGTCATCACCTGCCCATATCACGCGTGGGCCTTTGATTTTTCCGGCAATCTGGTTGCCGCCCGCAATTCAGAGAATGTGGCCGGTTTCAACAAATGTGACTTCTCGCTGAAGGCAGTGCGTCTGGAAATTTTCTGCGGCATGATCATGGTCAATCTCGACCCGAATGCCACTCAGTTTGCCGAGCAGTTTGACGGTCTGGAAGACGAGATCCGCCACTATATGCCCTCGGTTGATAGCCTGGAATTTGCCCAGCGCGACACATTCGAAGTGGCGTCCAATTGGAAAGTGCTCGTTGACAATTTCCTGGAGTGTTATCACTGCGCACCAGCACACAAGGATTTCGTCGATCTGGTCGATATGAACTCCTATCGAACGATCACACACAAACGCTATTCATCACAATGTGCGGCTGCGCCGCGCACCACGACCTCAAATGCGTTTAGCTTTGAAGCGGGCGAAGTCGATTTTGGTTATGCTGGATTTTTCGTCTGGCCAAATTTTACAATCTGGATTTACCCCGGAGAGGCTAATCTATCCGTATTGCAAATGAATCCCACGGCACCCGGAAAGACGATTGAGTATCAGGATTGGTTCACAAAAGGCGGACAGTTGACCCCCCAGTTGAAAGAAGCTTCCGATTATCAAAAAGACGTTTTACAGCCGGAAGACATTGACCTTTGCGAAAGCGTTCAACGCGGCCTGGCATCAAAAGCCTACAACCAGGGGCGGTTTATCGTCGACCATGACAAAACGGAACTGTCCGAACATGCCGTCCATCACTTCCAGTCAATGGTTGTCGAAGCGCTTGGTGCTGAATTGCAGTAGCTGAAATTTTCGCCTTCGTCCCGCCCCCTGCGATGTCGCAATTTCGGTGCCCCATCATCTCTTGTGGTCATATTGTCGGCGTTGCGGTCATTGATATGTCAGAATTCGATGGAGGCAGTGGACAAATGCAGACTTCGAATTTGGTTTCTCCAGGCCTGTTCAGACCCACGAGACGCTATCGAGACATTACCCGAAGACACCTGACATCTGAGGCCTTGCGAACGTGTTGGGAAAGTCTCGATCGACAGGCTGATACGAGATGAGATTGAAAACCATTCTCTGTTTCAGGGGCAGCAATGCAATGCTGACTGTTGATGATTTATCGTGTCGACCAGTGCAATTCAGTTGGCGATGCGAGCGGTACTTTGGCGAACAACCATTTCAACAGGCAAAACGGTTTCAGAGCGGGAATCTGAAATCAAACCATGTTCCAGTTTCTCCATGAGCAGGTCGGCCGATTCTGTTCCCAGTTTGCTGCGCGGCTGACGAATGGTGGTCAGGGGCGGAAGGAAAAACCGTGCCACATCGATATCGTCAAAGCCGACAATCGACAGGTCTCGAGGGACATTCACGCCGCTTCGATGCAGGTGAGAGATAACGCCCAATGCCATTTCGTCATTTGCACAAAAAAGCGCCGTAGGCCTGTTGTCCATTGCAAGCCACTGCGCGGCAACATGCGCGCCCGACTGAAGCGAGAAATCACCCTGAAAAAGCCATTGTTCGCAGACAGCGCAATTGTTCGCCTGCAGGGCACGTTGCACACCCTCTAAACGCGCGCCCGTCAGCACGTTTGCCGGAGGCCCCCCAACATAGCCGATGTTTCGGTGACCGAGTTCCACCAAATGCTCAATGGCCAGCGCAGCACCGTGCCGGTTGTTAACGCGGACAGACGGAAACATATCGTCGGGATCCCATTCACAGGCAAACACGATTGGGGGGGTGCCGATACCTGATTGAATCTCAGCCAGCAAAGTGCCTGGCAATGATCCATCCAATGCGATTATTCCATCGGCGCGACTGTGATGGAGATACTCCGAAGGCAGCTCCGACTGTTTTGTATCGACCATCAAGACGCTCAGTCCTCTTTTTGCAAGCGTCGATTCAATGCCGGCGAGTATCTGAGAGAAAAAAGGATTTCCAAGGTTGGGAACCAGCACGACGACAGCACCGGATTTTTGCTGCCGCAGGTTTCGCGCCGCCTGGTTGATGCGATAACCGGTGACGCGAGCTGCATCGAGAACCACCTGACGGGTGTTTGCTGCGACCGAATCCGGTTTACTCAGCGCACGGCTCACCGTTGCAGTCGACACGCCTGCGACGCGTGCAACATCTTTAATCTTGGGTGTGGTGGATGCACTCACCGTAATTCTATCAACCGATTGCGAATGGTCAGCCAAAAAAAATCTTGACTCTTTGTCCTCATAATCTCAGCTTACATGTAATCGATTACAGTGACAATTCCTAGTTTCACGCCGATTGGGAAGCCGCTTTTGTAAGCGATTGTATCGTGGTGAATTGCGGGTCCGTTGCTGAAACAGCTCGGTATCGAATTCACGCATCTCTGGGAGGAAGATTATGAAATTTACAAAGACTCTACTGGCTGGCAGTGCTGCCATCGCTCTAAGCACTTCAGCTTTTGCCACTGACCTGGAGGTCACCCACTGGTGGACCTCAGGTGGAGAAGCTGCAGCGGTCGGTGAATTTGCCAAAGCTTTTGATGCAACCGGCAACAAATGGGTAGACGGCGCGATCGCAGGGTCCGGCGGGACAGCCAGGCCGATTATGATCAGCCGCATCACCGGCGGTGATCCGATGGGTGCTACCCAATTCAACCACGGCCGTCAGGCCGAGGAATTGGTTGAAGCCGGCCTGATGAAGGATCTGACGGCTGTTGCCGAGGCTGGTAAGTGGAAGGATGTCATCAACGAGATCGGATTGCTCGACAGCTGCACCATTGACGGCAAAATATATTGTGCGCCTGTGAACATCCACTCCTGGCAGTGGTTGTGGCTCTCCAACAAAGCGTTTGCAGACGCCGGTGTTGCTGTTCCGGCGAACTGGAACGAACTCGTCGCCGCCGCGCCCAAGCTGCGCGAAAAAGGCATGGTTCCGCTCGCGGTTGGCGGGCAGCCCTGGCAAACCACTGGTGTCTTCAACGTTCTCATGTCCGGCCTGGGTGGCAAGGACCTGTACTTAAAGGTCTATGATGCCAAGGACGCCGAGGTGGCAGGTGGCGCTGATGTTGCAAAGATTTTTTCCGCCCTCAACGATGCGCGTGAAATGTCCAGGGGCAGCAACGTCCAGGACTGGAACCAGGCTACAAACATGGTGATCACCGGCAAAGCCGGGGGACAGATCATGGGAGACTGGGCGCAAGGTGAATTCCAGATTGCCGAGCAAGTTGCCGGGACAGATTATTCTTGCCTGCCTGGCCTGGGTGTAAACGAACTTCTCTCAACGAACGGAGATGCATTCTACTTCCCCAAAGTGGACAATGCCGAAATCTCTGCTGCACAGGACAAGCTGGCGGAGGTGCTGTTTGCACCAACAACGCAGGTGGCGTTCAACCTCAAAAAGGGTTCGCTGCCAATTCGCAAGGACGTTGACCTGGCTGCTGCAAATGACTGCATGAAAAAAGGCCTGGCAATTCTCGCCAAAGGCGGACTGGTGAAAAGTACGGACCAGTTGATCAGTCCTGATACGGCAACCCAGATCGATGACCTGATGACCCAATTCTTCAGCGATGAGTCAATAACACCAGAGGACGCGCAGAAGCGTTTCGCCGGCATCATCAAGAGCGCCGACTGATTGCTCACACCGACCTTCGACCGCCGGCCCTCATTGGGGGCCGGTGGTTCTTAATCACACTCCAATCCTAACCATAGGCGCACTATGTCGGCGCAAGCCCGTCCAAGCCAATTGTTCAAAAACTTAAACGCGAAGATTGCGTCGATCCCGATGATCCTTACCGCTTTGGTGGTATTTGTCGGCGGAACGTTCTGGACGATCCTCTATTCATTCACCGATTCGAAACTCTTACCGCGATTGCGCTTTGTCGGGTTGGATCAGTATGAGCGGCTATGGTCTGCGCCCCGTTGGTTGACCTCCATTGAGAACTTACTGATCTACGGCATTCTGTCGCTCATTTTCTCGCTGGTCATCGGCTTTCTGCTCGCAGCGCTTCTTGATCAGAAGATCCGCTTCGAAGACACTTTTCGCACCATTTTCCTCTATCCGTTCGCTTTGTCCTTCATCGTGACCGGCCTCGTCTGGCAGTGGATTCTCAACCCGGATTTCGGCGTACAAAAGGTCGTACGTTCGCTTGGTTTCGACAGCTTCGTGTTCGATCCGCTCTACAATTCCGACATCGTCATCTATGGCATACTTATCGCCGGGCTCTGGCAGGGAACCGGCCTGATCATGTGCCTCATGCTGGCTGGATTGCGGGGCATCGACGAAGATATCTGGAAGGCCGCACGGGTCGACGGCATTCCGATGTGGAAGACCTACCTCTTCATTGTTATCCCTATGATGCGGCCAGTTTTCATAACCACGCTGGTCATTATCGCCAGCGGTATCGTGAAGCTCTACGATCTTGTTGTCGCGCAAACCGGCGGAGGACCCGGCATCGCGTCGGAGGTTCCGGCAAAATACGTCTACGATTTCATGTTCAGAGCTCAGAATCTTGGTCAGGGATTTGCCGGATCGACCATGATGCTGCTCAGTGTTGCGATCGTCATCATTCCCTGGGCTTATCTTGAGTTCGGAGGGAAAAAACGTGTCTGATCCCACCCTTTCTTCAGCAGGCGCTGCTGCAACCGTTGGTAGCCCGGGCTTAGTTTCCGGGCCCGCCGGACCGCGGCCCAGGCGTCGGTTTTCGCGCCGCAACATTTTTCTCTACGGCACGCTGTTCGTCATAGCAGTTTACTATTTGTTGCCGCTTTACGTGATGGTCGTCACCTCGCTCAAGGGCATGCCCGAGGTTCGCCTGGGTAATATTTTTTCGCCCCCGGTCGAGATCACTTTTGAGCCCTGGGTTAAGGCCTGGTCCGAAGCCTGCACCGGATTGAATTGCGATGGCCTGAGTCGCGGTTTCTGGAATTCGGTGCGCATTACCGTGCCATCAGTCATCCTCTCGATCGCCATTGCCTCAATCAATGGCTATGCGCTGGCTAATTGGCGGTTCAAAGGCTCAGAGACGTTTTTTGTCATTCTCATTTTCGGCGCCTTCATCCCCTACCAGGTGATGCTTTATCCGATCGTTATCCTGCTGCGCGAAATCGGCCTCTATGGCACGCTCTGGGGACTTGTTATCGTGCATTCAATCTTTGGCATGCCGATCCTGACATTGTTGTTCCGCAATTATTTCACCTCCCTGCCGGAAGAGTTGTTCAAAGCGGCCAGGGTCGATGGTGCGGGGTTCTGGGGCATTTACTTCCGGATTATGGTTCCGATGTCATTGCCGATTTTCGTTGTCGCGATGATTTTACAAATCACGGGCATCTGGAACGATTTTCTGTTTGGGGTGGTCTACACCAAACCGGACATTTATCCGATGACAGTGCAGCTCAACAACATCGTCAACTCGGTGCAGGGCGTGAAAGAATACAACGTCAACATGGCGGCTACGATCCTGACCGGACTGGTCCCATTGGTTGTTTACTTTGTATCAGGCAAACTTTTTGTGCGCGGTATCGCCGCCGGCGCGGTGAAGGGCTGACTATGGCAAGCGTCTCTATTCGAAATCTTGACCTGAGCTTTGGCAGCGTCAACGTGCTGAAAAATCTGGACCTCGATATTGAGAAAGGCGAATTTCTCGTGCTGCTCGGGTCATCAGGCTGCGGGAAGTCTACTCTGTTGAATTGCATCGCCGGGCTGCTGGATGTGTCGGCCGGGCAGATATTTATCAGCGACAAAAACGTCACCTGGGAGGAACCGAAGGACCGGGGGATCGGCATGGTCTTCCAGTCCTACGCCCTTTATCCGCAGATGAGTGTTGAGGGAAATCTCGCCTTTGGACTGAAAAACGCCAAGGTACCAAAGGATGAGATCGCAACGCGCATCAAGCGAGCCGCCGAAGTTCTGCACATCGAACCGTTGCTGCAGCGAAAGCCGTCACAACTGTCCGGTGGCCAACGTCAGCGTGTCGCTATTGGTCGGGCGCTGGTGCGCGATGTGGATGTTTTCCTGTTTGACGAACCATTGTCCAATCTCGATGCCAAGCTCCGCGCTGAATTGCGTGTGGAGTTAAAGCGGCTGCACCGTCAGCTTGAGAACACCACCATGATCTATGTCACCCATGACCAGATCGAAGCACTGACACTGGCGGATCGCATCGCCATTATGAAAGAGGGCTCGATCCAGCAGCTGGCCGACCCGCACACGATTTACAACAAGCCGACCAACCTGTTTGTCGCTGGATTTATTGGCTCCCCAAGCATCAATCTTATTGATGGCAGCATCGAGAACGACAAGGCACCGGTGTTCAATTGCAGCAGCGGAACTATCAATCTGAAGAGCTACGAATTTGCGGCCCCGGTCAATGCCGGAAAGGCGGTGCTGGGAGTTCGGCCAGAGCATGTCGCGACCGGAGCTGCCGCCAGGGCATTGTCCTTCAACACTGAAGTCGTCATCGACGTGGTTGAACCAATGGGCTCCGACACGCTGATCTGGACAACTCTCGGCGCTGATGAGTTCCGCTTTCGTGTCGGTGGACAGACCAATCTCGCGCCCGGAGAAACAGTGCTGATTGGTTTCGACCCCGCTGCCGCCTCACTCTTTGATCATGAAACAGAACTGCGTCTTTAGAATTTACCCGCGACCGGAGCGACAATGACCGACCTGTCCTATCAACTTTACTCTTCCCGTGAATTTCCCCCCCTTGACGACACGCTGAAGATGCTCGCAGGAATCGGCTACAAGCAGGTCGAGGGTTTTGGTGGGCTCTATGAAGATTTACCCGCGCTCAGCGCTGCGCTGAAAACCAGCGGTCTGACCATGCCAAGCGGTCATTTCGGCATTGATATGCTTGAAGATGAGCCGGACAGAGTGCTGGAAATCGCCGGGACGGTAGGTATGAAGGCGATATTCTGCCCCCATCTGCAGGAAGAATTGCGACCTCAAAATTCCGAAGGATGGCGGGCGTTTGGTCAGCGGTTGCAGGACATCGGCGCAACATTCCGCGACAACGGCTGCATATTCGGCTGGCACAATCACGAATTCGAATTTCGAAAGCTGTCCGATGGGAACCTGCCAATGGATGAGATCTTCAAGGGCGGCCCGGAATTGTCCTGGGAAGCCGATCTTGCCTGGATAGTCCGCGGTGGGGGCGATCCGCTGGATTGGATTGCCCGCCATGGTGATCGCATCACCGCTGTTCACATCAAGGACACAGCACCAGCGGGCGAATGTGAAGACGAGGACGGTTGGGCCGACGTTGGTCGCGGCACGATGGACTGGAAAGCGCTGCTGAATGCCTTGAATGGCACCCCTGCCCGGTATTTCATCCTCGAACACGACAAACCGAGCGATGATGAACGGTTCGCAAAGCGCTCCTTTGCCGGCGTCCGTTCGCTGATGGGAGCCTGACCATGGGCACAGTGATCAGAGTCGGCATCATCGGCTGCGGAAACATCTCCGCCGCTTATATGGACCTTTCCCGACTGT
>CALIOE010000085.1 GCA_938044775.1 uncultured Rhizobiaceae group bacterium
ATTCTACACATGATGCATCCAGTGTTCGTGACCATCTGAACTGCAAGTGATTACCGACGGAGTTGCCTGGCGCCTTGACGCAGATCAATCCAGTCTTCCGGGACAAATTTACAAGGCGTCAATGACCAAAGAACACCCAAACCTCACATTGTTGTCGAAGCTCAATTTGCTCGACCTGGACGCATCTGCCGCATTGTTCTCCGATGATTTTGTATGGCACTACTTCAACCCCAACCTTCCCGATGTTGAAGGAGATTATGTCGGCGTTGAAGAGCTGAAACGGTTTTTCAAATTAATCGCGCAGGAGACCGACGGTACTTTCAAGGTCGAACCGGTTTCTGCAACACCAATCGGCGATGAACTGATTGTCGTCCATGCGCGTGATACTATGGTGCGCAAGGGCAATTCCTTTGCCCTTGATGTTGTGGTCGTTTGGCGCATTGTCGAAGGAAGAATTGCCGAAGCCTGGGACATTCCATCGGCATTCACATTGGCTGCTTGATGACCTGACAACAGACTGCAAGTGTGAGCGGGTGGATGATTGCGTCGACGTTTGTAAAAGGGCGGTCGAACCAGTTTGCCGGAGCTGATGACAATTGCTCCCGCGACATCGGCTGAAGCGGCTGCGCCCGTGCTGAACGGCGAACCGATCAAGCACAATCATGAAGCGCACCTGTTTTCCGGGTCTGGCTCGAAGCACCGGGACAGTTTGAGCGTTTTGAGTAACAGCGAACCTATCGACCTGAGAAGTGTATCGACAGGTCTGGCAAATCCGGTAAGACGCAGCGCACGTGAATCGGGCTGGCCCAACGGTTCGAAGTCGTTGTTCGACATCTGCGGGCTTTCGAATACGATGACTGACCCACGCACTGTCAGTTGATTTCTCGCTTCATTTTTAGGTGCCGAATAGGCGAAATAACGCGTTCTGTTTCAAACGGTGTCACCTGACATAAGGGCAGGCGATTCTTGAGCTGGCCTTAGTCAGAGTTGATCGGGTAGGGTGAGCCAATGACAGAAATTCGTGATGACTTTGATCTTGATCCCAGGGCATTTCGCAGAGCGCTTGGGAATTTTGCCACCGGCGTAACAATTATCACCGCACAAAGTTCTGATGGCGATATTGTTGGCGTTACGGCCAGCAGCTTCAACTCGCTGTCTGTTGATCCGCCGCTCATCTTGTGGAGCAGCATGAAAGAGGCAAAAAGTTGTCCGGCTTTTGAATCTGCCACTCACTTTGCGGTTAACATTCTCGCGTCCGACCAAATTGATATGTCGAACCATTTTGCTCGCCAGCAAGAAGATAAATTTGCTGGTATTGAGTGGGAAGCCGGCATTGGTGGAGCTCCGATATTCCCAAACTGTGCTGGTCGGTTTCAGTGCGAATCCTATGAAAAGGTCGACGGCGGCGACCATTGGATATTCATCGGAAAAGTGATCACCTTCGATGATTTCGGGCGTTCGCCTTTGTGTTTTCATCAGGGTTCTTATTCGATGGTGTTCAGCCATCCCGGAAGTGCTTCAAACGCAGAAGAAGGTCCTGCACACGGCGCAACAGCAGGACGAATAAGCAATCACTCCTTTTTCCTGATGTTGTCGGCTGTGCGTTCCTATCAGGCGAAATATCGGCCGAAACTGGAGACGCTGGGGTTACGTCTTATTGAGGCCCGCTCTCTGCTCGTGCTGAGCGATCAGTCAGGATTGGATGCAAACGGACTGGTGATGCATGTGAACGCGCCAATAACGGAAGTACACGAAGCCCTGGAAAACCTGATCGCCCAACAATTGATCGTGCCAAGTGGCGACAGCTATCGGCTGACTGATGATGGCCGCGCAATGGCGACCCAGTGCTGGAACCTTGCCGATGCCCATGCCGTTGAGGCTTTTAAAGAATTCAGCGATGAGCAGGTAGCCAACTTTCGAACCGTCCTGCGCGGCCTCATTGAAAATTGACGGTTCCCGGCAGCGCACGATCGGATGGTCCATCCAATGGAAACCGGATTAATGCGCGCGGGATGGTTTCTCTAATAATTCCGATGATTGTGCAAACCGCAAGGGTTTTGCGGATGTGGCTCAGCTTTGCTGCTCGATATCCTTCATTGCAAAACCCGCATCGGCCGGCAATGTGGTCACAAACCCGGCCGAGAGTCTCGTCATCAGAGGCTGAATTCGAACCTCAATCCGGAAGAACGGCCTGGCATTCAATCTCGACTTTCATACGCGGGTCTACGAGAGCAGAAACTTCTACCAGGGTTGATGCCGGGCGGTGGTCCCCGAAATAGTCAACCCGCCGGGGATTGATGGCTGATCTTTCTGAGATATCCGTAAGAAAAATCTGGACCTTCGCAATGTGCTCAGGCTTTCCGCCTGCAGCACGCAGACAGGCGTCCATCGCATCAACGGCGATGTCGAATTGAGAAACCGTATCGTCTGGAATTGTTCCATCGGCGAGCATCCCGACGATACCGGAAACCCAGATCAAATTGCCTGCCCGAACAGAGTGGCAATAGTGGCTGACCGGTTCCATTTGACCGTCAACGATAAACCGCTCAATGGACATTGGGTTTCCTCCTCAAGTGTTTCTCGTATCCCGCGATTGCCATTTCACCAGTGCGGTCGAATGGTCCACAAGGTTGAAGGGTTCAAACCCGTTTGACAATTCGAAACGTCGTTCGTGGTCATTTTGATTGTTGAACAGGACTCTGATCGCTGGTCCAGGCTGTTGCAGTTGACCAGGTGGCATGTTCGGTCATGACCCTCACCGGTCATTCGACGCTTGCCCGGGATCACAAGCGCAAATAAGCGAAATCAGACTTTCAGAAATGACATCATCGGTCGCATTTCGGTTTATGCGGTGAGGGCGTTTGAGTCGTCTGTTGGTCCCGGATGTCGCGATCGCCAAAGTTGATATCGGCTCCCTCCGACAGATATCAGCCAATTGCTGAAACACATTTGCCTGCCGATCGGCCTTCTGTACAGCAAGACGCCAACCTGAGAGACCCTGATCTTTGGTCGGCCGAATGCACAAACCAGGCGGACAGGGATTTGCTTACACGCGCTGACCGGCTCGGGCGATGATAGTTTCCAGATTGCACCCATCCGGCAGTGTGCCGAAAGCGCCCCGAAAGCCTGGTGCAAGCCGGGAGGCGCAGAACGCCTCTGCTATTGCGGAGGGGGCATTCCGGGTGAGCAATGCGCCTTGCAGGGACAGCGCCATCATCCCGGTTATCATCCGCATTCTTCCTTCAAGGCCATCTCTTTTGTCCAGTTCTGAGCGAAGGTGGTCAATCGCTCGATCCAGATTGCTGTCATTGCCGCGCGCCAATTCCAGTTCGGCAAACAATGCCGTCAGGCTTTCAGGTTCACGCGAGATACCGCGCAATACGTCAAGTCCCATAATGTTGCCGGCTCCCTCCCAGATGCTGTTTAGCGGTGCCTCCCGATAGAGCCGGGGCATGATGCTTTCCTCCACGTAACCCGGCCCGCCGTGGCACTCGAGCGCCTCGCACACCAGGTTTGGTGCGCGTTTGCAGTTCCAGTATTTGACGATCGCAGTTCCTATTCGCGCCAGAGCGCTCTCGGCAGGGTTATCTGCCGCGTGATCCATAGCTCGGGAAACCCGTAGTCCCAGTGCAAGGGCGGCTTCAACTTCGATTGCCATATCCGCCAGAACGTTCTGCATAAGAGGATGCTGGATCAGGCGCTTCTGAAATGCGCTGCGGCTTGTTGTATGATGAAGCGCCTGCACCAACGCCTGCCGCATCAGACCAGCAGAAGCCATAGCGCAAAAAATGCGGTTGCCGGTGACCATGTCGATGATGGTACGAATGCCGCGACCTTCCTCGCCAACCATAATGCCGTAGGTGTCTTGAAATTCGATCTCAGTCGAAGCGTTCGATCTGTTGCCCAGCTTGTCTTTCATGCGCTGAATGAAAAGCCCGTTGCGGTCGCCGTCCGGGCGCCAACGGGGAACAAGGAAGCAGGATATGCCGGAGCCGTTGGTTCGGGCCAGCACCAAAAACGCATCGCACATCGGGGCTGAACAAAAAAACTTGTGCCCGGTCAACAGATATGCCGCCCCGATGCCGGCGCCTGAGGCTGCAGGCACAGCGACAGTTGAATTAGTGCGCAGGTCAGACCCGCCTTGCTTTTCGGTCATGAACATGCCGATCAGTGCGCCGGTCTTTTCTGCTGCGGGAATATCCCGGCGATCATAGCGCGTTGACTTAATACGCGGCATCCATTCCGCTTCAATCCCAGGTGTCGTCCGCAGTGTTGGCACCACGGAATAGGTCATCGCCATCGGACACATCACACCGCCTTCGGGTTGGCTGAACATATAAGTCAGGGCGGACTGGCCAACATGCCCGCCCGACCCCTCATTATGCCAGGCAAAATTATGTACCTGGTGGGAAGTCGCCAGCTCCATCAGGTCGTGATAGGCGGGATGGAATTCAACCTGATTGATCCGCATGCCGTAACGGTCAAACGCACGCAGTTCGGGTGGATTCCGGTTGGCCTGGTTGGCTTTCTCAAACGTTTCATTTGCCCCGGCTGCTCTGCCGGCATTCTCCAGGTGGTCGGTGGCTTTGGCTTCACCCTGGAGTAAGGTCCATTCACGCAGCGCGATATCGTCCGTCCAGAGGTTCTGATCCTGCATGTGTGGCGGTGTGTTGATGACCTCATGGGTCGGCAGACTTGAGATGGGATGTCTTGGCTTCATTCTCCTTCTCCAAGAGCAATTCTTTCGCACCTGCCGCGTTCGCCAGATAAAATGGCCGGAAAAACAGCAGTTTGAGCTGCAAGATTCTCCTTTTGGCCCCGCACAGGCAATTCAACACCGGCAAGCCGGGCTTCTATTGATGCAAATCAAACAGGCATCTGGCCGACATATTATCGTTGGAGCTGTCCGGCTGGCAGTTGTGGAGTGAACGGTCGTGTTTTTTCTTCTGCGAAGGTATTTGAAAGAGACGGTCAGGAAAGGGCGGCTTAGAGTCGTAAACGCCGAAGGCGAAAGCCATGAGTTCGGTGATCGCACTGGCCCACTCGTTGGAGTCCGGATCAGCGACCCGTCGCTCTATTGGAAACTGGCACTGTTTCCCGATCCAATCGCTGGTGAGGCCTATATGGATGGCTCTCTGACACTGTTTCGCGGATCCATTTATGACTTGCTTGAACTCCTTTCTTCGCAATCACCAGATGCCGCAAACACCAGTTGGAATGCGATTGAAAAGCCACGGCTTGTCAGGCGACAGACCAACAGGCCTGGCGAAGCCAGGCGAAACGTTGCTCATCACTACGATTTGTCACGCAGTCTGTTTGAGCTTTTTCTCGATCGCGATCTTCAGTATTCCTGCGCCTATTTCGAAACCGCCAACCAGTCTCTGGATGAGGCGCAACTCGCCAAGAAGCGCCATCTGGCGGCGAAGCTGGCACTCAGTCCGGGCTTGAAGGTGCTGGATATCGGCTCAGGCTGGGGTGGACTCGCGCTCTTTCTGGCCGAAACCTGCGATGTAAAGGTCGTTGGCGTGACTTTGTCTGAAGAACAATTCAATCTGTCCAATTTGAGAATCCGCGAACGCGGCCTGCATGACAAGGTTGAAATCAGATTGCAGGACTATCGGACCTTGGATGAGAAGTTTGACCGGATCGTCTCTGTCGGCATGTTTGAGCACGTGGGAATCGGCAACTACTCTGAATTCTTTGGAAAGCTTCGCAGTCTTTTGACCGATGAGGGGGTTGCGGTCTTGCACACGATCGGCAGATCTTCGGGGCCCATGAATACAAGCCGCTGGATTGACAAATATATTTTCCCCGGCGGCCATATTCCGGCAATTTCGGAAATCGCCCCGGCAATCGAGCAGAGCGGGCTGTATCTTTGCGATCTGGAGATTCTGCGCCTTCACTATGCCCGGACGCTGCAGGAATGGCGCAGGCTTTTTGCGGAAAACCGGGATCGAGCAAAGAACCTGTATGACGAGACATTCTGTCGGATGTGGGAGTTCTACCTGGCCTCATCGGAAGTCTCTTTCCGCCACTACGGGATGAACGTTTTTCAGTTTCAGTTCTCGAGGCAGTTGAATTCTCTGCCGATATGCAGGAGCTACATGGAGAGCGAAGAAGAGAGACTAAAAGCTCAGGAACAAACAAACGCCCCCGATCCGCAGATGCAACTGGTAAATCGCGAGTAAGAGTGGTTCGCCGGTCAAAACACCCGTTTGGAGACCCTGCGAAACAGCAGGAAGGTTCAGGAACCTTCGAACCTTAGCGGTCAGACAATGAGTTCAAGTCACGACGTGTCATCATCGGAGAAGCAGACAGTCAAGCACCTGGGACACGAAGCTGCTTCAATGGCAGCTGTGCGAACAATGCGTGAATTCGTGACCGCACGCCCAGGGGCGGCTTGCTGAATGCCTCACATACCTTAGGCTCTCCATCATTCAGATCAGGAGAGTGCCGTGCTTGAAGTTGACGAACAGATTGAGACTGTCGAACGCCTCAGAGAGCTTCTTCCCACCGAAGGTTTTACAAACACATTCCAAAAAGTAAGCAACCGATTGAATGGTGTGGCACGGAAATTTATTGCACACACACCATTCGTTATTGTCGCTACGAAAGCGTCGGAGGGCTTGATCGACGTTTCACCCAAAGGAGACCCCGCGGGATTTGTCGAGGTCTATGACGACAAGACGCTGATCGTCCCGGACAGGCTTGGAAATCATCGGGTCGATGGTTTCCAAAACCTTCTTGAAGATCCCAATGTGGCACTATTGTTTGTCGTGCCCGGCCACGGCGACACATTGCGTGTTGCCGGGAAAGCACGTGTCGTTCGAGATGCGGCAATCAGCAAACGCCATGCGATCAAAGGTCGGGAGCCGTTGCTGGCTCTCGTGATCGATGTCGAGGAAGTCTTCATGCATTGTTCGAAGGCACTGGTCCGCTCTCGTTTGTGGCATCCTGAACACTGGCCCGAACGTAGATCAGCACCGTCTCTGGCCGAGTGGGTGATTGCAACAGTTGACAGAGAGCAGACGCTCGATGAAGTGCAGGATGACCACACAGCGGATGAAAACACTCGCCTGTATTAGCCAAAGGAATTGTATCCTTCACGAAATAAATGCTGCCGCAATAGTTCGATAATCGAGCCTGTCCGGCGCTTGCTCATTTCAGCACAGCGGACCAATCCGCCCAACTCCCGGAACCTGACATTCACTCGCCGCACAGAACGCGACACTTTGGGCCCGAAGCGGAAGTTTGATCCTGTCGCTCTGATGGCCGGCTTGCTCACCTGAAGCTCACACCACAATGGATTCAATCAGCGCTGGAACTTCAGACCGCTGAACGCCCATTCTCTCGTGGACCATGTATAGGTGAGCGGTCCTGGCTTTCAGGTCAGCATCTGTTCGTTCGCGGAATGCAGCAACCTGGTTACCGGTTTCATACCCGGCACTGCCGACCCTGTTCCAGGCCCAATCTCTCGTTGCGAAGCCGTGAGCTTTTTTTGCTGCCTGATCCCAGCGTGAGGCTTCCGTTTCATCGCCACTAGAGCGGGCCCAAACTAAACATTTTAGTGAGCCTCACCTTGCCGGCGGGTTCAGAAATGGCGGCTGGTAAAGGGAATTCACCAACCGCCTCAGGTGCCAACGACGGAATAATCCGATGAGAGGAGCTGACAACACCCATATTCATTCACAAGTGAAGGCCGACAAATATGATCTGGATCAATCGATTTTCAGTCTTCACGCTTTCGATCCTGACTTTGCTCTTCTGACTAGCCAGGTTTCGCCTTTTCAGCCAAACTGTTGAGGTTCGCATCTATGATCTTGCCCATCATTATCTTCATCAGAGATTGTCCCATCAGCCATCCGAGCGGCCCGTATTTTACGCGGTAGTCGAATGTCCAGGTGACTGAAGCGCCGCCGCTTATCTCCACAATGCGAATGTCCGAACTGGCTTCGTTCAATGGCATTGCCGCCATGTCGGAGAGCCTCACCGTATATCCTTCACCAGGCCGCCATGAGATGACTTCTTCAACGAGTGAAGTTCCATTCTTGAAGTGGTTACGTCGTTTTGATCCCAATCCAATCTCGCCCTCTGTCAACGCATCGACCGAAACGATCTCCGGGGCGAATTCGTCAATATGCATAAAGCGGTCGAGAACAGCCCATACGGCATCTGGGGCTGCATCTATTGTGAGGCTTCTTTCAAAATGGATCATTGGGTACTCCTTGTCCCTGGCGCTTATGCAGCGCGCAATCCTGTTGGCTTTGAATCTTTGATAGAAAAGTCCTCCTCTCACCGTTATGATAGGAGTGTGAGAGGAGAGGCAGAAAATGCGTCGCACAGAACGGCTGTTTCAGATTATCCAGATATTGCGATCAACTCGATCGTCGATCACGGGACAGGAGCTTGCCGATGAACTGGAAATCTCAATCGCCACTCTTTATCGCGACATGGCAGAACTTCATGCACAACGCATCCCGATCAGGGGCGAAGCAGGCGTCGGCTATGTGCTTGACGATGGATATGAAATGCCGCCGCTGATGCTGACTGCAGACGAGCTTGAGGCAGCCGCCTTAGGGGCTGCGTGGGTTGCACAGGAGGCTGATCCATCGTTGGCGAGGGCTGCGCGCGATCTGGTCTCAAAACTCTCTTCGGCCATTCCGAAGGAATTGCGGCCCATTGTGCTCGATGCAAGTTCTAAAGCGATCCAGACACGCAACAGAGTATCGGAACGTTTCGACAGTGCTTTACTGCGCCACGCCATTCGGGAGCGATACCGGCTGCAACTGATCTATTCGGATCGGGACGGTAATAAGAGTGACCGGATTGTCTGGCCGCTGTTGATCGCCTTTCTGGATCGCACACGATATCTGGTCGCATGGTGTGAGACCAAAGAAGACTATCGGCACTTCAAGACCGAGAGGGTTGAAGAGCTGAAAGTGCTGGCAAAGAAGTATCCCGGTCGACGGGCTCTCCTGATCAAAGGGTGGGAAGAGGCAACTGCGGGGCGCAACCAAAGCTGACACCCATCTTCCGAAGCCTCCCGCAGGCCGGGTTGCGGCAATTGGAAAGACGACAATCGCACCAAATTATTGACCTGTGCATTTGCGCACTGCGGTTTGTTGCATCGCGTGGTTTGCTCAAAATGGCTGGATGGCGGGCACCGCCGTTAAGAAGAACGGTGTTGCCTCAAATGATATTGTTGGAGGTAAGCAATGACCTGTCCCAACTGTTCGACCGAAAACCCTGCTAAGGCCAGTTACTGTCGTGAATGCGGTAACCCGCTTGCAACAGACAACGGCGGTGGCCGGAGCATAATCAGGTTTGGTGGTGCGGCTCTTCTGTCTGCGTTCGGGCTTCTGTTCATTTTGGCGGGTATTGTCGAAGGGCAGCTTCTTGCGTTTGCGTTGGGCGCTCCAGCGTTGGGCATCGCATATTGGCTGTTCAACACAAAATGACCCTTCCAGGAGCGGCTACGGAGAACCCGGCGTTTGAAGTAACGATACGGCAATGAGTGACACCGAAAGAGCCTTTTCAGATGTTTTTTTGCGCGGCCTGTTCTCGGCCGTTGCCAGCGACGCAGCCAATGTTGTGCTTCCGGGGAACGCGACCACCGCGTTCCTGTTCGGCCAACTTGCCGGACTTGGCGCTGACTTCTTATTCGAACAGTCGAGAAAGATGTCGACCGAGCAATACAGGAAAGTCGTCAATGGCACTGCGCGTACTTCATATGATTCTGCCCGGTTGCTGGCATCGGAAGTTGTCAACAGATGCGCGGTGCCCGCGGACCTGGCGCCAGGTCTGGTCGAATATTTCTCGGCTGTACCGGCGAATTTCAAACATGCCGTCAGCCGACCCAACGATGAAGGCAAGCCATCAACGCTCCTTTCGCAGCTGCCTGTATCACGCACCGACATGTTGCATTTTTTGCCGCTCAGGCCTCCGCTTTTCAAGCCGGGTGACCGGGTCGCGGGACATGATTACGCGCTCACCGAACTCATTGGTCAAGGAGGATTTGCTGAGGTTTGGAGGGCCGACCATATCGTCAGGAAGAAGTACCCTCCAACCGCCATCAAGTTCTGCAGTGACGCTGATCTGGCACAAAGCTTAAGGACCGAGATACGGGTTTACGACGACCTCGAAGGTCAGCCGTATTCCGACAACCGGGTCAAGCTTATCAGTACAGGATACAGCGCCGACCCCCCCTTCGTAATTTACGAGTATGTCGAGGGTGGAGATCTGGCATCCTGGCTGGCCACATTCGATGGAAGTCCGGCACCCGCGCTCGAAGTGCAGCGGATACTGACAATGGCTGCGCGCGGACTGGAACCCGCTCACGTGGCGGGGATTGTCCACCGGGATCTTAAGCCATCCAATCTTCTGATTACGCCCCAAGGCGTTCTCAAGATCGCGGATTTTGGGATCGGCGCAATCTCATCAAGTGCAAATCCTGCTTCGGGCAGCGTTACAGCCACTGGTACCGATGCAATGATGGGTGCCTTCACCCAGAACTACGCTGAACCGCGACAGCAACGCGGAGAACCGGCAGAACCCGCTTTCGATATCTATGCACTTGGAGTCATTTCTTATCAGCTGCTCGTCGGCGATACGTCAATTCCAATGGGACCTGGTTGGCGGTCGGAGTTAGAAGATCAAAAAGTAGAATCCGGTATTGTGGATATCATCGCTCAATGCGTCGACAGCCCGACGCGCCGAATACCGAATGCGAGTGCATTGCTGGCCCGGCTCGAAGCGTTACGAGCAGGAAAAAGCGGCCCAAAGGCGACGGGTGAAGTCTGTACCCACCCGCAACACGAAGAAGCGAGCGTCCACTGCATCCACTGCGGAAAATCTATTCGGGACAGCGACAGGTTTTGCATATTTTGCGGGAACTCACAGCAATAGTCACGCAACTGGATGTCTATCAAGCTGTCGTAGGAGAGTATTGCGGCGACCTGTTGAATCCAAGGCACGAAGCGGTCGTGCACCCGGTGTCCGCCGGCAGCGGCAATGCAGCCATTCGCTCCATTGGGCTTGAACCGCAGCATTGCGGGCAAAGCGACTTGGTATATCAGGTGCCAATGTTGATAGGACGACAAGATTCGAATTGAGAAACTGTGCCAGGTGCGATAACCGCGAGCAATTTTTGAGAAAGCGTTCTCTGTCAGCCTGGTCTAGAAATTGCTTACGACATTTGGACGGTTTATGCGCGATCCAAGCTAATCCGATTTTGCAGAGCATCCATGGCGAAATGGCACGCCTCAAAGCCGCGGATCTGTCATAGTAGGTATGACGAAACTGGTTTGGATTGAAGAGGACTAAGCTAATGCTCACTATGATGTTTTTCGACAGCCTGACCGGCCAACGTGCTGTATCTCATCGTCCAGCTCCTGCCGCTCGAAAGAAATCCCACCTCGCACGCGTATTGTTCCGCAAGCTGGTTCAACGCCAGGTCGCGGCGGACCAAAGACAATGATTTGCAGGGCGTGTTTGCTGCGGCGAACGCGCCCGATCCATATGCAGCTGCAACAGGCGCACCTCGTCACCAGCTTCTTATCCACGGCACGACTCACGCGAACATGTCTGTTCGAGATCACGTTTTATCCTGTTCGCTAATGCGGTTTTCTGCGAGTTTCTCGTCAACGATCGCAATGTTCTCATCGATCTCAGCGAGTGAGCGTCCCATTTGCCGACCGATGTGTTGCACCAGTTTATCGACCCGCTCGATATTTTTCGCCCCCGAAAAAACCGCTCTGGCCGCAGAAGATGGATTGAGCAAGCTCAGTGTCGCATTAGAGTATTTTTCAAACGGAACCTGATCGACAAGATCGGCACCAAGCTCCTGCACCATCTGATCAACCCAGCGATATATCTTTTGCGATTTCTCGAGATCCGAATGAACCGCATCTTTGATTGAACGTGGTCCGCCACGCGTGATTGCACGGTAGTTGCCAGTCAACAACATACTCCACTTAGCCATCGGCACGAAGACGGAGCCATACACCCGCAGTTTCACTGGCACGTCATTGCCATCCAACCGAATGTCGGCGATGTCACGCTCTAACGTTTCCAGGATCCCGGCATCTGCTGCACGGGGAAATGCCGCCGCCTTAAAGTTGGTGGGTAAGCCGACGTGGAGAAAATTTAACCCCTCTTCGGGTGGCCGGAATGCCTGAGGGTCCGGGCTGCATAGCGAAAACAAGTCGGGGTTAAATGCATCCCACACGCTTGGGTTGGTGTAGCATTCTTCCAGGGCTGTAGTATCAATCTGATCAATGCGTTTCAGATACGGAAGTGGCGGCATGTTCATGATTGAAAGGCATGGCTTCTTAGCTTTGGCAATCTGGTTCAAGAGTGCAGAAACTGGTGGTGCGGAATATTGTGGCTCCTGCATTGCCAGGGCCACCAGATCGTAGTTTTCCACCTCGGCCTCGTCAGGACCACATGCATCCAGTTTGCCTGGCTGAATCTGTGAATGGATCAGTCTTGGTTCAGGTTCATTTCTTAGTTTCAGGCGAACGATAGTACCCTCGCGGTTGATCAGATCAGCTTCTTCAGGAAGGCAGACCAATGTTACATGATGCCCGGACATCAGAAGTTTTGTCGACAAAAGAGAACCGTAGGAAGCACCTAGTATCAGCACTCGATAAGCCATAATTAGTCCTCTACATCAGTGTTTAGCTCTGCGGTTTACCCATTCCAGATTCAATTCGCGTGGTCTTTCATACCGGCCCAGCTTGCCTCCGATGTCATTTGTCAAAAACTGCAGGCGCGTAGCCACCGAGCTTGGATGTTTTGAGACCCAGCCGAACCAGGCCTTCGGCAAGATTTACCGCACAGGCCACGCCGTCAAGCACGGGAAGTCCGTGTTGTAGAGCGAGGGAGGCAGCCAAATCCGTCATTCCGGCGCATCCCAAAACGATGGCTTCTGCGTGATCATTCTCGATCGCATTTCGGATTTCTGCGCTTACCTTTTGTCTGGCGTCGCCGGTGTCTGACTCCAATTCCAGCACCGCAACTTCTGATGCCCTTACTTTTGCGCACCGTGTGGAAAGACCGTATCTAACCAGATTGTGCTCTATCGCTGGAACCGACCTGGACAAGGTTGTGACAACACTGAACTTGTTGGACAACATGCTGGCCATGTGAAACGCAGCCTCGCCGATTCCAATAACTGGCGCGTCTGTCATGCAGCGGACAGCTTCCAGACCCGTGTCGTCGAAGCACGCAAGCACGATTGCGTCGTAGTTCTTCTGTTCGCGAACAACTGCAATCAGGCCTGCCAGGCTTAACGCCTCGTCGAAATAACCCTCGATACTTGCTGGCCCCTCCTGGGGATTAATCGCGACAATCGTCGTTCCAGCCGATGCAGCGCGCTCTGATGCCTCGCCAATTTTTCTGGTCATTGACGCGGTTGTGTTGGGATTAACGACGAGAATACGCGTCACACCGATCCTCCGAGATAGGCTGCCTTGATGCGCTCATCGTTCTTCAATTCGGCAGACGGACCACTCAGCACAACATTGCCGGTAGCCATTGCATAGGTACGATGGGAAATACTCAAAGCCATCTTGGAGTTCTGCTCTACCAAAAGCACCGTGACGTTTTCGTCCTTGTTGATTGCCACAATGGAGCGGGCAATGTCCTGGACGAGTTTGGGAGCGATACCCAAAGAAGGCTCGTCAAGCAGTAACAACCTCGGCTTCGCCATCAGTGCTCGACCGATCACCATCATCTGCTGTTCGCCACCGCTCAACGTTCCTGCAGTTTGTGAGAAGCGTTCCTTGAGACGCGGAAACCTCTCCAGCACGCTATCAAGTGTGTTCTGGATGCCTGTCTTGTCGGAGCGGGTGAATGCTCCCATCAGCAAATTGTCCTTGACTGTCATAAACGGGAAAACTCGCCGTCCCTCTGGCACCATCGCGATACCGCGTTTGACAATTTCAGATGGCCCGAGCCCATCAAGGCGCTCTCCTTCGAAAAGGATCTCGCCAGTTGAGATTTTTGCAAGACCGGTAATTGCGCGCAGAATGGAAGACTTGCCAGCTCCATTGGCACCAATGAGAGCAACCGTCTCGCCTTCACACATTTCCAACGACACGCCCTTGAGGGCGTAGACGTGATCGTAAGACAGCTCGACATTGTCGAAATTCAACATGGCACTCATGGTTCAAATCCCGATCGCGTCGTCTTCGCTGCCTAGATAGGCTTCTATGACTTTTTCATTTTCCTGAATTTCAGAGGGCGTGCCCTCAGCTATTTTTTCTCCGAAATTTATCACAACAATCCGGTCTGAAATATTCATGACGGCAGGCATGTCGTGTTCGACAAGAAGCACGGTTACTCCGCGATCGCGAACGCCACGGACAAGTTCGACCGTTCGCATGGTTTCGTCGTGGTTCATGCCAGCGAAAGGTTCGTCAAGCAGAAGGATTTTCGGGTTCGTCGCCAGACCAATTGCAATACCCAATGCACGCAAGTGCCCCTGTGGCAGATTACTGGCCAACTCGTCGCGAATATCGCCAAGCCCGAGGAATTCAACAATGTCATCAGCCGAACGACCAAACTCTTGCTCGTCGGACTTAGCTTTGGCCGTTCCGAGAAAATAGCCAAACAGATTGGCCTTTGAGCGCAGGTGGTGCGACACGATCACGTTGTCCCGCACAGTCATGCTCTTGAAAATTGTGGTTTCCTGAAACGTCCTGACAATGCCCTTCTGAGCAACGACATGCGGTGACAGGTTGGAAACACGTTCACCGCTGAACAGCACCTCGCCGCTTGTTGTCGGCATGAACGAAGAGATCATCTTAAATAGTGTTGATTTGCCAGCACCATTTGGCCCGATGACGGACAATATTTCTCCCTCGTTCACATCGAAGGAAATGTTATTGTTCGCGGTCAACCCGCCGAACTTCTTGGTGACGCCTTTGATCTGCAGGATGGGGCTCATTTTCGCACTCCCTTCCTACCTGGAAGACGGAGGCTCAAGATTCCATTTGGCAGGAACAGCATCAGCAAAATCAGAACACTGGAATAGATCAGCAATTGATATTTGCCCGTGGTGAACAAGACGTCCCAACCAAAATAGATGACCAATGTTCCAAGCATCGGACCAAACACATATCCCAGGCCGCCAAGGAAGCAGTTGAGCATGAAGTCGATAGAGTCTTTTACCGGAAAGCTGGCGGGATAGATTGAGCGGGAGATCGCGACAAAAATTGCTCCCGATATTCCGCCCATGAAGGATGAAATGGCATAAGCAATAACCCGCAGATAGGCGGTGTTAACGCCAATCGATGATGCGAGTTCCTCATTCTGTTGCAATGAACGGCACAGATGGCCAATTCTGGAATTCACTATTCGGTAGAGTGCTGCAAAGCTCGCAACCATCAACACCGCCGCAACATAGTAGAATGCGAGCTTTACGTTTTCGATTGTAGAAAAATCGGGGATGATGGTCAGGCCGAAGATTGATAGTTCACCGGGCAACGGGATTGAGGATATGCCCCGGGCGCCATTTGTGATCGGCAGTGCTAGCGCGGTAAGACGGGCCACCTCAGTAAGAACCAACGTTATCATTGCGAAATAGACGCCACGCAAGCGCAGTATGGGGAGGCCAATCAGCACGGCTGCAACGGCACAGAACAATCCGGCGAGTGGAATTGTCAGCCAGAATGAAACTCCGTACTTCACAACCAAAATTGCCGAAACATAGCCACCGGCGAGCGCGAAGGCTCCCTGACCAATGTTGATGCGCCCAATGTAGAAGGTCAGCCAAACGCCTCCACTGGCGATTGAGAGTAATGCAACAGACGTCAACGTGTAGTAGAAATCCCACCGACCGCTAACATGGATGAGCCATGGGATGAGAATGAAAACGACGAACAGAAAGGCGCCGACGCCCAGTGTTTGCTGGTTTTTGTACGACATCTGATCAGCCCCACGGCTTTCCCATTAGCCCTTGTGGGCGAATGGCAAGGAACACCATCAGGGAAACGAAAATCGCGAGATATGTGATGTCGCCATATGCGGCGAGGACAGATAGGCCCACAGCTTCCATCATGCCGAGAATAAATCCTCCAGCGATTGCACCGGATATGACACCCGCTCCCCCGATCATCACCATCATGAATGCTTTGATCGAAGTAGGGCCGCCCATGCCAAGGTTGATGCCCGTTACCGTTACGAGCAGTCCGCCAACCACGCCCGCGAGCATTGCACCCAGCGCAAAACCGATCATCGAGTATTTGTCGACATCGACGCCCATCAACTGGGCGGCCACTTTGTCCTGAGCTAAAGCGCGCATGGCCCGCCCGGTTTTTGAATATTGCATGTAGAGAATGAAAATTATGATGGATGCAATGGCCAGAAAGCCAACAAGGATTTTGTCGTAAGGCATCACCATGGTGAAATCATTATAGTTGAAAACACCGTTGATGATTTTTGGAACACCGCGCTGTTTTTCTCCAAATACGAGGAGAATTATTGCATCCAGAAAAAACGCTATCCCTGCTGCCAGTAACATCGTGCTTTCTTCCCGAACCGATTTCTTGATTACGGGTCGGAATAAAAACTTCTCGATCAGGGCGCCAACGATAGCGAGCGTCACGGCAGAGGCCGCGAGACCCACCACAAACGGCAAGCCAATTTGCGCGTAGACTGTGTAGGTGACGAACCCGCCGATGACATACATTTGCCCATGGGCAAAATTGAGTACGTTCATGAGTGCGAATATCAGCGTTAGCCCGAGGGCGATCAGCGCGTACTGCGCCCCCAGATACGCGCCGTTGGCGAGTACTTGTTCCATGTCTAAGTTCCAGATTTTAGAGGGCCCGGGATAGGGCCGAGCCCTCATTTATCAAGTTGAAGGGAGAAGATCAGTCCACTTGTGCAATGAACAATGTTTCGAATTTCCCGTCCTTGTACTCGTTGACAACCATTGGAACCGCGAGCTGTCGTTTCTGACCAAACGACGTCGAGCCAACATACTGGAGTTTGGCGTCACCCTTCATATAGATGTTGGGGACTGACAAAGTGTCGATTGTTTTTTTGAACTCAGCCACGTCATCTTTGGAAGCCGGGTTGGCCTTCATCGTTTCCAGGATATATTCAAGTGCATACACCTTGGTGTTGGACTCATCGTTGTATTCGCCAAACATCTTTGTGTAGCGATCAACGAATTCCTTCATAGCGTCGGTTGCGATTTCCGGAGTTGAGGCACCACCAACTGAGATGAAGCCGTTTGCTAGTTCGCCGGCACCCTCTTGCAGCACCGAGGCATCCTGGGCGGTTTCAGTTGAAATCAGGCCCTGATAACCAAGTTCGCGAGCAGCACGGATAAGCTGTGGTGCGTTTGCAGGAGCGACGCCTGAAAGAACCAGAAGATCGGGTTTGGTTCTCATTACCGGCGTGAGAACTGGTGTGAAGTCCGTTGTATCAACCTGATAAGTAACGTTGTCAGAAACCACATCCAATCCAAGCGCCTTGGCTGCAGCAACTCCACCTTCGCGTTGGCTGAGTGGGTCGGATTCATTGGCAGCCACAAAGGCCACCTTCTTCACGCCCTTGCTCTCCATCAGATATTTATAGATGGCAGGACCAGACTGATAGTTGGCCACCATACCCAATACCGCATTCGATGCAGGCGCAGTGTAGAGCGCTTTGGGGAATGCATACGGAAAGTAGATAATGTTGTTTTGTTCGGCGACCGGACGAACGGCCGCTGCACCGTCGTCAACATTTGGCCCAACCACGTAGTGGATGCCTTCTTGTGCCATCTTTTCGAAGCCGGCGATCGCTCTTTTCGGGTCTTTTTGATCGTCGAATGTCACGATCTCCACATCATATGTGACGTCACCAATCTTTACGCCACCCGTTTCGTTGATCCAGGCGGCACGCGCCTGCATGGAGCGAGCGTTTGATATGCCCCACGCTGCTGCCGGGCCGCTCGTCACTCCTACAAATCCGATTTTGAGTATTTCGTTTGCTGCAAGCGCGCCACTCAGTCCGGCAGCCAGCATTGAAGTTGTTGTCATGGCGACGATCGCCACCGACTTAATGAAATTGCGTCTCTTGAACATATTTCCTCTCCTTGGATCTAACTGGGCTTGGCCACCACGGTAGCCAGTAGTAACAGAGGAGAGTTTGTTAACAAAATTGTCAACAATAAATTCATCGCTTGTGGACGAGCAGGCGTCTGATTGTTAACTGTGCATGGGTGCGCAATTTTTGGGCATGCTGGCTTGGCAAAGAAACTATTGAATGCGAATGGATGCTGATGTCGAACGTAGCTGAAAACTCAGGGACCCATCCTGCCGCACTAAGTGAAGCGGAGATCGTAGAACGGATCTATGATGCAGTCATCGAACAGCGGTTGCGGCCTGGGGCGAAACTGTCAGAATCGGCACTTTGCGATGCGTTTGGCGTTGGCCGCATGCGCATCCGCCGCGCGCTGCTTTTGTTAGCAAGCCGAGATATTGTCGAACTGCGGTCAAACCGTGGAGCCTATATATCGACGCCTTCACGGGAGCAGGCTCGGGAAGTTTTTGAAGCCCGACGTGCCATAGAGCCCAACATCTGTCGTCTAGCCGTGCAACGCGCCACGGCAAAGCACATTGCCCATCTCGAGACCCATCTGAAGGACGAGCGCCAGGCACAGGATCTCGGTGACAGGAGACAGGCCATACGGTTGTCAGGTCGCTTTCACGTGAAGCTGGCAGAGATTGCCGTAAATCATGTTATGGAGCGCATGGTAAAAGAGCTTGTCACGCGGACCTCTTTGATAATTGGAATGTTTGGAGCTCCTGGAACAGCCAATTGTCACGAAGATGAACACACTCTCCTGCTGCAAGCGTTCAAGCAAAAGCATGAAGAGGAAGCTGCACAGATAATGGTCACCCATCTCGATCATATCGAAGCCCAAATTGACCTGACCTCAGATTACCGAGAAAGCGTCGATCTTGTAGAAATATTCAATAACTGACGAACATACCGTTGCTAGTTCTGTGCGAATCAAAAAAACGATTGCGATTCGGGTAAGAGGCGCGAGCAGCCGGCGTCCGCCGGCGGCCCCAATGCAGCCATTCGCTCCATCGGGGTTGAACCGCAGCATTGCGGGCAAAGCTGCCGGTGGCCTGACAGCCGCAGAGGTCTTCTTTCTCTGGTAAACCAGTGGAAGTTAGATTAGGGCGTGAACCCGTGGATTGCGAAGGGAAGAACTTCGTTGGCGGATACCCTGATTGTAGTTGCATCTGAACGAGAAGGCCTCGGCCTTGTTGACGAATTCGGACTAAAACGAGCTGTCGATTTCAAAGTCCAGGCCGGAGACCACGAGCGAGGGCTCGGTCTTTATCGCGGAAAAACCTGCGATGTTCTTATCAGCGGCGTTCTCGAACACCACATGGTTGCAGCGACTGCCTTGTGCTTACACAGATATGAGCCCAGGCGTGTTGTAAACTTTGGCGCTTGTGGAACCTATGGCAACCGTTTTGGATTGGAAACAGCGCCGAAGATTGAAAGCGTTGTAACTATCTCAACGTCTTATCGTTTCGATGTTGATGACAACTTGCATTGGATTCCGCCGCGCACCCTGCCAGTTGTCGATCTTGGACTGGCAACCGCCAACTGCGTCACCGGTTCGCGTTACTCTCGGGTCTCAGACTACGACAGCATTCATTTTCCAAAAGATGGACATGTGGAAGACATGGAGCTTTATGGCCTGGCCGTGCTCATGGAGACTTTCTCCGTTCCATTGCACAGCATCAAATACGTAACAAACGATGTAGGGCCGTCAGGAAGAGAACAATTCCGAAAGCATGTCGTCCCGGCCCGCCGCTTCGGTTATGAGGCTCTTGAAAATGTTTTATCAAAGACATCAGAACCTTAATGGCTATCCGTCGCAACATTGAACCAGGCGAAATTGCTCCGTGTGAAGGGTAACCCTGGGCTCAAAACACCCATGGGCTAAGCCACGTGATGCGCCCGTGTCGGTCTCGTCTTGAACCCATAGTCAACGGCCAGAACATCCGGCATGTCGCGGCACAGTTCCATCGCTCCTCCGCGAACGCGCCCGTGGGGATAGAGATATTTCAAGAACCGGCACTGGCCGTATGTCAGGACGACAATGTCCTCCATGCCATCTCCCAGGTTCAATCGCCTGGAAGTCCGCTTGGCGGTCAAAGCGACCAGGGAAATACGCCGGCGGCATCCGTTTTGCGACAACTTTTCGGTGCTTTCGTTTGTGTGTGGCGTGCTCACTGACTGGCATTGACGGCCTGATGCGTGGCGGCAATGCTATGGCAATCGCCTTTAACCTGAGCGGGGCGGCCACGCTCAATGATGTCGATCAGCAGGCAAGACCCGCAGACGTGCTCAGCCGCATAGCACATCGCAAAATCAACCGTGTTGATGAACTGCTGCCATGGAACTGTATCGCCGAGTGAAGTAGTTTGGGCGCTTGCCTCTCCTCTGGACCAATTTCTAATGATTAAGCCATTTGCCTTTGTGTCTATGCGATTCAGCGACGAGTTTAAGGACATTTATGAGTTCGGCATGAAAAGAGCGTGCATCCTGCTTGCCTTCTCGCTCACCGCTCTGCCCTTTTGCCTGCCTGCACAGGCGGCGAAATGGAAAGTCGTTGAACAGATCAAGCACTACCCGATTTCCGGCACCACGGGTCGGGCGCTCTACATCTCAATAGGCCGGAATGGCCCACGCATCGGGGGCGGAAGAGCCACAATCGCCCACACCAACTGGGATCTGAGATGGCGGCGCAAGTATCGGCCACGGAACAAAGCCTGCACACTTGTATCAGCGCGGCCGTTTTTCACAATCACCTACACGTTGCCGAAACCCACCGCCAAACTCCCCCGGCCTGTCGCCCGGCAATGGAATACCTTCGCTAAAGGCATCGCCATGCATGAAAAAGTCCATGGCACTTATGCCCGCGCCATGGTCGGCCAGATCATTGATGCCACCGTCAACCTCACCGTTGAAAACGATCCAAAGTGTCTCAAAATCCGCGCCGAAGTTCTCGCCCACGTCAAGGCCGCCTACTCAGACTACAAGGCAAAGGGCCGCGCCTTCGACCGCGCCGAAATGACCGTTGGTGGGAATGTACGGGGACTGGTCGAGGGGTTGTTGAGGAATAAGTGAACTACGGGCCGAAAAGGCTGATGGCACTGAGTGCAAGCGGCGAACCCGGGCAACGGGGTGGATTAAGGTCACGAACACTGATCATCTTTAAGAATACCATCCAATCAGCGACACGGGATCGATGACCGGGAAGGGCTCGAAGCTACCGTTCAGGTTCGATGTGATCTTCGCCGGCTATGCGGGCAAATCAACAGCAGCTGTTCGCCGTTAGATTCCCACCTGCGATATGGACCTGCGTTGGTAAGACCCCCGGGGCAAACATATCTGCAGCACCCGGCAAGTGGGCTATTCTGCAACAGCCAATACAGGTTCAGAGGTGGGCAGCCGAGCAGGCAGGGCCGCGACGGCTAGCAGGATAACTCCCGCAGCACAACCTAAGATTACAAACAGCGTGTCAAACCCCCATCTGTCGTGGACGAAGGCGATAAAGGGCAGAGACGCAGCCAAAACAGAGAAACTGACGACATAGCGCACGCCATAGATACGTGCGCGGGATGCGCCACTTGCCATCTTTCCGATCATGAAATCGTTGATGGGGATCTGGCCGAAAGCGCCGAGCATGAACCCCAGCGCCACTACCAGCGCGGTACCGTCCGTCAGCCCCGGCATGAGGGAAAAGAAAACGATCTGTATCACCGCCACGACCATAAAGACTCTTCGTGGGCCATAGCGGTCGAGCATGTTGCCAACAACCAGTTGCGCAATTGAAGCAATCGCAAATACCGCAAACGCAAGCGCGCCTATCATCGTCGCAACACCATCTTCACCCGGCGTTGCGAGGCCATTGACCCAATTGGACAGGTGTTCAGCGAGACCCTGCATGCGTTCGTCGAACATTTTTGGCAACGCAAACGTTGTCGATTGAAAGATGATGGATGAGACAGCAGTTGTCAGAAACACGATAGCTGAAACACGTATCAGCAAGGTACGGTGCGTTGCGCTCATTACGGCATCTTTCGCAATGGCCGAGGTCTTCGATGATTTGAGCTCTGCCCGAATGCCATCCCGGCGCAATAGCAGATAGATCACGCCAACTGCTATGGAGAATACACCAGGCAGGACAAATGCCATGCGCCAGCCGCCATGATCGATCATGTAGCCCGTGATCAACGCCGCGCAGGCAACGCCAAGGTTCCCCCACACCCCGTTAGCGGCAATGCGCATGCCGGTGTCTCGCCACCTCATGGTTACAATCGCCAGTCCAACCGGATGATAAATTGCGGCGAACATTCCAATCAGAAACAACCCAACGCCGATCTGCAGGGGCGATGTGGCAAAGCTGGTGAGGATCGATGCAACACCGATGCCAACGAAGAAGATGCACATCATTCCGTCCCGGTTCCATTTGTCGGCAACCCAACCGGCAGGCAAAGCAAACACACCGAAGGCAAAGAAGCCAGGAGTGGCGTAGGCGAGCAGTTCGCCATATCCGACGCCCCATTCCCGGTACAACGCTAACGCCGCGACGGTTGCAAAAACCAGCATGAACAGATGGTCCAGGAAGTGGCCAATATTGAGCAGCAGAAAATACAATCGATCTCGGGTCATTGGATACCTCGATGCATTTGCCGAGTGCAGCACACGCAGTTTCACCCGGCATGCTTCTGTTTTCGCCGGTTGCATTGTAGTTTTGTCTCACCCACGATGTATTGCCAAATATCGTCGAATTTCTGCCAATCGATCGGAAGCATTATCATGGCTGATCCTGCCAAACGATTGCCGCGCAGTACCGAGCCGTTGGACTATCAGAACCTGGAACAACCCATCGGAGCGATGGCCAAAAGCTTTGTGGATGGCTACCACATCCCGCTACACCATCATGACCGGGATCAGCTTCTCTATGCCATCCGCGGAGTCATGCGCCTGCGAACAGAACAAGAGGCATGGGTCATTCCACCTGACCGTGCTGTCTACATTCCAGCCAAAACACCACACACAGTCAGCATGCACGGCACTGTAGATATGCGAACCCTTTATATTAAGACTGCTTCGTCTGACAGCCGAGATGGGGTCACGCGCGTGCTCGCAGTATCCAAATTGTTGCGTGAACTGGTTCTGGCATTGAGC
The DNA here is from genome assembly GCA_938044775.1 of uncultured Rhizobiaceae group bacterium. GTDB lineage: Bacteria > Pseudomonadota > Alphaproteobacteria > Rhizobiales > Rhizobiaceae > Pseudahrensia. The sequence goes on from CALIOE010000085.1 coordinate 23,221, forward strand.
GAAGAACCCGTCGACTATGGTGCAGATAGCCGGGGGGACCGTCTGTCCAAACTGATCGAGTTGGAATTGCGACATGCGCGGGAGCTTTCCCTCAGCGTTCCTCTTCCTTTTGACCCGAGACTTCAGCGACTTTGCGCTGCCATTTTGGCAAACCCGGCAGATCGCAGAACACTTAACCAGTGGTCAGAACTTGCCGGCGCATCACCACGCACCCTGGCCCGTTTGTTCGAGGCCGACACAGGCATGAATTTCAACAAATGGCGCCAGCGCATTCGCTTTCATAACGCTCTGGAAGCATTGTGCGCCGGAGAACCAATATCAGGAGTGGCGCACCAGAATGGCTATCGAAGTGCCAGTGCGTTCTCCGCCGCTTTCAGCAAGGAAATGGGCATAGCGCCATCCAAAGTGTCGGGCGATGACCAGGCTGCCGTTTGGAGCGAGTTACGTTGACCTCATGTATGACACTGTTCTGATGGACCACTGCGTCCAAAATACCGATGCAACATCATCCAATATCCGACTTCAAATGAATGTCTGGAAATGGCTCAAGGCTGTCGTTCAAGGACTTGTCCTGGATGTCTCGTGCGAAATCTAAGCTCAGCGGCGGCAATGCGGACAAAATCCAACAACGGTTTGCCGCTAGTCTCCTGACTGCGACAGACCAAGCAGCGGGTGAGACCAAAACTTATCACTCCGGCATTCCTGCTGTCCGCAGGTCATCCAGCCAACGTTCCAGACCCCCTGGTGCGGTCCACACATCGGCATACCGGTCGATCTCGAACTGTAATGTGCGGTTGGGAATTGCCTCGAGGAACTTTGCCATTGTTTTACGAGCGCCCTCTACATCTCCATCGCACACTTGAATCACGGAGAGATAGGGCAATGTCCGCGACGGTATCTCTGGAATCTGTTGCATGGATTGCATCGCTTCGTCACATCTCTTAGCCGCCCAAAGCGCGCGCGCCAGTTCTGCGTGGTACGTCCAACCATGCAACGGATCAATATCCATCGCATACCGAATGTCAGCAATTGCGCCATCCAGGTCACCTAGAAGAACCTTGATGGAGCCGCTGGATCTGTAAACGTGCGAGTAGCTTGGATTGAGCTTTTTGACTTTGTCGTAAATCTGAAGCGCTGCTTTCAGATTGCCCCGCGATTCCTGCAAACGGCCCGACAAATAGTGGTTCAGGTAATTGTTGGGGTCCAGTGCAGTTGCCTTCGCAGCGAATTCTTCAGCCTTTCGTAGTTCGGCGTCGCGCTCTTCGCTGGAGCTGGCATAGAGGGACTCGCTCCTATGAAGAAATCCCATGGACACATATCCTATGGAGGCTTCGGGGTCTGCCTCGATTGCCGCTTTAAAGAATTCGCCTGCCCTCGCATTCGCCTCTCTTCCGGGTTTGCGAAAATGGCTAAATCCTACCGCGCCCAAATGCATCGCTGTCACAGTGCTTCGCGTACCCTTTGGGGACGTGTAATGCGACGCTCGGCCGCCGACGGTTG
>CALIOE010000086.1 GCA_938044775.1 uncultured Rhizobiaceae group bacterium
GTTGAGGGTGAGCCGCTTTTTCATGTGGGCCGACCATTCGGTGCGGTGAGCGCTTCGAACTTTTTTCAGGGCTTTATCATGCTGTTGCTGAAGATCGACGCGAGCGCCGTTTTCATTTCGAATGATCGCCCGTTCCGGCCAGGCAGCAGCGCCGATAGGGGGGCTGCGGTCGGCTAGAACGCGATTGTTGGCGAACAATGGTTTTAACATCATTCAGGATGTGCAACATCGTGGTCCAAAATAGAGCAATCCCAATGCACCAGGCGATATGCGTTCCTTGCCCATTCCAAAGTTCTCGATCGTCATGGCGTCGTTGAACGCCCAAAACCACATAGAGGAAGCGCTCGTGTCGGCAGGTGAGGCGGGTGCGCGCGTCGGCTCTTTCGAAGTCATTCTAGCCGATGGTGGTTCAACCGATCAAACCCTGCAGATTGGCGCATCCTTTCCCTTTGTCCGTGTTCTCGATGGAACCGACAGCGGCGTGTACGAGGGGTTTAACCGGGCCTTGAACGCCGCAAGCGGGGAATTGGTTGGATTTCTCAACGCCGATGACATCCTCTTGCCCGCTTCCCTGCATCTGGCCGGTGCGCAACTGTCCGCAAACCCCCGCTCAGCCATGGTGAGCGGAGATGTGCTCAGCGGGCAGCAACCGGACACCGCAGCGCGCCTTCGACATTCAGGCCCGCTGTCAAACGAAGGCGCCCTGTTCGGGATACCTGCCATCAATGGAAGGTTTTTCAGGCTCGCGGCGTTGCGCTCACTGGGGCCCTTCGACGAAACGGTCGGCCTTGCCGCTGACAGATTGATGATGGTGCAATTCGTGAAAGCTGACCTGAAAGGCTCCCATGTCGATCAACCTGCCTATTTCTACCGAAGCCATGCCGGATCACTCACTATTGCAGGATCGGCCGACTCGCATATTCGGGTTTATGAGGCAGAAGTTGCGCTCGGCAGACGGCTCGTTTCTCAATCGGCGGCCAGGTCGGCGTTCAATGCCGGTTACGATCGCTATCACGCCTTGTCGCTTATCAGGCATCGCTTCGGTCGGTTCAGGTCCGGTCCTTCTGGCGCCGGCACGCGGGAGCCGCTGCCCAGGCCAGGTCTTGTTCCGGGTGCCTTGCTTTCATGGTTGCGATGGCGCGGCAGACTCTCAGGGTACTGATAGCAAACCTGCGGCGCTCAGCTGTCCTGCAGGTAGACGTCAAGCAAGGAGACCAGATGATACAGGATGCTGGCGGGTACCGCTTGCTGCGGTGGACTACCCAAAGCGTCAATTCGGTCGAGCCACATGCCTGTCGGTGCCGGGTCGATGTGTTGATCGAACAGCTTTTCAATCCAATGTTCGGCAATGTGAGCGTGATCGATCCGACCGCTACGCGCCAGGGCGAGAGATGCCTTCGCGGCTTCGCACTGAGCCCAGCTCCTTGACGATCCGTCTATAATGCCGCCGACAGAGCTCACTTGAAGGCAGGTGAGGCCATTGACGCCATTTATTCCGCTTGTCGTCGCAGCTGACACGAGGCGCAAAACCTCCGAAGCGGACTTGCGCTCAAACGTCTCGGCGTATTCTTGTAACAGCCATGCCCACTCGAAACCATGTCCTGGCTCGCGCAAGTCGACGAGCCCGGGATCGAGCGGGCTGTCGCCAACGGGAAGGCATTCCCGAACTGTCCAGGTTTCACTGTCGAAAAACCTTTCACAGAACAGACTTGCGAGCTCGTGCGCCCATTGCTCTGCCCGGGTATCCTTTGTCGCCCGATACCAGGCCATGCAGGCTTCGAAAAGGTGCATGTGAGGGTTAGCGAGGCGGGCTTCAGCCGTGTCGCCCGAAAGCGTCTCCCGAAACCCACCATCAACCTGCAACCTGAAGGCTGACGCCAGCTGCTGTACAACCTCATTGCCCAGTGCACGTGCGTGCTCGATGCCGCACGAAACAGACGCCGAACAGGCGAGCAGTACAAAGGCGTAGTCGTACAAATCGGCTGTTTCATCCAGGGTCTCACCCTCGAAAGTGAAGGTTTTGGCAAAACTGCCGCGTTCTGTCCGGGCGTTTTTGTCGAGGAATTCAAGCCCATGCTGAACAAGCTTTTCAGCCCCAACCAACCAGTCCTGTTCTTTTGCCTTTGCGAACACATAGGTCTGTCGGGCCATGGTTCGCAATCGCTTTGGTTGACGAACCGGGTTGTATTCCAGATCCAAAACCTCGTGAAAGCCGCCCCCATCCTGGTCTATGCCCTTCGTCGACCATAACGGCAGGGCCTGATCGACAAGCCATGAGCGGGCGCGTTGACGATTTGTGCCGGGCTGGGTGATCGTAGTCGCACTCTGTCGAATCGCAGGGCTTCCGCGCTTCTCCAGCCTTTCGACGATCTGCCGCACTTCCTGCGCCTGATCGAGAGGTGCTGCGAATACGGCATCGGGCGTCGCAACGATGGCATGGTCCTCAATGCCATAGACGCCGAGCAGCGGGCCGGTACTTCGCAGGAGCGAGTTCTTACAATCAATCGCTTCAACTGGTCCGCTGACAACATTGCCCTCGTCATCGGAACTGCCGACTTCATGCAAGGCCATCCATGAACCCAGGTCGTTCCAGTCGAACGCTGCCGGCACGACGGTTATGGGAGAAACCTTTTCGATCAGGCCTTTGTCCACGGAAAGGGAAGACAGCGCCTGGTATTTGTCTTCCGGAAGCATCACATCTCTATCTTCGCGACCCTCGGGTTCGGCTGCGTCAAGGATCGCGGCCATGCGTTTCCAGGTGTCGGGCTGTAGTCTCTCGAAATGGTCTTTCATTGCTGATGCGCGAAAAAAGAATATGCCTGAATTCCACAGAAAGGTGCCCGCTTCAAAATAGCTTTGAGCGGTTTCTGCATCGGGCTTTTCCACGAATTTCTTAGCGTCGAGTGGGATGTTCGGGGATGCCTTCGACTCCACTTCAATATAGCCGTATCCGGTTTCTGCGCGGCCTGGCACGATTCCAAAAACAACGATCGATCCCTCTTGCGCTGCCGCAACACCGGCTTCGACACTGCTCCAGAACGCGTCTGGGTCTCGAATATGCGCATCGGATGGTGCGATCAGAACAAGGCCGTCCCCGGACTCTCGAATGACCGATTGGGCAGCCAGAGCAACGGGAGCAAGCGTATTGCGGCCCAAAGGTTCGTAGTAGTTTCGTCCAGCCTGGTCGCCGGCTGAAGCCGCAATGTTGCTGACCAAACCGGCATGGCGCTGCGAGGCTATGACGTTGATGGCAACGTCGCCCCCCTTTTGCATTCGCGAAATTGTATTTTGCAGAAGCGTCCCGCCGCCGGTCAGGTCGTGAAGCTGCTTGGGCCGATCAACGCGCGACAACGGCCACAATCGAGCACCAACGCCGCCGCTCAGGACAAACGTGTGAATCTTATTCAAGTCGCCTCGCAAAAATGAAAGTGTCGCGCTGCCTGCGCCGCGCTGCGATCCTATCATATACGAATTCGACGATTCAAACTGCTTTTTTCACTAATATCTGCTTGTGAGCCGCGATCGATAGGCTGAGATGGCCGAGATCACCTGTCGTGTAACCGATGCGGTATATCGCTCGGGATATCGTCGGGGTAGGGCAGTCAGAGCGAGCAGAGCCGACTTGCTGCGTCTTTAGTCAACCCAGCAAGTCCGGTAGCGGATACTCCGCCCGCAGCCGATCCGTCAGGCGGTGTGGGTGGGACCCTGCCAGAGATCGCGCGCAATCAAAGTGGCCTCGACCCTGTTTTTGACCTGCAGTTTCCGAAGTATGCTGGTCATATGATGCTTGACGGTTTTTTCCTGTAGCTCAAGTTCGATCCCGACTGCCTTATTGCTGAGCCCCAGGGAAACTGCCTTCAGAATCTGCGTTTCACGTACCGTCAAATCTCTCAATAGTTTTTCGCTCGGGGTCCTCTCATTGTCCCTCGAACGCTTGGCAAGCAAAACGCGGGCTGCCAGTGCCGACGGCACATAGGATTTGCCTGCGTTTACGTCGCGTATGATCGATATCAATTCGTCTGATCCAACGCCTTTCAGGACATAACCGGATGCGCCGGCTTCCAGAGCTTGAATTACATCGTCATCGTGTTCGGAGACGGTCAGCATGATCGTTTTTGTCTGGGTGCTGAGCTGAGTTATTTTCTGCACCGCTTTGATGCCGTTGCCGGGCATCGATATGTCCAGCAGCGCGATGGAGGGACTTAAACTCTCAACAAGGCCGACCAGCGTGTTTGCATTTGACGCTTCTGCAACAACTTCCAGGTCTTCTTCCTCTTCAATCGAACGGACGACCCCATTTCTGTAAAGTGGATGATCATCTGCAACGATGATCTGTATCTTGTCACGCATCTCAAATTTCCCCCAACCTGACCGTCATCGTCAGTTTTGTGCCCCGGTCCGCGTGGCTGGCGATCGATAAATGACCGCCGATGCTGTTAATCCGCTCTCTTAGCCCGCCGAGCCCAAGACCTCGCTTATCGTCCTCAAATGCATTGTCGGAAATGCCGGTCCCCTCGTCGCTTACCGAAATTTCCAGCATGTGTGAGTCATTGTCATATTCACAGCTGACTGACTGGCCAATGCCGGAAGCATGTTGCCATGAATTGTTCAACGCCTCCTGAACAAACCTGTAGGTGCAGATTTTGATGGAATGGGAGGCAGGAAGAAGCTCTTGAGTAACCTCGGTTTCGACCGCTGTTCCTGTCCGCTCCATGTGAATATTTGCGACACGCTCGATTACATCCTGAATCGTGAGATCCACGACCTCGGGAAGGGTGAGGCCTCTGCACAGATTCCGTATCTCTTCCATCGCATCATCAAGAACTTTCTTGATGAAGCCGACTTCTTCTTTTCTTTGATCAATGCTTTCAATCCGAACGATGCCGCCTAGCCTCAAGGACGCAAGTCCGAGCAGTTGGGCAGGACCATCATGCAGTTCCGAGCTGACGTTCCTCAGGTAACGTTCGTTCAGCTCTGTGACTTTCTCTGAGGCCCGCTGGACTCTGCTGCGCAGTCGCTGGTTTTGTTCAGACGCTTCGGTCACTTCACCCAGGCGAGCCTCGAGTGCGACGCCCTGACGCTCAATGGTCTTGCTGCCGCTGTAGACTATTGTCATCAGCAATCCGGCGATTGCGGACATTACGGCCGCTACGATCAGCCAGCTTTGTTGCCTTGCGGTTGCCAGCGTGTTCTGGAGAGCCATTCCATTTTCATAGAACTCGGCAATTGCAATCACATTTCCCGAGACTGGTTCGCGAATGGGACTATAAATCTCCAGCAGAGGAAGACCGCTCTTCCTCTCTTCGGCGTCCTCTTCGTCTCCCAGATCATCGAAGCCGGCCACCACCTCACCATTGGCCGCTCTCTCGAGTTCTTCGGTAACATCAAATCTGTTTCCGATGAGTGCGTGGTCTGTGCTGTAGGCTATCGTTCCGTCAGCATTCCAGATTTTTACCGTAAGCAGACGCTTGCTGATCGGGCCTTCAGCGATGGCCTTATCAAGCGCGAAAACTGATCTGAGTGACAGCTGATCCGAATCTCTCAAATCCTGGGTGAGGGGTGAAATGATCCCGTCGACATACAGAGCAGTGGTGGTTGCAGCGTTTTGCGTCACACCGCTTTCTATCTGGCGGGCCACCCAGGCTCCAATGGTCAGCATTCCGATCGTGACGACGACCGCGCACATGACAATAAATTTCTGGGCCAGCGAAAGTCTGGGCCACCGCACCAGCGATGGCCATTTGTTTTCCGGTGCTGCCGATAGTGCTGAGGCGTTGGTCATCTCATCACATCAATTCTGCACCGACACCAGCAGCGCTACGCGGTAGCGACAGCCATTTCGTCAGCGTAGTTCCCCAGAACATATCCGCTCCCCCTGATCGTATTGAGAAGCCGTTCCGTGTGGCCGCCGTCGATCTTCCGTCTCAGCCGATGGATGTGGACTTCAACCACGTTGGTTCCTGGCTCAAACGAAAGCCCGAATACATTTTCCAGGAGCTCTGCCCTGGTCACCGGGCGCGACCGGTGGGCGACGAGATAGAGCAGCAGCTCTTTCTCCTTGCTGCTTAGCTTGATTGGTTTTCCTGAACGGAAAGCAATGCCGGCGTCAGCCCAGATCTGCAGGTCCGAAACGGAAACCGAATTTTGCGACGCAGCGCGGCGGCCGAGCAGTCGCCTTAGCCGGGCTGCCACCGCGTTTCCGATGCAGGGAAACTCGAAATAATTGTCGGCACCGCATTCATACGCTGCCACGCTGTCGTGCTTCCGTTCCGCACAGCCGACCACCAGAATAGGAAGATCGGGCGCCAGCTTGCGCGCATAGGACAGCAGTTCCACACCCTCCGTCGTCGCTTGCCAGCGACACAGGATCAGTGCGGAAAAGCTCATTTCCTTCAATTTTTCCCGAAACCTATCGTCCAGACGGATGACCGTACTGTCCATTTCGATTGAAGATAATACATTTCCGAGCGGAACTTTACCCTGTTCCAACTCGGTGGCACCGGCGTCTACTACAAGTAGTGTACCGGGACCACCAGATAAGAGGACTCCCATCCCTCATACTCCAGCCCCTGAGTTTCCTTACTTGCCCCTAAGCCGGTGATACTACCACTTTCAGACTAAGGTCTGTCTAGGGCGATCTTGCCCAAAAGGTAAACTTTCTTCTATAGCGCTGTTTTTACTTGTGATTTGCAAAATGGTGTTGATCGATTTCTGTGAACAGCTGGGTCTGAACCGCGTCTGGCAAGTCGTGCCATTCTGGAAAACAGGAAATCATCTTACCCAACGTCACCTCTAATTCTGAAGTATAAATTTTACGATAAGTAACTCTCATCAATGAACATTAATGAAGAAGTGTCATCTACCAAGTCTCTTGGCCTGGCTGGGCA
>CALIOE010000087.1 GCA_938044775.1 uncultured Rhizobiaceae group bacterium
TCATACGCCTTGAAGTCACCAAAATACTTCGTAATCGCAGCCGTCAAAGTCGTCTTGCCGTGGTCAACATGACCAATCGTGCCAATGTTGCAATGTGGCTTGGTGCGTTCAAATTTCTCTTTGGCCATAGCGGCTCTCCATCACTCTCGTGTTTAGGACTTACTTCTGGGCAGGTGCCCGAATTCGTTATGCGTATTTCTCGACCACTTCGTCAGCAACTGCCTGAGGCACCTGCTCATAGTGATCGAAAGTCATTGTGTACTGGGCGCGGCCCTGACTCATGGAGCGCAGGCTGTCCACGTATTTAAACATGTTGGCCAGAGGCACCATGGCTGTGACGACCTGGTCGATACCACGTGTTTCCGTACCGGCCACCTGACCGCGACGGGACGAAAGGTCACCAATCACATCACCCATATAGTCTTCCGGTGTAACCACCTCGACTTTCATGATCGGCTCAAGCAGTTTCGCGCCGGCTTTTTGAGCGCCCTCACGGAACGCAGCGCGCGCTGCGATCTCGAATGCCAGCACGCTGGAGTCAACATCATGGTAGGCGCCATCAAAAAGCGTTGCCTTCACACCCAGCATCGGGAAGCCCGCGACCGGACCATTGTCCATGACCGACTGGATACCCTTTTCAACACCCGGGATGTATTCCTTGGGAACGTTACCGCCGACAATTTTCGATACGAATTCAAAGTCTTCGCTATCAGGATTGGGTTCAAAGACGATCTTGACACGGGCAAACTGACCAGAACCACCAGACTGTTTCTTGTGGGTGTAGTCAATCTCGGCCTCACGCGTAATTGTCTCGCGATAGGCTACCTGCGGGGCGCCGACATTGGCTTCCACGTGAAACTCGCGCCTCATGCGGTCAACCAGAATATCGAGATGCAGCTCGCCCATACCTGAAATGATGGTCTGCCCACTTTCTTCGTCGGACTTGACGCGGAAAGAAGGATCCTCAGCGGCCAGACGGTTGAGCGCGACGCCCATCTTCTCCTGGTCACCCTTGGTTTTCGGCTCGATGGCAATCGAAATAACCGGATCCGGAAACTCCATGCGCTCCAGAATAACCGGCTTCATCGCATCGCAGAGCGTATCGCCCGTCGTGGTTTCCTTCAAACCGGCAATCGCAACGATGTCACCCGCAAAGGCTTCTTTAATGTCGACCCGATCATTGGAATGCATCTGCAACATCCGACCGATACGCTCTTTCTTGCCTTTCACGGTGTTCATCAAAGAACCACCGGCTTCCAGGCTACCTGAATAGATGCGGCAGAAAGTCAGCGTACCCACAAATGGGTCGTTCATAATCTTGAACGCCAACATTGAGAACGGTGCCTCGTCGGACGATTCACGCACAGTCGGCTCTTCCGTTTTGGCATCGATACCAGCAATAGCCGGCACATCGAGTGGGCTCGGCAGGAAGTCCGTAACAGCTTCAAGAAGAGGCTGTACACCTTTGTTTTTAAATGCTGTTCCGCACATAACAGGGAAGAATTGCACAGCAATCGTGCCCTTGCGGATCAACTCGCGCAAGCGGTCATTATCGGGCATCTCGCCTTCAAGATACGCTTCCATGGCATCATCGTCGGCCTCAACAGCAACCTCGATCAGCGCTTCACGGTATTCTTCCGCCTTTTCCTTGAGGTCATCGGGAATTTCAAGAACATCCCATCCAGCACCGAGATCCTCGCCCTGCCAGACATGCGCCTTCATTTCAATGAGATCGACAATACCTGCAAAGTCATTCTCGGCGCCGATCGGCAGTTGCAACACGCAAGGCGTTGCACCAAGCCGTTCCTCAACCATCTCCACCGAGCGGTAAAAGTCCGCGCCGATCTTGTCCATCTTATTGACGAATACCATACGCGGCACGTTGTATTTGTTGGCTTGACGCCAGACAGTCTCGGTCTGGGGTTCAACACCGGCATTGGCGTCCAGCAGAGCCACGGCACCATCAAGCACACGCAGCGACCGCTCAACTTCAATCGTGAAGTCAACGTGACCGGGTGTGTCAATGATATTGTAACGACGCTTTTTGCCGTCGCGGCCTTCCCAAAAAGTGGTTGTCGCAGCAGACGTAATCGTAATACCGCGCTCCTGCTCCTGTTCCATCCAGTCCATGGTGGCAGCGCCATCATGCACTTCCGCCATTTTATGAATCTTACCGGTGTAATAAAGAATCCGCTCGGTCATCGTGGTTTTACCCGCATCGATGTGCGCCATGATGCCGAAGTTGCGATAGTCTTTAAGGTCGTATTCGCGGGCCATAATATTGCTCGTCGTTTAAGAGAACGGTTGTTACGCGCTTACCAGCGGTAGTGGGAGAAGGCGCGGTTTGCTTCGGCCATTTTGTGCGTGTCCTCACGCTTTTTGACCGCAGCACCACGATTATTGGCAGCATCCATCAACTCGCCGGACAGGCGCTCAATCATGGTTGTCTCGTTGCGCTTGCGTGCCGCGGCAATCAGCCAGCGGATGGCAAGAGCCTGGCGGCGCTCCGTACGAACCTCAACGGGCACCTGATAGGTTGCACCACCAACACGACGGGAGCGCACTTCGAGCTGCGGCGCAATGTTTTCAAGCGCTGTATGGAACATCGGAAGTGCCTCGGTGCGAGCCTTCTCTTCCACCTGATCCAGCGCACCATAAACGATACGCTCCGCAACGGATTTTTTGCCATCCAGCATGATGGAGTTCATGAACTTGGACAAAACCAGATCACCAAATTTGGGATCGGGAAGAATTTCGCGTTTTTCTGCGCGGTGACGACGTGACATCTTTTGTCTTCCTTACTTCGGACGCTTGGCGCCGTATTTCGAACGGCGCTGCTTGCGGTCTTTTACGCCCTGCGTGTCGAGCACGCCGCGGATAATGTGATAACGAACACCGGGAAGGTCCTTCACACGGCCGCCGCGGATCATGACGACCGAGTGCTCCTGAAGATTGTGACCTTCGCCGGGGATGTAACCAATAACTTCGTAGCCATTTGTCAGCCGGATCTTGGCAACCTTACGCAAAGCCGAGTTCGGCTTTTTCGGTGTCGTTGTATAGACACGGGTGCAAACCCCACGCTTCTGGGGGTTCTGTTCCATTGCAGGAACCTTGCTTCGCTTGATCGGCGCTTTGCGCGGTTTACGAACCAGTTGGTTGATGGTCGGCATAGACACATCCCTTTTCAGTTGGCTCATCGCACCACGCGAGTCGCCGAATTCAGCTTGCCGAAGCTGTGAACATCACCACCACATACGAATGAGCACCATCAGGCAGAACGACTGCCGAGGCGCTAAATCAAATGCAGAGGAACACACCAGAAAGGCGGCGTTCATGCTCCGGAATTATATTTCGTTTTTGTCAAACCGCGTTTGAGATTGCTTACTCCAGCGCGTGTCACGCCGAAAATCAAAGCTCACGTTGGCTTGGAATAGGCGCTAATTAGGGCCATAGCCCTTTCCCGTCAACCCCGCAAACCGCCGTGGAAGCAAAGAAATAGCGCCTGCGGGGCAGATTTTTTACCGGCCACCCTTTTTTGGGCAGAAAATCAGGCTGCCAATGCTGATTCAGGCGCCGTCATTGCCATATCCAGTGCTTCCGCCACGGCTTGGTTTGTGATTCTGCCTCTGTGCACGTTCAGACCGTCTCGCAGATGGGGATTTTCCTGCAAAGCCCCCAGCCCTTTATCGGCCAGAGCAAGCCCGAAAGGCAGTGTCGCATTGTTGAGCGCGTGAGCAGAGGTCACGGGAACCGCTCCCGGCATGTTGGCCACACAATAATGAACGATTCCATCGACTTCAAAGGTTGGCTCAGCATGTGTCGTCGCATGGGATGTCTCAAAACAGCCACCCTGATCAATGGCAACGTCGCACAGCACAGCACCGGGCTTCATATCGGCGAGCATCGAACGGGTGACGAGTTTTGGCGCAGCTGCACCCGGTATCAAGACAGCACCGATGACGGCATCGGCCGCCACCAGTTCCTCTTCCAGCGCCTCCGTTTTAGAAAAGCGGGTTGTCACGCGGCCGGAAAACAGAGCATCAATCTCACGCAATCGCGGTATCGACCGGTCAAGAATTGTGACTTGCGCGCCCATGCCAACAGCCATCATTGCAGCATTAATGCCGACGACTCCGCCACCGATGACCATGACCCGGCCCGGAGCCACACCAGGAACGCCGCCCAGCAGAACACCCCTGCCCCCGTTGGCTTTTTGCAGAGCCGTTGCAGAAGCCTGAATGGACAAACGACCTGCAACTTCCGACATCGGCGCCAGCAGCGGCAAACCGCCTGATTGATCGGTAACCGTTTCGTAGGCAATGGCCGTGCAGCCGGAAGCCAGCAAGCCGCGCGTCTGCTCAGGATCCGGCGCCAGATGCAGATAGGTGTACAGCATCTGGCCTTCGCGCAACTGCGCCCACTCTGCTGGTTGAGGCTCCTTTACTTTGACAATCATGTCGCAGGTCGAAAACACCTCACCCGCTGTATCGACAACTTCAGCACCCGCTGCTCGGTAAGCGTCATCACTTGCTCCAATACCTGCGCCACACGCGGTCTCGGCGACAACATCATGCCCTCTGCCGACATATTCCCGAACCGCACCAGGCGTCAGTCCGACACGGTACTCGTGATTCTTGATTTCTTTCGGCACACCAACACGCATTGCCCATCTCCTATATCGAAGTCCAAGCGCCCCCGGGCGCGTCTGCAGTCAAACTAAGCTCGATGGATCGATCGGTCCTTGCAAAGTTGGCCGTCAGGATGATAATTTTTGATGATATCTTGCGTGTTGAAACCAAACAGAGAAGATTCCTTGCAATGATTAGCCTGGATGCGATTGACCATTCGATTTTGAGTGAACTTCAGGCGGATGCCCGGCTTCCCAACGTCGTCCTGGCCGACAGGGTAGGACTCTCTCCGTCAGCTTGTTCGCGGCGTGTCGATGCGCTTGAGAAATCAGGCGTAATACGCGGATACCATGCCAGACTTTCATCAAAAGCCCTGGGTCACCCGATTGTCGTCATTGTTTACATCACATTGGAAGGGCAGTCAGCGGACCAGCTGACCGACTTCGAAGATGCGGTTAAGAAGTGTCCCAACGTCCTCGTTTGCTATTTGATGTCGGGCACCAGTGATTATCTGATTCGAGTCGCTGCCCGCGACCTGTCTGACTACGAACGCATCCACAAGGAATGGCTGTCAGCGATGCCCGGGGTGGCCCGGATGACGTCCAGCTTTGCGCTTCGGGAGGTCATTAACAGGCCCAGCGTCGACATGCGTATCAACAATAAGATTCAATCACGTTAGTTTTTGTCAACGCTGATTTAACAATCAAACCTCATAATGTGTTCAGACTTATAGAAATCCGAGGGACCAATGTTTGCCAAAAACAATAGGCGGAGTGTGGCCGGCAGCACCAACAAGCGAAGCGGTATCGTTCGCGAACCCATTACAAAATCAGCAAGCATCTGCATTGAGGCGAGTGGACAGATCATCGCTTGCACATTGCGCGACATTCACAAGAGAGGCGCACGGCTGAGTGTCGTTCAGCCTCACGGTATTCCGGACAGCTTTGTCTTGAAGAGCCGCTCAGAAAACATTGAATCCAGGGCCATGGTTGCATGGCGTCGCGGCAACGAATTGGGCGTGAAATTCGTCTGATTGCTGGCACGAAACCTGCAAGGATCAAGACAGGGCAGCATTGTGTCCCGATTTGATACGAGGTTTCGATGCAAAACGAACTGTTTAACCTAAATGAACTCGAAAAACGCCAGTCTCGGCGACGGCGCCTGCTTAAGTCAGGTACAATTTCACCTGACGGCATAGGCACTTGCTTTGATTGCGTGATTCGCAACATCAGCGACACGGGCGTGCGCGTGAAAGTCGTGGCCCAAATTGGCATACCAAAGAAATTTCGCTTCAATTTTCCTGAAGAAGGTATCGATCGCGCCGCCGAAGTGGTTTGGCGCACCGAAAAGGAAATTGGCGCGATGTTTGTGAACCGCTGATTCCACCACGGTGGTTGCAGCCACACCACCGGGACCTGTAGATGCTTCCAGCAAAAAGGGAGCTGTCTGAAATGGTTCGGAAAATGTTCATCGCTTTCGTTCTGCTTGTGGCCGGGATCGCCGCAGCGTTGGCGTTCGGCCCGACGGAGCCGGTGAATGAAAAGATCACCTTTGACAAATCCGCCATCGGATCGGATCCGGAAGCCTATCTCACGCGCGCCGAAGCAGAATTCAGCGACATCAGGCCGGGTGCACAAAAGCAGATAATCTGGGCAGACAAGACAAGCCGTAAGAAAACGGATCTGGCGCTTGTTTATATACACGGCTTCTCGGCGACGCTTGAGGAAATCCGGCCTGTACCGGATCTGGTTGCCGGCGCGCTTGGTGCAAACCTGTTTTACACCCGACTTTCAGGCCATGGCCGAACTGGCGCCGCGATGGCTGAACCAACAGTCAACGACTGGTACAATGATGTTGCCGAAGCACTGGCCGTGGGGCGCGCTCTGGGTGAGCGTGTCGTGGTCATCGGCACATCCACCGGTGCAACCTTTGCCAGCTGGGCGGCTACAAAATCCAGCCTGATGGAGGGAGTTGCCGGCATGATTCTGGTCTCGCCCAACTTCGCCGTAAAGAACCCGGCGGCCATCGTTTTGAGTACGGGATTTGCCCGCAAATGGGTGCCGGCCGTCTTTGGCGCCGAGCGGAGTTTCAAGCCACAGAGCAAAGAGCACGGAAAATGGTGGTCGCACCAGTATCCGTCCGTCGCTCTTCTTCCCATGCAGGCCAGCGTCGACCACGTTGGAAAACTGGCATTCGAGGCAATCTCCGTCCCGGCGCTGTTCATCTTCCATCCGGACGATTCAGTCGTTGACGCTCAGACCACAAGACGTGTCGCGGATCGCTGGGGAACCGATGTCGGAAAGACGGCTATGGTGGAACAGGTTCTGGAAGCCGAAGACAAAGACAATCACGTCATTGCAGGGCGGGTTCTCAGCCCCGCCAACTCCCAACCCATTGCAAACAAAGCAATCAACTGGATCAAAGCCCTATGACCGGAGAGAACGCACAACCCAAAGCCTCCCATTACATTGGCGGGCAATATGTTGAAGACACGGACGGCAAGGTTTTCGAGAGCCTGTACCCGGCAACTGGCCAGCCCGTTGCAAGGGTGCATTCGGCAACTGATGCCATTGTCGAAAAGGCCCTGGCCAGTGCCCGGGACGCCCAATCTGCCTGGGCCGAAACCCCGGGCTTTGAACGCGGAAGGATCCTGCTTAAGGCAGCTGAAATCCTGCGCAAACGCAACGATGAAATAGCACGTGTCGAAACCCTCGATACAGGCAAAGCCATTCAGGAAACCTTATATGTTGATGCAGTTTCGGCTGCGGATAACATGGAATATTTTGGTCACCTTGCCGCGACGCTGACCAGTGAACACATTCCGCTCAACCCAACTTCCTTTGCCTACACGCTGCGGGAGCCACTCGGCGTTGTTGCTGGTATCGGCGCGTGGAACTATCCCATCCAGGTTGCCAGCTGGAAAGCGGCACCTTCGTTGGCGCTTGGCAATGCTCTGGTTTTCAAACCATCTGAAATGACCCCGCTGACCGCGCTGATTCTCGCCGAAGTCATGACTGAGGCCGGTCTGCCAGACGGACTTTTTAACGTCGTTCAGGGTATGGGTGACGTCGGCGCTCAGCTGGTTTCGAGTCCCATCGTCGACAAGGTGACATTGACCGGCTCAGTACCGACCGGCGCGAAAGTGATGGCTTCCGCAGCTGAATCGCTCAAACACGTAACTCTGGAACTGGGGGGCAAGTCACCCCTCATTATCTTCGACGATGCCGATCTCGAAAACGCTGTTTCTGGAGCGCTGATGGCCAACTTCTATTCTTCTGGCCAGGTCTGCTCGAACGGAACGAGGGTTTTTGTCCAGGATGGTATTCGAGAGGCGTTTACCCAACGTCTCATTGAGCGGACGACGGCGATCAAACTCGGGGATCCACTCGACCCTGACACCCAGATGGGACCGATGATTTCCAAACGCCAGGCGGAAATCGTTGCCGGCTACATCGCAAAAGGGCTGACCGAAGGAGCCACACTCCTGACGGGTGGAGAAAGGCAGACCGTTTCAGGTTGCGAAGCCGGAGAATTTATCACCCCGGCTATATTCAGCGCGCTGAGAGACGATGCGACGATCGTGCGCGAGGAGATTTTTGGGCCGGTCATGTGCCTGCTGGAGTTCTCCGCGGAGGAAGACGTCATCGCCCGTGCCAATGACACGGAATTTGGGCTCGCGGCAGGCGTGTTTACGCGTGACCTGGCCCGCGCTCACAGGGTAATCACCAAATTGCAGGCCGGAACGACCTGGATCAACAATTTCAATGTCACACCTGTCGGCGTTCCATTTGGCGGGCACAAACGTTCCGGCATCGGTCGGGAAAACGCAGAAGCAGCAGTCGCCTATTACAGCCAGATAAAGAGTGTCTATGTCGAAATGGGCGACGTCGATGCGCCCTATTGAGAGGCAGCGATGACCAATCCGGTTCTTGTCGAAGTTTCACGCGGAGCCGTGGTGGAGTCGCGTCACCGTGGTGCCGTTTCTGTGGTTGACGGCGATGGAGTCACGCTTCTCGATATCGGCGAGACGGCTGTTCCTGTTTTTCCCAGATCTGCCATCAAGGCTGCCCAGGCGCTGCCTCTCCTTGAATCCGGCGCAGCCGATGCCTTTGGTTTTGAAGCGGCCGAGATCTCCCTTGCCTGTGCATCACACTCCGCAGAAGACGAACACATTCGCCTGGTCCGCGATATGTTGTCTCGTGCCGGATTGAACGAAGCCTGTCTGGAATGCGGCGGGCACTGGTCTTCGCAGAATTGGGTAATGCGGCACCAGGCTGGGTCGTTCAGCGAAACACCGCCTGCAATCTGTAACAATTGCTCGGGCAAGCATGCAGGCTTTATCTGCACTGCGGCGCATCTTGGTATCGATCCTGCGGGCTATGTTAAACCAGACCATGCCATTCAGAACACAATCAGAGACACTTTGGAGGATGTAACCGGCACACGTCATCTCGACGCGCTTTGTGGCACCGACGGATGCTCTATTCCCACCTATGCCATTCCCCTCGCGGCCATGGCCCGCGGCTTTGCAAAGATGGTCACGGGTTCGGGGCTTGGGCCGCAACGGGCAGCAGCAGCTTCTCAAATCCTGAACGCGTGCATGACGGAACCGTTTTACATGGCGGGAACCGGTCGCTTTTGTACAAAGGTCATGGAGTTGGGCGCGGGTCGATTGTTTGCAAAAACCGGAGCGGAAGGCGTGTTTTGCGCCGCCATACCAGAGCTTGGACTGGGCATTGCCCTGAAATGTGATGATGGCACGACGCGCGCTTCGGAAGCCATGATGGCCGCGACTTTTGCCAGATTATTGCCGGAAGACGATCCGCTGCAGTCCGGTCTGGATGCAATGACAAATGTTGAACTTACCAATCGCAACGCCATTCATGTCGGAAACATTCGCGCTCAACTACCGACCTGACGAGGTTTCGCGTCCTTCGAGAAAAGGTAGAGCACAAATGCCGCGCCGAAGCAGATAACATAGACCCACAGCACCGCTTCAAAGCCAGCAACAGGCGTGTCCGGTACGTTGGTCTGACGGTAAACTTCGGCGGTGAACCACTGCATCACGCCGACGCCGGCCATGTTGAAGAAATTCACCAGTGTCACCCCCCTGCCCGCCAGATGATCTGGAATGTTCGCTGTGGCATGAGCCATCAGAACACCGTAGCAGAGGGCGAAAAAGCCGATGCTGACCAGCAAATAAGTAGCGCCGTTTGCCGAAATCCCGGGATTGAAAGCCCAGTACAGGAGCGACAAAAAGGTAACTCCTGATCCAGCAGAGACAACCCATTTGCGGGTGTTAAAGATCTGATCTGCCGGGCCATAAGCAAAACTGCCCGCCGCCATGGCGATTGCCATCCAAAGCGTTGCGGCACCGATGCCGGCGGCGGTCAGACCATGTACCAGATCCAGATAGGGCCCCGCCCAAAGTCCGCGAAGCCCGCCGGCGACTCCATAATTGACGAAGATCAGGGGCAAGATCAGCCAAAGCTCTCTCAGCTTCAGGATTTCCCAATACCCGCCGGTATTGCCCGGACCGGCAACGATACGGGGCGGATCTTGCACCGTGACAAGGGTGAGCAAAGAGAGCACGAGCGTCATCACACTCAGCCCCAGCATGACACTGCGCCAGCCATACGCCTCCATGGCGGCTGCAAGAGGACTGCTGCCAAGAATGTTGCCCAGCAGGCCAACAGCAATGAATACCGAAGCAAGAAGCGCAAATTTCCGCGCGTCGTAGCTGCGCTTGAAAAGGTACACCGATGCCATCAACACGGGAGCACAGCCAATACCGAGCAGAACCATCGCCAGTTTGATTACGCCGATGGTCTGGGCCGATGCGAACAGAAAACCGCCACCGCCTGCGCAAACCGCAAACAATCCGGCGGTGGTCCATTTCGGTCCAAATCTGTCAAGCATGACACCGACAAGGAATTGGCTCAGGGCGAACGCCATGAACCACCAGCCCAACGCGTCACTCAGCTGGGCCGGTGTGATGCCGAGTTCCGCAGACAGCGCCGGCGAAAGCACAGCCAGGAATGAGCGGTAGAAGTGGCTGACAATATAGGCCAGCGCCAGGATCAGAATGCCGGCCATCAGTCTTCCCGATTGCTGACCGCAGCCTCCTCAAACGTTGCCATTCCGGAATGGCAAAGCGCCGCCGCCTTGACAATCCCGGCCGCCAGGGCTGCTCCGGTGCCTTCTCCCAGGCGCATGCCAAGATCAAGCAGCGGCTTCTTGTTCATCGCGTCCAGGGCCCGCTTATGCGCCGGTTCCGCGCTGGCATGGGCAAACAGACAATGATCCAGCGCTCCTGGATCAGCCGCATGGAGTATCGCAGCAGCAGCGGTCGCGACGAACCCGTCCACAACAACGGGGATGCGTTGTGCCCGGCCCGCCAGAATCGCTCCGGTCATTGCCGCAATCTCGCGTCCTCCCAGGCGCCGCAACACCTCAAGCGGATCCCTGAGATGATCCTTATGAAGCGCCACCGCGCGGCCAATGACATCGGCCTTGAGCGCCACGCCCTCTGGATCGTGTCCCGTACCGGGGCCCACCCAGTCCTGCGGTTTGCCGCCAAACAGGGCCAGGTAGATGGCGGAGGCAATCGTTGTGTTGCCGATACCCATTTCGCCAATACAGAGCAGATCGGTCCCTCCCGCAATCGCTTCCATTCCAAACGCCATGGTCGCAGCACAGGTGCGTTCGTCCATGGCTGCCTCTTCGGAGATGTCCTGCGTCGGCAATTCCAAAGCCAGATCAAAGACTTTCAGACCCAGATCGTGGGCGATGCAGATCTGGTTGATGGCTGCACCGCCATTGGAGAAATTAGCCACCATCTGCGCCGTCACTTCAGAGGGAAACGGCGAAACGCCCTGCTTCGTCACCCCATGATTGCCTGCAAAGATCGCAACCAGCGGTCGCGTGACTTGTGGTCGACGGCCGGTCCAGGTTGCTAACCAGACCGCAATATCCTCAAGCTTACCCAGCGAACCCGGCGGTTTCGTCAGTTGCGCGTCGCGCTCCGCAACTTTCTGAGCTGCGTGGGTGTCCGGGCCAGGAAGTTCGTTCAAAAGGGCACGAATGTCGTCAAAGGGAAGGCCGGAGCTGGAAGACATCGGTGTTCTCTCTTTGCGGGAATTGGCAGTGTTCGTATGCCTCTCTATAAGCGGCCTGTATATCCACGCAATCCTGCTAGAAAGATTTCAAACACGTGATTTGCGACCAGTATCCATGAACCCCGAAACATTGCTTCAAAAGCTCGGTCAAAGTGTCGGATCATTTTTCAACGCGTTGTTCTCCAGCACCTCATTTCTCTCGCGCCTGCCGCTCTATCAGGATGGCGACGAGGTTGAGCGGCTTGAATTCAGCAGAGTCGCCTATGCCTTTCCCTTGGCCGGCATGCTCATCGCTTTGCCGTCGGCGATTATGCTGCTTCTTTGTTTTGTCGCCCATCTGCCACCCATTGTTTCTGCCGTTCTCACCGTTGGGATGATGGCTGTGACCACCGGCGGGCTGCATGAAGACGGTCTGGCTGACGTAGCGGACGGATTTTGGGGTGGTCATACCAGGGACCGGAAACTCGAAATCATGCGGGACAGCGCCACGGGAACATATGGCACCATGGCCTTGTTTCTGTCGCTGGCGCTCCGGGTCGGACTGCTGGCAACCCTGTTTGCCGCAACGCCCCCCTTGCAGGCAACAGCCATTGTCATCGCAGTCAGCGCTCTGTCGCGCACAGCCCTTTTGTGGCCCTGGGTCAGTTTGCCCGCAGCGCGGCCATCATCAAATTCGGAAGGAACGACGACACACAAAGACGAAGCTGGTCTGTCAGCGCGGTTCGGAGAACCGAACCAGACCACGCTGTTGATTGCAATATTCTGTTCATTGCCGGCCATTGCCATGATGCAGGCGGCTTCCGGCAACGGCGCAACACTGTGCGCGCTGGTCTTGTGCGCTGTACTTGTTGTCGCGTTCACACTATTGGCAAAAAGTCACGTGGACGGACACACCGGCGATGTGCTCGGTGCAACGCAACAAATTTCAGAGATGGGGCTGTTGCTGGGCCTCGTTGCCATTATGTAGAGCCCATGTCTGAGTCTATTCCTGAGCCAATGTCCGATTCTGCCATAAAGTCGCCCTGCATACTCGTCTGCGCCATAGAGCCGCAAAGTGGTCATTGCTATGGTTGCGGGAGAAATCGGGACGAAATTGCCGGCTGGATGGCCTATTCGGCCGAGGAGCGCAACGCGATCATGGCAGCGCTGCCGGACCGCGTGTCAAAACTTGAGCGCAAGCCGCGCCGGATCACCAGACGGGCCCGCATGAGGGGCGACCAGGCCAGGCGTGACGTCCTTGACCTGTCGTCCGATTGACCATGGGCAGGCTGTTCTGGATCATCATGGGTATTGGCGGCATTGGCCTGATCGCGCTTATCGCAAGCGGAGATACAGGCACCACGCTTGGTTTTGAAAGCAACACTTTTGGCAGCGCGCTGGTCATGGCTCTTTGGGGCGTATTGATCGGTGCGGCCGTTCTCAACCGCGGTGTACGCCTGGGCGATACACTGAAGCAATCCGCTATCTGGGCGCTGATAATTCTGGGACTTATGGCGGGTTACGTCTTTCGTTACGATCTGCAGGATATCGCCTCAAGATTTACCGGCGGCATCGTCCCCGGCAGCCCGATTACGGCCCAAAGCGCAACCGGCACAGAAGTTACGCTCATCCGATCAGACAACGGCCATTTTGAAGCCGTTGCCGGCGTCAACAACGCCTCCATTCGTTTTCTGGTCGATACCGGCGCTTCAGCCATTGTTCTCAGCGATGCGGATGCCCGCGAAGCCGGCATCGACACCAGTTCTCTGGCCTATTCCATCACCACCTACACGGCGAATGGCACGGCCCAATCAGCCGTGGCGAGGATTGAGAGTCTCTACCTTGGCGGCATTGAACGACGAAATCTGCGCGTTCTCGTCTCCCAGCCAGGACGTCTCGGTCAGAGCTTGCTGGGTCAGCAGTTTCTCGAATCCCTGTCTTCCTACGAAAAACGCGGTGACCGTCTTACTCTGCGAGACTAGAGCAGACGTGCAAACATGGAAGTCCTAACTGTTGCCGCGTTTGATCTCAAAAGATCTTCGCCGAAGGTTGATTGCCCACGAGAACGCACTGTTTGAATGGGCGGACATTGCGTCTTTGCGCGAATTTGAACTGATGCGATCATCTGCATACATCACGCAACGGAACTCCGGCCGGCAGAAACGTTCACCGGCTGGAAACTAAATGTCTATATTGAGAGTGAGTGACGTGGGGTCGTCAATTTGGACCAAAAC
Source organism: uncultured Rhizobiaceae group bacterium (assembly GCA_938044775.1). GTDB lineage: Bacteria > Pseudomonadota > Alphaproteobacteria > Rhizobiales > Rhizobiaceae > Pseudahrensia. Next base: position 13,960 of record CALIOE010000087.1, read on the forward strand.
AGAACGAGAACGGGCAAATTGACGAAAATTTGCTGT
>CALIOE010000088.1 GCA_938044775.1 uncultured Rhizobiaceae group bacterium
CGTGATCAACGATTGCCGGGATCTTGTTGTTGGGGGAGATTTTCAGGAAATCCGGTTCAAATTGCTCGTCTTTCATGATGTTGATCGTGTGTACGTTGTATTCGAGCTCCATCTCTTCCAGAGCAATGGACACCTTTTTTCCGTTTGGGGTGCCGAACGTGTAAAGATCGATCATCGGTCGTCTCTTTGCAGGTTAAATGTACTGAATTTTGAGGATTTCGAAGGCGCGGGCACCACCGGGTGCCGCAACTTCCACTGAATCGCCTTCTTCCTTGCCGATCAGGGCACGGGCAATGGGCGATGACAGCGAAATCTTGCCGGCGGAGACGTCGGCTTCCTGATCGCCCACGATCTGATAGTGTTTTTCTTCGTCGTTCTCTTCATCGACAAGGCGCACGGTTGCGCCAAATTTGACCGTGCTGCCTGCAATTTTGGCAACATCGATGATTTCCGCACGGGCGATGACACTCTCCAGTTCGTTGATGCGCCCTTCATTCATGCTCTGCTCTTCCTTGGCCGCATGGTACTCAGCGTTTTCCGACAGGTCGCCATGCGCACGTGCCTCGGCAATAGCGGCAACAATGCGCGGGCGATCCTCTGAAGTACGCCGCTTGTATTCCGCTTCCAGGGCTACAAAGCCAGGTTGAGTCATTGGGACCTTGTCCATAGGTGGCCTCTTTTCAAAAACGTCACAAAAACCCTCTGCGTGGGGCGCATGCCCCACTCAAGAGAGCTGAAATCAACTGTATTTCGGCACTCAATCAGATGGCAGATATGCCAAAGCACCGCATCTCAAAGTATATGGGGTAGTGATTCCCAGCGTCAAGCCAAGGTTTTCAGCCCATACTGGCAGCTCATTCTAGCTTTCCGTGAGCCGGGTGAACTTGTTCAGACTGATATTGGAACCGCAGGCAATGATGCCGGTGTTCCGTTTTGCCATTTGTTCCTTCAATGGGCCAATCAGTGCAGCTGTTGTGGCTGCACAGGCAGGCTCTGCGACAATTTTTAGCCCGTCATAGAGCAGGCGCATGGCCTTTCGCATCAAATCATCGTCAAGCCTGACAATTTCGTCCACGAAACGCCTGGTCAGCGCAAAGGTATTCGGCAAGGCCATAGGGGCTCCGAGCGAGTCGGCAATTGTATCGACCCTGTCGAGCTGTACAGGTTCGTCTCTTTGCAGGCTTTGCCACATACTGTCTGCGCCAAGCGGCTCAACACCGATGATCCGGCAATTGGGGATTTCTTGTCTTATGGCGCAGGCTATGCCCGAGATAAGTCCGCCACCGCCGATCGGCACGATGACAGAATCCATTTCCGGGTGAGCGCGGGCAAATTCGAGGCCGCAGGTTGCGGCGCCCAGGGTCATGAACGGGCTCTCAAACGGATGAAGCATTGCCCGGCCTTCCTGTTCAACCAGCCGCGCAACTTCGGTAAAAGCGTCTGCGACATTGTCCGTCAAAACGACCTCGGCACCCAGCGCCTTGCAACCCTCCACGCGGATACGGTCGGCTGTTTTCGGCATCACGACCTTGGCCGACAAGCCTGCGTTCCTGGCACCCCAGGACACCGCAAGGGCATGGTTTCCGGCACTGACGGCAGTAACCCCTGCCGTCTTTCTGGCTTCGTCCATGGCATCGATTGCCAGCAGTACACCGCGTGCCTTGAACGAACCGGCCTGTTGGAAAAGCTCCATCTTCATGTTGATGGTCGATCCTGAAGGCAGGTGCGGCGCAAGGCGACTGGAATTGAGCGTCAGCGTTGGTGTGGCAACGATGCGCCCGCGCAGGGCTTCACTGGCGGCCTCAATTTCGGCAATGGAAGGAGCGCTGGTCACGCCACCGCCTTTTCAAAATAGCTTTGCAGTGGGGCCACCTCGATCGTTCCCTTCGCCATGGCTTCGATCGCATCGGTGGCTGCAATGGAGCCTGCAACGGTGGTGTAGTAGGGCACTTTGTTCATGAGCGACGCCTGTCGCAAAGAGCGGCTGTCATTGAGAGCTTTCTCGCCTTGGGTCGTGTTGAAGGTCAGGTCGATCTGCCGGTTACGGATGGCATCCTCTACATGCGGTCGCCCCTCAAGCACCTTGTTGATCCGCATTGATGGTACATTGTGATCGTCGAGGAAGCGTTTCGTCCCACCCGTTGCGAAGATGGTGAATCCGAGTGCGATGAGTTTTCTTGCTGCCACCAAAATGCGCGGTTTGTCGTCGTCTTTCACAGAAATAAAGACGTTCCCGCTGCGCGGCAGGTCGTTGGATGCACCCAGTTGCGCCTTGGCAAAGGCGAGGGCGAAATCGCGATCAAGGCCCATAACCTCGCCAGTCGAGCGCATTTCCGGACCGAGCAGGGTATCGACACCCGGAAAGCGTGCGAATGGAAAAACGGCCTCCTTGACGGCGATATGCCCGAGAGATTGTGCTGAGGTCTGTTCGGGGACCATGTTTGCCAGTGTTTCACCGGTCATCAGGCGGGCAGCGATTCGTGCAACGGGAAGGCCAATGGTTTTGGCGACGAAGGGCACCGTGCGGGAAGCGCGTGGATTGACCTCCAATACGTAGATCGTGCCGTCCTTAATTGCATATTGCACATTCATCAGCCCGACCACGCCCAGCGCGAGCGCCATTTTCGAAGTTTGCTGTTCTAAAGCATCGCAGGTTTTCTGATCGAGCGAGTGCGGCGGCAAAGAACAAGCTGAGTCACCGGAGTGGATGCCGGCCTCCTCAATGTGCTCCATAATGCCGGCAATGAAGGTCCTGGTGCCATCGCACAGGCAATCCACGTCCACCTCGATGGCATTGCTGAGATAGGTGTCGATCAGCACCGGGGTGTCCCCGGACACGACCACAGCTTCCGTAATGTAGCGCTCAAACTGGTTGTCATCGCGGACGATTTCCATCGCCCGACCCCCAAGTACATAGGAGGGGCGGATAACAACTGGATAGCCAACCTCTTTGACAATTTCGCGGGCTTGCTCCACCGACCGCGCTATGCCGTTTACGGGTTGCTTCAAGTCAAGTTCGTCGAGGAATTTCTGGAACCGATCACGGTCTTCTGCAAGATCGATCTTGTCGGGTGATGTGCCCAAAATAGGCACGCCCGCGGCTTCAAGTGTGTTGGCAAGCCCAAGGGGCGTCTGTCCACCGAACTGCACGATCACCCCCAGGAAGGAGCCCTTTTGCTGCTCGACACGAATGACTTCCAGAACATCTTCTGCAGTCAGAGGCTCAAAATAGAGCCGGTCCGACGTATCATAGTCGGTGGAAACCGTTTCCGGATTGCAGTTGACCATGATGGATTCGATACCGGCATCGGCCAGGGCAAAAGCGGCATGACAGCAGCAATAGTCAAATTCGATGCCCTGGCCAATGCGGTTGGGCCCGCCACCAAGGATCATCACCTTGTGACGATCCGAAATGTCCGTTTCGCTCTCCAGAGCTCCAGCGAAGGGCTTTTCGTAGGTTGAATACATATAGGCTGTCGGTGAAGCGAACTCGGCTGCGCATGTATCAATGCGCTTGTATACCGGATGTACGTCCAGGCTGGCGCGCTTGCTGGTGACGTTCGCGGTCTCGACGCCGGCCAGCTTGGCCAGGCGGGCATCGGAAAAGCCCATGCCCTTGAGGTCGCGCAGGTTTTCCGCGTCATCTGGAACACCGTGCGCCTTGATGCGGCTTTCCATATCTATGATCGCCTGCATCTGCTCGAGAAACCACATATCGATGCGGCAAGAGGCATGAATCATTTCCAAAGACGCACCGGCGCGCATACATTGTGCAACCTTTAGCAACCGGTCCGGCTTTGGCGTTCCAAGCGCCTTGCGTATGGCATTCTTGTTGTCTGGAGCGTCGCGATCGTCCCGCAGGCCCTCGATCTCGATCTCGTCCAGTCCGTCAAGTCCCGTTTCCAGGCCACGCAAAGCCTTCTGCAGGCTTTCGGCGAATGTGCGACCGATGGCCATTACCTCACCCACTGATTTCATTGACGTCGTCAGCGTATCGGAAGCAGCACCGAACTTCTCGAAAGCGAAGCGCGGAATCTTTGTGACCACATAGTCGATGCTCGGTTCGAAACTGGCAGGAGTCGCACCACCGGTGATGTCATTTTCAAGTTCGTCCAACGTGTAACCAACGGCAAGCCGCGCAGCGACCTTGGCAATGGGAAACCCTGTTGCCTTTGAGGCGAGGGCCGATGAACGCGATACACGTGGGTTCATTTCGATGACCACCAGTCGCCCATCTTCCGGATTGACCGCAAACTGCACATTTGATCCGCCGGTTTCGACTCCAATTTCACGCAGCACCGCAATGCTGGCGTTGCGCATGATCTGGTATTCCTTGTCGGTCAGTGTCAGCGCCGGAGCCACAGTAATCGAATCGCCGGTGTGAACGCCCATCGGGTCCACGTTTTCTATCGAACAGATGATGATGCAGTTGTCGGCACGGTCGCGCACGACTTCCATTTCATATTCTTTCCAACCGAGAACGCTCTCTTCCACCAAAACTTCGTTGGTTGGCGAGGCTTCGACACCGGAAAGCACGATCTCGTAGAGTTCGTCCAGCGTATAGGCGATGCCGCCGCCCTGACCGCCCATGGTGAAAGAAGGTCGAATGATAGCGGGCAGGCCCGTCGTTTCGTAAGCTTCAAGAGCCTGCATCTGGGCCGTCAACCGGTGCTTTTCGCGCCTGAATTGTTCGCCG
>CALIOE010000089.1 GCA_938044775.1 uncultured Rhizobiaceae group bacterium
ATCGAACTCAGGTGAGTCGTTTTCACTTCGCAAAAAATGAACCCGCGAAAATATGAGGTTCGACAAATAGCTCAGTTCCAGTATCTGCGCATCAGTCACGCCCGCACTGTTTCCGGTGAACGAGACCGCGCCTAATCGGCCGTCAGGTAAATGAACGCTGAAAAAGACCCCATTGAAAATGCCGTTGCGCTGAAACAGTTCCGTCGCCAAACCTCTCTGCCCTTCAGGGCGCACTTTGTTGATCTCACGGATATCGAAAACAAGTGGTTCGGTTGATGTCAGTAAATGAGCAATGATCGGCGAATCCTGCAGCAGTTTGTTTTGATCATACTCCGCAACCATGAATCCAGGCCAATTGGACACAAGGCCGACCTGAGACAGATCGACGTCCTCATCCGTTGGCAATCGCATCACCGAGAAATGTGGCAGGCCATAGTGGACGCCAACCCGGCCGCAGACATGAAACAGTTCATACTCGGTTTTCGACGCAGAAATAAGCCGAGCAAAATCCACTTCCCCGGCATGCAAATGAATTATGTTTTCGCCCGGATTGTCCGCCAATTGTCCCGTTCCAATTCGTGGTCGAAGGATTGTCATTCAACCAGGCCCCGGTTCGCCCCACGTTATTATATCACGAAGCGGAAGGTTAGTCTCTAGTATGCAGTTTGCAAATCGAACGATACACTTATGGGTTGAAGATCGGTCAAATCAGCATAAGGCATGTCAATTCGTTGACTTAACAGATTTTTGGACTGCGGCGATTTTGAAAAATGTCGACGGGTCCTGAGGAAGACGCGGCAGGTGTAACCGCTCAGACCGCGCGCCGGATTGCCTTTGCCATCGCTTGCGCCAGATCTTGTGGCGCGTCAGGTCGAATGACGATCGATCTGTTGGAGGTAGGCAGCGTCGGAAACCCGTCCCGTTCAGACAGGGACTTCATGTCAGGCTCGACATTGCTCTCATACAAGATTCCGATCGCAAAGCCGGCTCGGATCGCGGCCTTTAGGCTCATGATTCCACTGCATTCGAACGCAACACTATAACGGCGCCCCTGCTGTTCCAGCGCCGTCTTGGGCAACTCCCCCATCCAACAACCATGATTGATCACCGCGAGTGGCACCGATTCAGATGGATGCAGTTGTACCGTCCTGTTCGCCGCCCAAACCGGCTTTTGCTTCAGAAACGATTCTCCTGCAACATTGTCCGGACCCGAGCACACAGCGATGTCCAGGACGCCCTTGCGAATTGCATCGGGAAAAGCTGCTGTGCAGCCAGATGATGCTGAGACTTCAACGCCCGGATTGGTTTGGGTGAAATCGGCTAACGTTCTTTCAAGTACCCCCTCATCGAAATCATCGGGGATACCCACCCTGATCTTGCCATTTAATGGCTGCTCAAACATCTTCTGCGCTCTGGCAAGGTCTGCAAGAATTTTCCGTGCCGGGAGCAAAAGCATCTCCCCATTTCGCGAAAGAGTCATTCCCTTCCCATCACGCACAAAAAGGGACGTTTTTAGCTCGTTTTCCAGTTTACGAACCTGCACGCTGATCGCCGACTGACTTCTGTTCAGCCGAGAAGCAGCAAGGGTCAAATTTCCACAATTGGCAATCTCGACAAAGGTCCTGAGCAGGTTGCTATCGGCAACTGGGCGTTCTGTTTTTTTCATAGCATCATTCGCATCATTTCATTTTTCTAATGAAACCAAATCCCTCACACTGCAGCAACTGCCGGAACCGGCACCTTCGGCTTTCGGATTGAGTTGCGGGTCAAGCCGGGAGCCGCACGAAACTCAGCTTGACACACAAAGGGAGCAGTTGGATGAGCGCAAAAGGGCCCACTTGGCTCGTTTTTGCCCCGGGCATCTTTCTTGTGATGTGGTCCACGGGCTACGTCGCAGCAAAATTCGGTCTTGGCTACATCGAACCGATGACATTTCTGACGCTGCGTTTTGCCTGCGTCGTTGCCATTATGGCAATCCTGTTCGCCATATTGCGCCCACCTCTGCCAAAATCAGGTCCTGAGTGGACGCATCTGGCAATTGTCGGGTTCATGCTTCAGGCAATGTATTTCGGCATGTGCTACATGTCGTTCAACGCTGGACTTTCAGTTGGCACACTGGCCCTGATCCTGGCCATGCAACCCATCATCGTTGGCCTTGTCGCACCTAAATGGAGCGGCGAATCCGTGGGATGGCGCCGCTGGGCTGGCCTTCTTCTGGGCCTGACTGGCGCTGTTATCGTCATCGCAGCAAGATCAGAAATTGCAACGCCCTCACCATCGGGATTTGTTTTTGCCTCTCTGGCGCTCTTCGGGATCACTGGAGGATCACTTTGGGAGAAACGTTTCGGAGTCTCACACCATCCTGTCACATCGAATCTGGTTGGATTCGCCGCCGGCTTGCTGGGTGTGGCTCCTTTCATGATTGCCTTTGAATCGATGGAGATCGTCTGGACATGGCAGCTCGTCGGGTCCTTGGTTTATCTGATTGTTGCAAGCTCATTGATTGCCATTGGATTGTTGCTTGCAATGATCCGTGCAGGAGAAATCTCCAGGGTTTCGGCACTCTTTTTTCTCGTTCCCCCGATGGCTGCGGCCGTGGCCTGGATCGTGCTGGACGAGATCATGCCTCCGCTTGCCTGGATCGGCATGGCTGTCGCAGGCCTGGGTGTATTCATGGCGACCAGCAAGAAGCATGAGACCGCCTAGCACTCTGATCAACTGAACAAACCAACGAGTTCACTGGCCAATGCGGGCGCCTCCGGCAACGTGCCCGGGCTTGCATTCCTGAACAACTCGAAGAGCCGTTTTGAATACACAACTGAAACAATCGAAACTTTTTAACAGCGGAGCTGAAAAACCACTGCAACTTGAGCAGCGCATATATCTCGTCATTGGAACAGCAACCAATTCTCTTGAAAGGAGAGCCCCAATGTCGAAGAAACTCGCAGCAGCAATCGCGGTAGCAGCCGGTGTCCTGATCATGCCGAACATGGCCCAAGCCAATGGCGTTGTCAGCAATCTGCAATCAATCTCAAATATCGGCCAAGTTCACCAGATCAAAAACAACGGCCATCACAACCACCGCCGTGCGCGGCACAATCGCCACAAAAAACATCGTCACTTTGGCGGGCATTTCTACTTCGGACACGACTATTATGGCCGTCCCTCCTACCACTCATGTCGCCGTCTGAAGCGCAGGGCCTACGCCACCGGCTCTCGCTATTGGTGGAAGAGATATCGTCGTTGCATGAACCGCAATTACTACTAACAGCGCGTGCATTCTGACGATGAGGCGCGGGGTTCCCTCCCTCGCGTCTCAACTGTTTTTGTCTGTGCACGCTTCGCTGCAGATTGGGGGTGATTAGTTTTCAGGGTCGTACAGGTAACCGAGTCCGCGAACAGTTTTGATGATCGAGGGCTTTTCCGGGTTTTTCTCAATCTTGCGCCTCAGCCGTGAAATGCGAATATCGATACTTCTGTCGAACGGGTCCCACGAACGGTCATGTGCCTGTTCCAGTATCTGGTCACGATTAAGAACACGCCCCTTATTCTCTGCAAATACTTTCAACAGATTGAATTCCATGGCTGTCAATTGCAGCTCAGCGCCATCCGCCGACACCATCTTAGCGGCCTCGATATTCAACACATAATCGCCAAACTGTGCTGCATCGACCTTCGTAGAGGGGGCACTCGCTGTGCTCGCTTCCCCCTTTCGGCGCAAGACCGCCTTAATTCGAGCCTCCAGTTCACGCAGGTCCACGGGTTTGCCGAGGTAGTCGTCAGCCCCCATTTCAAGACCAACGATCCTGTCGATCACTTCACCGGCAGCAGTCAGCATCACAACAGCTACCTGATTTTCTGCACGCAGCGATCGTAGCACTGCCAGCCCGTCTTCGCCGGGCATGTTGATATCGAGCACAATGAGATCAATTCCGCCAGAAGCCAGAACGGCGCGAAGCTCGTCAGCATTGGCCGCCGTCGATACCTTAAAGCCTCTTTTGCCGAGATATTCCTCGACCATTTCGCGTACGTCTAACTCGTCATCGCAGACCAGAATGCGCGTGTTTTCGATTTCCATCTATTCAGCTTTCGTATCGCTTAGGAGTCCGTAAACGAGCTTGCGCAACTCGTCTGGGGATACCGGCTTTTCAAGAAAAGGTCGCTGCGATTCCTTGAGGAACTTTTGTGACGACACTCCCATGGTGTCGCCGGTGATAAATGCGGTTCGATCAACAAGATATGGGAACTGCTCAGCAAGCAGGTCAAACACGCCACGGCCATCCACATCGGGCATATTAAGGTCGCTAAGAACAACGTCGTATTGCTGCTGCCCCAGACAGTCTACCGCACGCTTGCCAGAATTGGCGAGGTCAACTGAGAAGCCCTCTTTAACCAGCACCTCGGCGACAAATTCACCAACATCGGGCTCGTCATCAACCACCAATATCCTTTGGGAATTCTTCACCACGCGGCCAGTAGAACCCGTAGCATAGCCTTGCTCATCGCGCGCTGCGATCGGCAGGGTAATGCAGAAACAACTGCCGTTTCGATGACCGGGATCCAGCCAGATCTTGCCGCCATGTGAATGTATGATCCTGTGGCAGAAGGCGAGACCGATGCCGGTTCCGTCGCCCACTTCCTTGGTCGTAAAGAAGGGCTCAAAAATCCTGCCGCGTATGTTTTCAGGGATTCCCGGACCATTGTCTCTGACCGTAATTTTTATGCTGTCGCGCCGCTTGTGCTTGCGGGCAATAACCTCAATTTTGTCACCCTCTCCAGATTTTCTGATGGCATGCTGAGCGTTGATGACCAGATTGATAATGACCTGTGTTATCTGATCGGCGTCAGCCAATATTTCAGGAAGCGAGTCCGGGACATTCGATGCAACACTGAGGCCGTCCTGAGATGTTCCGTATCCGGCAACGTCCACTGAAGTGGTTATCACAGACTTCAGATCGACTGGCTCCATTTTTGTCGGCTGCTGCCGCGCCATGGCCAGAAACGTTTTGACGATTTTAGCGCACCGCTCCGCGGCATTGCTGATCTTCTCAATACGTCGGAGTGTTTCTTCATCCTCGGCTTCCTCGCGCAGCATCAAAGAATGCCCGACGACGATGGACAAAGGGTTGTTCAACTCATGCGCCACGCCGGCAAGCAGTTCACCGAGCGCCGACATCTTCTCGTTCTGAAACAACAACTCCCGCTGGCTTGTAAGCTCCTCCTGAAGGGCCAGTTCCTCGGTCAGGTCGCGGGTACTGGAAACGATAACTTCTTCGCCATCAAACTCAATCAGTTGAGCCGAGGCCGCTCCCCAAAAACGCTCGCCCTTTGCGTTCAGGTATTCAGCTTTGCGATTTCTGACCGTCCCGTGTTTTCGCAATTCTTTCAGATACGCAACGCGCTCTTCCGGATCAACGTAGTATGACTTGGCTTCGAAACTGCCGCCAAATAACGCCAGCGTTTCGGGGCTTCGAAAAAGCGTCTCTCCGGACTCGGCCTTGCTCATCTGCAGGGGAACCGGACAGGCTTCGAGAACCTGCTGAATCAGAGCCTGCGCTTTGATCTCTTGAGTCAGATCTATGACGCTTGTTACGATCACTTCCTCGCCACGATATTCGGCAAAGCGAGCTGAGATGGAGGCCGGGAACACATGCCCCCTTGCTTTGATGTTCAGTCGGTAGCTGTCGACGCGTCCGTCCGACAGCATTTGGGTTACAAAATCAGCACGTTCGTCCGTATCTACGTAGTGCTCTCGTGCCGACTTGGTGTTGCCGAACAACTCCAGTGCTGCGGGAGACCGATATAGGATTTGCCCGTCTCCCGTGCGTGCCATGATCACCACCGCAGAGCTCGCATCAAGAACCGTACGAATAAGCAGATCGCCGTCTCTTTCTGCCAGCTCAGCCTTCTTTCGCTCGGTAATGTCGGTTCGGGTGACAACAAATCCGCCGAACTTGGTCGGGTGGGTCGATACCAGATAGAGCGAACCGTCGGTGTGTTGCAGTTCGTATTCATCGACGTAGTCGTGAGTCGTCTCAAGGCGATCCGCGACCCACTCATCCTCCCTGCCTATCGCTTCTGTGTAGACCCCGCGGCGGGCAGTTTCCCGCATCAGGATTTCCCAATCAAGGCCGGGCACCAGAAGGTCCGCGACAGCGCTGTTCATTTCCCGATAGCGCTCGTTGCAAATGACCAACCGACGGTCGTCGTCATAAAGTGCAAAACCTTCGCTCAGCGATTCAATTGCGTCCTGCAGCAGATCCCTCGCCCGGCGAAGGTCCATTTCGGTGTCGTCTTTTGTGTTTTGGTCGCCTGCCATGAAAAGTTTCTATCTTGCCTGTGTTTCAATTGGTTTTCAGCACCTGTGGCGATTGTTTCAATTGTTTCAGCTTCAACAGCCATGAATGTTCAAAGTTCCCATCAAGCAATTGATTTAAATGAACAAATAATTATCCCACCGTCAGCGCACCGAAATAACAACTGAAACACGAAACGACCCGTCACGACAACAAGCTGAAACACCCCTGCTGCATTTTGTGATCATCGCAAAACGCAACAGGAGCAGTTCGATGACGACAACTACAAACCATTCGCACACACTGGGCGCTCCAGTCGTTGCGCTTCATTCATCCGCATCAAACAGCACGCAGTGGAGAAATCTGCTGACAGCGCTCTGCGACCGGCACGAAACCTTCGCATTCGATCTTCCAGGCTATGGTGACAAATCAGATCCTGAAAGTACGACATCTGAAATGAGCGATGTTGCATTGGGCATCGTCGGCGAAATCGAACTCATGGGTGAGCCGGTCCATCTGGTTGGTCATTCCTATGGTGGCTCTGTCGCGGTCAAAATTTCCTTGATGAGACCCGATCTGGTCAAGAGTCTGACACTCTACGAGCCAGCGATATTTCACCTGCTGGACAACGACACTCCGTCGGATCAGATGCTTTTGGCCGGTCTGCGTTCGATAGAAACGTCACTGAGGCAAGAGAGTGCTGCCGGAAGACCCGATTTGGGCATGAAGGCGTTTGTCGAATTCTGGAACAGTCACGGCACATGGGAAGGCCTGTCAGACAAGCTCCAAAACGCGCTTGCCCTTGCTGCTCCTGTTGTTCTCGCCGATTTCAACCGGTGCTTTGGCGAAGACTGGACAATCGAAGCTCTTTCATCGCTGACGATGCCGGTTCAGGTGCTTATGGGGATGGACTCTCCCTCCATCGCGCAACGCACAGCAACATTGGTATTCGAGAGTGTCCAGGCGGCCGAGCTCGTGATGTTGCCGGGTCTTGGACACATGGCTCCAATTCATGCGTGCGAATGGGTGAACCCCCGCATCAGCCAACACATCGCCAGGGCGGAGCGTTGTGCAGAGAGCTTCAGCTGGCCGCAGCAGGTTGCAGCCTGAAGTCGAACCTCACTATCCGCAGAAAGGAAACGATCATGAACATGCTCAATTTCAACTCACCTCTCCGCCTCTTGGCGGGTGCATCTCGCCGAACCCCGCAACAGCCTCAGTCAAAGGAAACGAAAATGGAAAGCTCAGCCCAAATCAACTCAACACCAGACTATCGCGCCATAAAGGCCAAACAGAATGCAGCATGGTCTTCCGGCGATTACGCAAAAATTGGCATGACACTTCAGATCACCGGCGAAGAACTGGCTGAAGCCGCCAATCCGATACCGGGGTCTGCGGTCCTTGATGTGGCTGCTGGCAACGGCAACGCGACACTTGCTTTCGCCAGGCGCTGGTGCGAGGTCACGTCAACCGACTATGTCGAGGCTTTGCTCGATAGTGGTCGGATGCGCGCGGAAGCAGAAGGCCTGAATGTTGCATTCCAGTCTGCGGATGCTGAGAATCTGCCCTTTGAGAATGATGCGTTTGATATCGTGACGTCAACGTTCGGCGTCATGTTCACGCCTAACCAGTCACGCGCGGCTTCCGAGCTCAAGCGGGTCTGCCGCTCCGGCGGAAAGATCGCCATGGCCAACTGGACCCCAGACAGCTTTATTGGCGCCTTGTTCAAGACTTTGGGTAAAAGCGTTCCGCCCCCCGCCGGTGTTCAATCTCCGGCGCAATGGGGCGATGCGAACTGGATTGACGCGACATTTGCAGCTGATGCGGAAGACATTTCGATCAACCGAAAACAATTCAACTTCCGATATTACTCCGCCGACCATTTCATTGAATTTTTCCGCGCGTGGTATGGACCGGTCCACAAGGCCTTCCTCGCTCTGGATAGCGAAGGTCAACAGCAGTTGGAGGAAGACATTCAAAACACCATCGATCGTTACAACGTAGCCACAGATGGGACGATGATTGTCCCCTCGGATTATGCAGAGATAATCATCACACAGAGTTAGCGTTGGGGCGAGGTCCGCGAGGCCGCTTGATCCTGACTTCCATCCCAGCAGGACACCGGCTCTCGCGGACTTTAACAAGTCTCCAAAATCGGTAACTATGCATTTCGGCCGATGCCCGGGCGCCGAGCCATACAGAGGGGAAACACCGTGAGTGGACAAACATTATTTGAGAAATATGGAGGGTTTTCAAAAGTCAGCAAAATCGTCCTTGCTTTCTACGACACCCTGCTTGACAGCGACGAAATTGGTCCCTTCTTCGATGAAGTCGACATGACTAAAATGGTTGATCATCAAACCAAGTTTATAGCCTCGCTGCTTGGTGGGCCGGCAGCCTATACGGACAAACAGCTTCATCAATTGCACAGGCACCTGGATATTCAAACTCCACACTTCGATGAACTGAAGATAATCTTACGCAACACCCTGTCCGAGCACGGCGTCGAACCGGACGATGTGGAACTCGTTTTGCAGGAGTTTGAAAACCGACGCGGACAAATTGTCAGGGAAATCAATGTCGATTGAAGCCATCAATGAACAGCTCTTGCGGGCAATCGGCGTCGGCGTTGCGTTGCTGGATCGCTCCAGCCTCGGCTTCCATTTTTGCAACGACACTTTCGAAGAATGGTTCGGAGCCCAGATTGGGACGAACACTCTGCCAGATGTGTTCGAGGGGCTCGATGCTGAAGCTCTCGACACGTCACTGAACGATAGCGGCAGATACACCGCCGAATTCAAACATCGCAAAAAGCGGAGAACCATGGTGATTGCGGTAGACTTTACCGCAGCCGACGAGGGCGATCAAAAGCTGGTGGTGCTCGTCTGCCAAAACATAACCCGCATCCGAGAACTGGAATCGATGATCGATTCCTACTCAATGATGGTTGAACGAAACACGCGGGAGATCAAACGGGAAAAGGAGCAGGTTGAAAAACTGCTTCTCAACATTATGCCGCGGTCGGTATACGAGGAATTCAAGGCGTTCGGTGTGGTAACGCCTCAACTTTACGATCCCGTCTCAGTGCTTATGCTGGACTTTGTCGGCTTCACGGACATGGTCGCATCCGCCGACCCGAGTGTCACTGTTACAGAGCTGAACGACATATACAGCGCCTTTGATCGCATCGGCGAACAGTTCGGCTGCGAGCGCATCAAAACGATTGGTGACGCTTATATCACCGTTGCCGGATTGCCGGACCCGATGCCCGACCACGCAAAGGCTGTTGCCAACACTGCCATCCGATTCATCCGATACCTTGAGCGCCGCAATACCAGCCACCCCCACAAATGGCACTGCCGCATTGGACTGGCATCCGGTGCGGTGGTCGGGTCGGTCGTGGGCATTCAAAAATACGTCTACGACATTTTTGGACCGGCTGTGAATCTGGCAACACGGCTGCAGGAATTTTCTGAACCAATGCAAATCAGCGTTCAGGACGAGGTGTCCGTCTCGCTGCGCGAAGAGTTTGAGATCGACAGTCTGGGGGAGCGTGATATTCGTGGTTTTTCCAAACAGGAAGTCTGGCGTTTGCACGACAGCAAAAAGGATATGGCGCCCAAACAACCCAAATAATGGGAGAGCCGCGCTCAACCTCCGGGCGACATTGTATCGCTGCGAATTCGTCACGACAGCAACTGCCGATCAGCGGTAAGCCAGAACGATTGACAGCCAGTTTGTGAAGCGGCCCGATAGGGCAGCACTCAATTTACAGTGACACTTTATAGACGGATTGGGCATTCAGATTCGAAATCGCTTCTTGTTCGTCGGCACTCAGGTCGAGGATCGACTTCCGGAATATCTCGATCCATTCCGGCAATTCAGATTTGAGATTTACCACTGGCCAGTCACTGCCCCAGATCAGGCGTGTTGGACCGAAGCTTTCGATCATATGATCAATATAGGGTTGTAAAGTCTTGAGATTGGCGGAACCTTCAGCGCAGTATGCGAGGACGCCGGACAGCTTGCCATAGACGTGCGACAATCCGGCAATTTTGGAAATCGCTGTCTTCCAGGCCAAGATTTCTCCACCTGCAATGTCAGGCACCCCACAATGGTCCAGTACCAGCGCCATGTCGTCACAGCTGGCCGCAAAATCATGTGCAATCGATAATTGGTCCGCCCGAAACACCATATCGAATGCCCGCCCCTGTTTGCCGATCTTGCGAACATTGTTACGGAATGTTTCCGCCTTGCTCATCTCGTCGTCCACTTCATGCAAAATGCGGCGATAGCCGACAACGGGAAGCGAGGAGCATTCCTCGAGCCAGGCATCAAATCCATCATTGACCTCTGGTCGGCAAGACGACACGAGACCCAGAATTTTGCTCAGCGGATCTTGCGCCAGATCACTGATAAACCGGGTTTCGGCCCGGAAGTCATCAGCATCGACTTCCATGAAAATGGTCGCTGCGACTCCCTTCGCTTGCACAAGCGCCTGATAGTCGGCGATGGTAAAACTGCGCTCTGCCAGAGCAGGCAAACTATCCGCCCAACCATAGGTAAGTTTTTCCCGGTAAAGCAGGTGTTGATGGGTATCGAGCAATTCAATCATTATTGCCTCTGCAATGGCTGATCAACCGGATGATCGTGCTCATCATAAGGCGCCTTTCAGCCGGAGCAACGACTGTACTGAATACACTGTCAAATGCGCACCTTCGAGAAACTGATTTCCGCCTGTTGCAATTAGGCAGACTCTTTAACGCGGTTCATAGAAACCCGACTGGAATTCACGTCTTTCGAAAGAACCAAAATGCTCTTAAGCTGATGTATTGTGACCCGCCTCGATGGAGATCCGCTTGGCTCCCCCAACTCACTTTGCCGGCCGATTGAATGCATTTAAAATCGGGGCTGACACTTATTGGCCCGGCAAAAACCACATCACAACCGTCGATCTGCTGGAGCGTGCAGCAAGCGCCGGATTGAACGCTGCAGATCTGAATTACCCGGATCATTTTCAAGACAGCGCTCCGCGAGATTTGAGCAGGGCGATGGAGGGCATGGGAATCATGCTCAACGGGCTGGCCATGCGCTACTATACCGATCCCGGTTTCAAACTCGGTGCGTTCACACATCCAGATAAATCGGTCCGACGGGCAGCAATCGATATCACTAAGAGAGGCCTCGACACGTTGACCGAGATGGGTGGAAATCTGATGACCCTTTGGATGGGGCAGGATGGCTTCGACTATTCATTCCAGGGCAATTATTCGGAAATGTGGGACAATACGATTGAGGCGCTGGAAGCTGTCGCAGGCCACAATCCCGGGGTAAACATCGCTATTGAATACAAACCCAATGAGCCCCGGGCCTTCGCGTTGATGCCCGATGTGGCGACAACACTGTTGGCAATAAAGGAAACACATGCAGAGAATTTTGGCGTTACGCTGGATTTCGCCCATGTCCTCTATGCCGACGAAATGCCGGCGCACACTGCTGTTCTAATAGACCGGCACTCTAAGCTGCTGGGAGTGCATCTGAACGATGGTTATGGAAAATGGGACAACGGCCTGATGGTGGGAAGCGTCCATCCAATCCAGACCATCGAGCTGATGGTGGAACTCATCCGCATGGGCTTCGACAGCACAATTTATTTCGATACGTTCCCCGACCATTCCGGTCTCGATCCTGTCGAAGAGGCGCGCACGAACATAAAGTCCATCGAACACATGTGGGTCGTTGCTGAGGAGCTTGTAAACAACATCGAGCTCAAGCGCGCGATTGCTACGCAAAATGCCCCGATCAGTCAGTCTATTGTGCACAAGGCACTGTACAACAGATGAAATCCGGGCGCGTCTTCGTGGTCGGATCGCTCCACTATGACATCGTGCTGAATGCACCGCGTCTGCCTGGTCGTGACGAAACGGTGATGGGAGACAGCATTGAGTTCGTCTGTGGCGGAAAAGGTGGAAATCAGGCGGTGGCCGCGAGCCAGCACGGAGCCAAGGTCAGTTTTGCCGGCGCGGTCGGGAGGGACTTCTTCGCCGACGCCTTGATGGCCAATCTTGAGAAAGCGGGCATCGATACCGGTCACATCCGTCGCTGTGAATCCGTCGCATCCGGTCTGAGCGTCGCCATAGTGGAAGCCAACGGCGACTATGGAGCCGTGGTGGCGAGCGGCGCCAATCAGTCCATTGAGCCAAGCCGGGTCACCGTTCCTGAAGATACCCGGCTTCTGATACTGCAAAATGAAATTCCTGAGCCCGCCAACCTGTCCGCTGCAAGAGATGCGCAAAAAATCGGAGGTCAGGTTCTGCTCAATGCTGCGCCAATGCGGGACCTCGGCGATAAACTGCTAGATCTTGTCGACGTGCTCATCGTGAACAGAGTGGAAGCTGAGGCTTTGTTCAAAAAGTCCATCGGATCCCCAGGCAATGCATTCGATGTTCTGAAAGATTGCAGTCTGCCCTGTTCCACAATTGTAATCACAATGGGCGGTGAAGGGCTGGTCTTTACTCACAGAGGAAGTGCGCCGCTGCATCTGGCAGCTCAGGAAGTAAAGACAATTTCCAGTCACGGAGCAGGCGACGCCTTCACAGGTGCTCTGGGCGCCAGACTGGTTTTTGGCGATGAAATGAAGAAGGCGCTGCGCTACGCGAGCGCCGCAGCGGCACTTCATGTTTCTACACCAGTTGAGCGGCGCGATGCGATTGGTCATACGGCTGTAAAAAACTTCTCTTCGCGCGCCTGACCTGATCCATCAAGCCGTAGGGGCATCTTCGCGCAACAGGCCCTGAGCTTTAAGGTCGGCCCACAGATCATCCGGAATTTCTGCTTTGATGTTGGCAGCGTTGCTTTCAACCTCCGTTACGGACTGCGCTCCCGGAATCGAGCTCAGGACACAAGGGTGATGCAACGGAAATCGCAGAGCTGCCTCTATCAGTTTCACGCCGTGATCGTTGCAGACAGCCTCGATCTTCCCAACGCGATAGAGAATATCCTGCGGTGCAGGGTCATAGTTAAAGAAGGCGCCCTTCACCGGGCCGGTGGCGAGAATTCCGGAATTGTACGGCCCACCAAGAACAATACCGACTCCGCGTTCTTCGCACATCGGGAGAAAGCTGTTCAACGCCTCCTGCTCAAGCAAAGTATAGCGACCCGCCAACAGGAACAAATCCATATCGCAGCGCTCCAAAAGAGTCTGCGCCGCTTCCCATTCGTTGATGCCTGCACCGATCGCTTTGACCACTTTCTGGTCGCGTAACGTAGTCAGAGCGTGGATTCCAGAAGCAAAGAAATCGGCTTGCCGAGCCTCCATCACTTCCTGGCTTCCCTGATTAAAAATATCGAGGTCATGGGCAAACAGAATATCGATGCGATCCACTCCCAATCGCTCCAGCGAAGCTTCAAAGGAACGCATGATTCCATTGTAGGAATAGTCAAACTGCTGGCGTCGGGTCGGTGTATCGAAAAACTTTCCTATGCCGGTACGCTCTTCCGGCTTGCAAACCTCCATCAATCTCCCAACTTTAGTGGAGAGTACATATTCATCGCGAACCTTGCCCTTCAGGAACCGATTCATGCGCGTTTCCGCGAGGCCCAGCCCGTAGAGCGGTGCGGTGTCGAAATAACGAGAACCGATTTCCCACGCCCTGTTCAACGTCGCGTTGGCCTCATCCTCAGTAATCGCCTTGTAGAGATTGCCGAGAGGCGCGGTACCCATGCCGAGTTCTGATAAATTCAGTCCGTCATTGCCGCGGCGCTGCCAGTGGTTTGCTTTCATTCTCGGTCACTCCAAACTTTCGTGTTGCGGTCAGGACTCAACCACCGCATTCTGACAGGCCAGCGGGCTACTGATAAGAGCAAGAAATCTATGACAAGCAATTTCAGAGCGGTATTCGGCGCGGGGAAGCCAGCAATTGCCATGGTACATCTTGGTGCAACGCCCGGCTCTCCTCTTTATGATGGCGATGGCGGCATTGACGCCATCATCAGGGCAGCTCAGGCGGATCTTGCCGCTTTGCAGAAGGCGGGGTTTGATGCCGTCATGTTCGGCAATGAAAATGACCGACCTTACGAGCTCTGCGTGGACACTGCATCGTCTGCCACTATGGCCCATGTCATCGGCGCACTGCGCAGCGACATTACGGTACCATTTGGCGTAAACGTCTTGTGGGACCCGATGGCAACCATGGCTGTAGCAGCTGCCACCAACGCATCTTTTGCCCGTGAAATCTTCACAGGCGTCTATGCTTCAGACATGGGGATTTGGGCACCCGATGCAGGCAAGGCAATCCGCTATCGAAATAGTCTGGGACGCAGCGACCTGGCTGTCCTGTTTAATATCTCAGCAGAATTTGCGGCGTCCATGGACACCCGTTCTCTCGCCGACCGGGCCCGCAGTACAGTGTTTTCCAGCCTGGCAGACGCTGTTTTGGTCTCCGGTCAGATCACCGGAGAAGCCGCAAAAATGGAGGATCTGGAAGCCGTAAAGTCGGTGCTCGATTCCACGCCAGTGCTCGCCAATACCGGCGTGAAGCACGAAACCGTGGAACAGACCTTCACAGTTGCAGACGGTTGTATTGTTGGTTCCTGCCTGAAAGTTGACGGCGATACCTGGAACCCGGTCGATGCGGATCGGGCCGCCGAGTTCATGGACAAAGTACGCAGGGTTCGGGCCCAATGAATGTTGCGGACAAAACTCGCGTCGCCAAGTCGCTGAACGAGCTGATGCTCCTGCCTGGCCTTTGCGGCCACGAGGGGCGGGTTCGCCGCTATATCAAGAAGCAACTTTTGGACATCGGACTTAGCACCCGGACAGACCGATTGGGAAACCTCATATTGACGCTTGAAGGCGATGCCAGCGCACCTTCAGTCATGCTGTTTACCCATATGGATCAACTGGGCTTTGTCGTTCGGAAGATCGAAACAGACGGTTCGGTCCGCATTGAACGTGTGGGCGGTGTGCCCGAACGGGCATTGTTATCGCAACCAGTCTTGTTCCAGATCGGTGAAGGCCGGGATCGCCACGGCGTCATCGCCAACAAGAGCCACCACGCGACCGGTCCGGACGAGAAATATCAAGTGGTGCCCTACCGCGACCTGTATATCGATACCGGCCTTGATAGCGCTGAAGCGGTTCGCGAATCCGGAATCGAAGTGGGGACCCCTGTCGTCTACAAACCTCATGTAATGGAGCTCTCTCCCGACAAAATAGCCGGCACTGCCATCGACGACCGGGCAGGCTGCGCGGTGTTATTGGAAGCGACCCGCGCTCTGGCGGAAGCAAAGGTCCGGCCGACAGTGCATGTGGTATTTTCAGTGCAGGAAGAGTTCAACTTGCGCGGTGCCGTTGTTGCCGCACAGGCTTTACAACCCGATATAGCAATTCAGATCGATCTGCTGTTAACCGGCGACACGTCAGACATGGCGGATCGAACTGACGTTACGCTTGGAGGTGGGCCCGGAGTCAGCCTCTATTCCTTCCACGGGCGAGGTACGTTGAACGGCACCATTCCGCATCCCGCCTTGCCAAACCTGTTCGAGCAAGCAGCCGCAAATGCCGGATTGCCTCTGCAGCGCAGCGCCCAGACCGGTGTGCTGACGGAAACCTCGTACGTTCAATTGGTTGGCAAGGGCGTGGCCTGCATCGATGTGGGATTTCCCTGCCGCCACACCCATTCATCGCTGGAAGTCTGTGATCTCAACGACCTGGTGGCATTGACCGACTTGCTCGTCAAAGCGCTACCCATGATTGATGGATCATTTTCACTTGATCGGGATGACTTCGAGCAATGAGTTACACACTTGGCGTCGACATAGGCACCTTTGAATCCAAGGGTGTTCTGGTGGATGGGTCTGGCAGTATTGTCGCGCAGGCAACCCGATCTCACGAAATGATTGTGCCACGTCCCGGATGGGCCGAGCACAACGCTGACGAGGACTGGTGGGGCGATTTCGTCTTGATCACACGGGAGTTGCTCGCAACTTCCCGAATTAACCCAAAGGCCATCAAGGCGATTGGTTGCAGTGCCATTGGTCCCTGCATGCTCCCCGTGGATGCTGACGGCAACGCCCTGATGAACGGAGTGCTTTACGGCGTCGACAACCGTGCATCTATGGAAGTTGAAGAACTGACAAGTCAGATTGGCGAAAACGTACTGGTCGAACAATGCGGCAACGCGCTGACTTCGCAATCAGTGGGGCCAAAGATCCTCTGGTTAAAACGCAACCGACCGGATCTGTTTGCGAAAACGGCAAAGATACACACCTCGACAACTTACATTATGAACAAATTGACCGAACGTTGCGTGATTGACCACTACACGGCAGCCAATTTCAGCCCGCTCTATCTGATTGAGAAGAACGGCTGGAGCACGGCGTTATGCGATTCGATCATTGGGCCGGAAATGTTGCCGGACATTCACTGGTCGACCGAAATCGTTGGCGAGGTGACGAGCGCCGCAGCGGCGGAAACCGGACTTGCTGCCGGCACAGCTGTTATTACCGGAACAATTGACGCCGCAGCCGAAGCCGTCAGTGTCGGCGTGGCTTCTCACGGCGAAATGATGCTGATGTATGGTTCAACAATCTTTATCATCATGCCAACCGACAAGCGGATCGCGGATCCACGACTTTGGTACGCACCCTGGCTATTTGAAAAACAGCACGCCTCGATGGCGGGGTTGGCAACCAGCGGGACCTTAACCCATTGGTTCCGAGATCAGTTTGCGCGCGAACTATCCTCGAAAGAAGCGTTTCCAATTCTTGTCCAGGAGGCCGCAGAATCACCCCCCGGCGCAAGAGGCCTCGTTATGCTTCCTTACTTCTCCGGCGAACGAACACCGATCCACGACGCAAGTGCGAAGGGCACGCTTCTGGGCATGAACCTGACCCATAAGCGCGGCGACATTTTCCGGGCCTTGCTTGAGGGCATCGCTCTGGGAACCGGTCACGTCATCGAAACCTACCGCGATCTCGGCCACCAGCCGCAATCGTTTTTTGCAGTGGGCGGCGGTACAAAAAACAAAGTATGGTCCCAGGCAACATCAGACGTCATTGGCGCGCCTCAGATAGTGCGTGAAAAAACCATAGGAGCTTCCTATGGCGATGCATTCCTGGCCGCCGTGGCTGTGGGCGACGCAAAGCTGTCAGACATAGAGGATTGGAATCCCCGCAAAGAGACCATTCAACCGATTGCTGAAAACGCAAATGTTTACAATAAGCAGTTCGAAATTTTTAAGCGGCTCTATAATCAGACCAACGATCTGATGCGGGCGCTCGATCAGTCTATTTGACCGCCCCTGCTGTCATGCCTTTCACAATATGTTTTTCCAGCAGCACGCCAATGAAGACCAGTGGCAAAATGCCAGCTGCAGACAATGCCGCCATGGACCACCAGTTGATGCCCTGACTGCCGGTCTGACTGGCAATCATCACTGGCAGGGTTTTGGCATCGGTGGCCGTCAGCAGGGCAGCGAAAAAATACTCATTCCAGCACAGGACCAATGCCAGAATGAACGCAGCAACCATTCCCGGCAGCACCAACGGCACAATAATGTGCACAAACGCGCCCCAAATCGACAATCCGTCCACCAGAGCCGCCTCTTCCAGCTCCACCGGAACGGCCGCGAACTGGTCCTTCATAATCCAGATTACGATCGGCAACACCATCAAGGTATAGACCGCGATCATGCCGATATGCGTGTCCAACAGAGCCAACTCTTTGTACAAAACCAGAAATGGCAAGGCCAGTACAACGGGTGGCAGGATCAATTGTGACAGGAAGAAGAACGAAATATCGGAGTTTCTCATAAATCCAAAGCGATAGGAAAACCGGCTCAGGCCGTAGGCGGCCAGCGACCCAAGAATAACGGCCAACGCTGACGCCGAGACTGATATAATCACGCTGTTGAAAAAGCGCTTCAGAAACTCTTCCCGAACCGTTGAAACGTTGCCGATCGTGTCAGGGGACAAGCCTAACGAACGCCAACCCAGCCATTTTGGCGTATATTCCCACCAGGGAACGATGTTGCCACGCATCACATCAGCCGCCACCTTAAACGAAGTGGTGAGCGTCCAGAATATGGGAAAGATGCAGACAGCAGCCCAGAGCAGCAACATTCCATAAATCACGACACGCATCATCCACCAGCGGGTACGTTGTCGACGGTCGAAATCATCGTGGTTAGTCGCGGCGGCAATCGTCATGAACTGTCCACCCCCGTTGCCCGACGGACCAGTCGCGCGGATACCTTCATCAAAATCGTCATGAAAATCACGATCAGAACCAGGTAGACCATTGCAAGCAACGTGCCGTAACCGACATTGGACCTGTCTCGGTATTCCCGGAATATAAAGCTGGTGACCGAATCTGTGGCTCCCCCGGGACCACCCGACGTCACATTTATGATGATGTCAGCAATCTTAAGTTTGAAAATGATGCGGATCATGATGGCCGTGACGGAGACCGGAAGCATCAATGGGAAAGTGACTTGCCAAAACCTCTGCCATGGCGTCGCTCCATCCACCTCAGCCGCTTCCAGCACCTCCTTGGGCATTGCCTGCAGGCCAGCCAGCAGCATGATGGTAATAAACGGAATAAATATCCAGGCGTCCATCACCATAATGGTCAGCTTGGCAATTTCGGGTGATCCAAAGAATGAAGGTTGCTCCCAGCCCAACCATTTCGCAAACCGTGCCAGAGGCCCGAAACGGATTTCAAGCATCGATTTGCCAACCATCCAACTCACGGCAACAGGCGACAACATCAGCGGCAGAAGAAAAGTAACACGCCAGAATTTCCGCGCTTTGATGTCCGCATTGAGCAGCAATGCAAGGCCGAAGGCGATCGCATATTCAACCAGAATTGCGGCCACATAGATGACCATGTTGAACATGGCATTCCAATAGAACGGATCGCTCATCATCTGACGGACATTGTCCAGACCATTGAACTTCCGGCCTGTCAGCGACGCCAGATTCCAGTCCGAAAAGGATACCCATAATGCAAAAACGAGCGGAAACACGACCATCGAAATGACGAACAGGGCGGCAGGCAGAACGAAGAGTGCTTTCTTACCCTGCTCGCCATAGATCATCACCCTGGAAAGGCACAGCATGAAGGCCCAGACAAAATAGGAGAACAGAACAGGGCGCCAATTTGAAAAGCCGAACGAGATGTAACCCGTTTCAAACAAAGCCTGTGCGGCGAAGGTGCCGATCATCAGGCCAACGGAAGCCCAAAGCAGGACGCGTCCCAGCTGCATCCTACGTGGCGACAAAGTGCCGGTGTCAACGGTGTGGAGGAGATCGCCCTCTGCAATGCTCATCTTCAGAGACTACCCACCCGTCACAGGACTGTTAAGGCTGCCATGGCTTTCATAGGCAGAATTGTTGTGGCATCGGCCGACCTGGAAAGGCCGGCCGATGCCCTGTGTACAAACTACAGGCCGATTGAGGCCTTGTAGAGCGCGATCTGGCTTTCACGGCCGATCTGGTCGGTGATCTTCTCCCAGGCTGCTGCGATTGCATCGGCGCCTTCCTGAGCAGATTTATACTGACCCGCATAGATTTTGGCGAGTTCATCTTCAGCAACGGAATAATACTGGAAGATCCCAGGAATGCGGGGCTCAATTGCTGCATTCGGATGGTTATAAGAATCTGCTTCGGAACTCAGGTAATCCTCAATGAATGCCTTGTCGTAACCAGCTTCAGCCCACTCATCGATGTTGAAATGCGATTGACGATAGGGCTGGAAACCCGAGGGATACGCAGAGCACCAAAGTGAAAGGTCCTTGCCGCCAAGATGGGCAGCAGCAGACCAGGCCGCTTTCTTCTTTTTCTCGTCGCTGTCGACACGAGCCATCACGTACACACCCCATCCGATATACGCCATGTTGGGTGCGTAGTTGGGACCACTGGCAAGCGTTTCCCATTTGCCCTCCTTGTGATTCCAGACGTCGTCGGAACCAGGCAATATCGAGAAGCCGGTAACGTCCCCGACAACGGATGAATCCGAGGTTTTGGCGCTCGAGCCCACGTCGCCCCACCAGGCAACCATCGAGCCGGTTCCGGCAAGGAACTGCTGGAACGCGGTGGTACCGGGATCGGCATTGATCTGATCGGCGGGCTGCGTGTCCATGATGTCCAGAACGTCCTGTATGGCACGCACCCAGGCTTCATTGTTGACGCGCGGCTTCATGGTATCCGGGTCAAAAAGCCAAGCTGGATCGTTCGGGTGTTTTGCATAGGCCGTGGCGCGTGACGCCAGGAAGTAGAAGGCAAATCCTCCCCAGCCCTTCAAGGGATCCAGATAGCCGTGCGCCGATTGTCCGGTCAGCGGGTCGGTCTTGCCTTTCAGGAACTTCGACTGAGCTTGCACTTCCTGCCAGGTCAGGGGCGCTGCCCACTCGCTGTCATTGCCTGCTTCCTTCCAGGCAGCTTTCAGCGTTTCGTCAGCATAGTAATCCGTTCGGTAATTAAAGTTGTGACAGTCGCCGTCGATCGAAATGCGGTACGTTTTTCCATCCCAGGTACCAACCGGTGCTTTCAGGTAACCAACATAATCGTCCATATCGATCTGGGCCTTGACCCAGTCCGGCATTTCCGAGGCAAGCCCTTTACCGCAGACATCTCCCTCGAACGGAGCGCCCATCTCGGCAATATCGAAGTCCACTGTTCCTGTTGCAATGGCTTGCTGCAGACGCGCATTGTAGTCGCCTTGCGCCAGATCGATCCAGTTGATCTTGGCGCCCGTATAGGCTTCCCACGGCTTCAGGAATCCGCGAAACAGGAAGTTGTGAAGGTTCTGGTTGTTGAGACCCATAAAGGTCAGTTCAACACCGGCAAACTCACCCTCTTTGACATTCTCTTTGGTCGCTGCAAGACACATCTCCCCGACCTTTTGCCAGTCGGCATCAGTCGGTGAACCGGCGCCGACGCCGGGGATCTTCAGAATTTCCGCCCGCAGTTTGCTGTGCCCGTCGGCAAGAGCAGGCATACCACCCAGCATGGACGACGCGCTGAGTGCGGCTACGGCGCCTGCAGTACCTTTCAAGACATCACGGCGGCTTGCTTGCATCGCCATTAGCTTTTCATAGATGTGAGCTTTCATTCGTTTCTCCTCCCGATGAACATGCCGGGCGGACGTCGACCAGCTTACAGTTCCCTATGGTTTGCACGACAATCATTTCGCTGGGGCAATAACTATGGAGCCGACAATTTGCCGACGCGCTTTGTAAAGGGGCGAAATGAGAGCGCGAGCGCTAAAGTGTAGGAACGATTTTTCAAGACTGTCAACAAATCGAAGATGCGCGTCGATTTGGGAGAACGAAATGGACAGCCGAAGACTCTGCCGATAGGCTTTTGTCATTGCTCAATCAGGTTCAGGTATTGCATGGCGGGGGTGACGATTGCGGAAGCGCGAAAATCCTATGGCGACGTGGAGGTCTTGCACGGCATCGACATCGAAATAGATGATGGCGAGTTTGTTGTCCTGGTCGGCCCCTCGGGTTGCGGAAAGTCGACGCTTTTGCGGATGACGGCCGGCCTTGAAAGCATTTCGGGTGGTACGATCCAAATCGGCGACAGGGTGGTCAACAATGTACCGCCCAAGGACCGCGACATCGCCATGGTATTCCAGAGCTATGCGCTTTATCCGCACAAGACGGTCGCGGACAACATGGCGTTTGCTCTCAAGCTGCGCAAAATGGACCCCAAACTGGTCGCCGAGCGACTGAACACCGCCGCAGAAATTCTGGGTCTCACGCCCTACCTGAAACGCTACCCCCGTCAACTTTCGGGCGGGCAGCGGCAACGCGTTGCGATGGGCCGTGCAATCGTGCGAGACCCGCAGGTGTTTCTGTTTGATGAGCCCCTGTCAAACCTCGACGCCAAGCTTCGCGTTCAAATGCGCAAAGAAATCAAAGAGTTGCACCAGCGACTCAAGACCACCACTATATTTGTCACACATGACCAGGTCGAAGCCATGACCATGGCAGATAAGATCGTCGTCATGAACGATGGCAATGTCGAACAGATCGGTTCGCCGCTGGAACTTTATGACAGTCCGGTAAATCTCTTTGTGGCCACCTTCATTGGATCACCATCCATGAATTTGTTGAACGGGCATTTTCGTAAGCGTGGGAACTTCTTCGTCTCGTCGACGGGCGAAACCTGTCCTCTGCCGATTAAGCCAACTATGCCAGACGGATCCGAGATGATTATGGGCATTCGGCCCGAGCATCTTGGCATTGCAGAGAAAAAGCAGAAGGGCCTGTCGGCAATAGTGACAGTCGTTGAACCCACCGGGTCCGAGACAATGGTTTTCATGCGTTGTGGTGATGAAGAGGTTGTTGCGGTTTTCAAGGAGCGCCATCATTTCGAGCCCGGTCAGAAAATTCACATCACACCGCGAACGGAATTCGCACATCTGTTTGATCCCAAAAGTGGCTTGCGGATTGCGACTGAAGAAGAGGCCGCCTCGGCAGCATAAAGATGTCTGAAAGCCCCCAACGTCAAAAGGCCGTCCTGTGCTTCGGCGATTCAAACACCCACGGCTCATTGCCGATGGAATTTGACGGGGATAAGCGGCGCCTCGGTCCAGCAGAGCGCTGGCCGGGCATTGCAAGCCAGGCACTCGGCCCGGAGTGGAAGATCATTGAAGACGGGCTGCCCGGCCGAACCACAGTGCACGATGACCCGATAGAAGGAGCTCACAAGAACGGCCTTACCGGGCTTCGCATTGCCCTTGAAAGTCATCGGCCAATCGACCTTGTAGTAATCAAGCTGGGCACCAACGATCTGAAAACCCGCTATGCTGTATCCGCTCTTGATATTGCAAAATCTGTTGAACAACTGGTGATGATGGTGAAAGCAGCGATTGATCCGGAAACTAACCGGGCTTGCGAGGTGCTTCTCGTAGCACCGCCGCCCATTGCCGAGACCGGCTGGTTTGAACAGATGTTTTTGGGCGGAGCAGCAAAGTCCGCGCAGTTTGGTGTGCAGTATGCCGAAGTTGCAGACAGACAAGAATGTGGATTCCTCGATGCAGGAACGATCATTCGATCCAGCCCTGTCGATGGCATCCACTTCGACGCGGACGAGCACCGAAAACTGGGCCTGGCAATAGCGCAGCGGATCGGCAGGTTCGCCGAGTGATCTACTGAAAGAGGAGTAAAGGCATGTTGAAAGGTATCAATCCGTTGCTAAACGCGGATGTTTTGAGGGTCTTGCGAGCCATGGGGCACGGCGACGATCTGATCATTGCCGACACCAACTTTCCAAGCGATTCTGTTGCCCGACAGACTACAATCGGCAAGCTGCTGCGCATTGATAGGCCCGCGGCCGACGTTGTTGAAGCTGTTCTGTCGGTCTATCCGCTCGATACGTTTGTTGATGATGCGGCTGCACGTATGGAAGTCGTCGGGGCTGCTGATGAAATTCTTCCGGTGATGACAGAAGTGCAGGCCAAAATTGATGCTGCCAACGGGTCGCCGCTACCAATGATATCGATCGAACGCTACGAATTCTACGATCGCGCGAAACAGGCCTATGCAGTTATCCAGACCCACGAGCGTCGCTTTTATGGGTGCTTTGCATTCCGCAAGGGCGTGATCCCGCCCGAAGAAGCGTGAGGGAATTTCGTTGAGCAAGTCTAACTCAATTGTCGTGCTCGGTGTTTTCGTTGCCGACACATCCTACCGGGCAGACCGGGCACCACGTATGGGCGAGACAATTCTCGGCAATTCCTTTGCTCTGGGTCCGGGAGGCAAAGGGTCAAACCAATCTGTCGCAGCAGCTCGACTGGGCGCTGAGGTAACGATCGTAACGCGCCTTGGTCAGGATGCTTTTGCTGACCTTGCTTTGAAATCATGGGCTGATGCCGGCGTGAAATCCGCGGTTACCCAGGATCCGGACAGTTACACCGGTGCAGCTTACATCTTTGTCGAGGAATCCAGCGGCGACAATGCGATCATTGTCTGTCCCGGCGCTGCCGGTGATATCAGCATCAGCGACATCGAGGCGCAACGTGATCTCATCGCAGGTGCCGCTGTCTTCATCACTCAGCTGGAGCAACCGATCGAAGCGGCACACAGGGCGCTCGAGATTGCGCGTGAGAATCAGGTGATCACCATCCTCAATCCAGCTCCCGCCGCACCGTTGGACAGCGCCCTGTTGCAGCTTTGTGATTACGTGACGCCGAACGAAACAGAAGCCTCCGATCTGACCGGAATCCCTGTTACAACGGTCGACGAAGCGCGCGCCGCTGGTGACGCTTTGCTGGCCATGGGAACCGGCGCTGCCGTGATAACGCTGGGGGAACAGGGAGCTTTGTTGCACACGTCTGAGCGCTCCCAACACATGCCTGCTTTCAATGCCGGACCGGTGGTTGAAACAACCGGCGCCGGCGACGCATTCAACGGTGGATTCGCGGTCGGACTGGCAGAAGGAATGGACCCAGTTGATGCCATGCGACTGGGTTGCGCGACTGCAGGCATTTCTGTGACCCGACGCGGTACAGCACCCTCAATGCCAACGATGGATGAAGTTAAGCGTTTAATGGCAGGCTAAACGCCGGATTCGACCGACACAGAATATTGCACGTGCCAATTTAAGACATTCGCGTCTTACCTTATTCAGCAGCTACCATCGCCTCGGCGTTGTCTTTGATCGGACGGTCCAGTCGTCGGCGAACCGTTTCGGCGATCAATATTCCCAAAGGAGCTGAACTCCAGATAACAATCAACAGGGCCGCAGCTTCATAATTGCGGAGCAACGGATCGAGGACGAACAGCATTACACGAAACAGCCAGAACGACCCCCACATTGAACCGATGAAGCGATACATCCAGATTCGGTGGTTCTCCGCATCGCCGGAACGGACAGCAAAAATTCCCATGATCGCCGTCCCGTACACGAACGCAGCCATCGAGTAGAAACCGAACTCTGCCATACGGCCGCCGTATTCGGCGACAGAACCGTGTTCCGACGCCAGCCAGACCGCGCAGAAGAGGCTGATGGTCAAAAAGACAAAGGTAACTCTACCCAGTAGCCGGTGCGATGCTCGGGACCCGCCATATCCCGGTCTGAACAGCTGGACATGCATTAAAACGAAGACCAACGAATTGAAGACGATATGGCCTATCAAAAGAGTTGATCGAAATTCCGGCCCATTGGCAAACCGGTCATAAAAAGCGGTTCCCCACGCCGAGTGATTTACAAAACGATCTCCCCAGACGGTGCATGCATTGTCTGCGCAGGTAGAAACCGCGGCAGCTTCAGACGCTGCATGCAGGCCTAAATTGATCAGCACATCGTATATACCGATGAAAGAAGCGATCGATGCGGGAGCACCAAAGATCACGTAGCCAAGGTTAAGATAGAGCATCAACCCGATGCCAAACAGTAGAAACAATCGATATGACCGCTTGCGAACGCCGCGCACCAGCAGGACAGCCCAGACAGACAGCGCAGCATAGACCGTTAGAACGCCAATCGGAAAAGCCATATTGTGTTCTCCAATGCCTGGTCGATCGCCAAAATTTTTCAGCTGTGCAGCAGCCTATGCTGGCAACGCGAAACTCGCAACTCGACCCCTCGTCAGTTTGCCCTGGGCGGAAGTGACCAACCCTTCTCCTGTCGTGACAGCCAACCAGCGGCCTGCATCTCCAGACAACGCTTTGGCGCCGGGTCGGCTTCTGTATTCAGTGCCCATGGGCAACGGCAAGCTCTCCCGGCGACACATAGGCGTGTCACTGAGCATCTGCCTCCAGACCCGGTCAAGCACTGAACATTATTGATGATCTCTCAACGCCACCGAACCCTTTATCGCGATCCGGGTGTCTTCCTTGCATACACATTATGAAAGGAATTCACTTATGGCTGCTCAATTCAAAACCGCTCTCATCATAGGCGCAGGACGCGGGACCGGACGTGCTTTGGCGCTGCAGCTTGCGGGCAGCGGCACAAAAGTAACGGCCGTGGCACGCACACAAACTGACCTTGATACCTTGGCAAGTGAAAATCCCAACATCACACCGCATAACGCAGACGGAGCAAATGGCATTGCAGATGATCTGCTTGCCCGCACTAAACCGGACTTGCTGGTTCTCGCGGGTGGCATCACGCCCAATATGGGATCATTTTTTGAGCAGAATTGGGAGACCTTCAGTGCAACCTGGAATTCAGACACGAAATCTGCGTTTGAATTTCTTCAGGCCGCCATCAAAGCACCGATGGCAGCTGGCAGTACAATCGTCACCCTCTCCAGCGGCGCGGCAATTGGAGGGTCTCCGCTTTCCGGAGGCTATGCCGGGGCGAAACGAATGCAGCATTATCTGACTAACTACACGGCCTGGGAGTCTGATCGACGAGAACTGGGACTCCGTTGTTTTACCGTATATCCTCGTCAATTCATTGCGGGCACCCAAACAGCAAATGTTGCTTCCAGCACCTATGCCGAAGCACGCGGTGTGCCTCAGGAACAATTCATGGCACAGTGGAAACATGCACTGACACCGGAATTGCTGGCCAGTCGGGTGATGGAGCTGGTTGACGAGCAATCCGCGCACGCGCCTGGTGCCTGGGGAGTCACAGGAAGTACGATGGAGCCATTGACCTAGATGGATCTTGGGCAATCAGACAACGACCTGGATGTTCTGACTGCAAAGCTAGCGACATTGCGCGGGGAGTTGCACCGCTATCTCGCAAGAATGACCGGCTCAGTAGTCGAGGGTGAAGATGTTTTGCAGGATACGCTGCTGGCTGCCACGACGGCCTTGAGAAACGGGGCCGAAGTGCGGGACATGCGTGCCTGGCTCTTTCGCATTGCCCACAATACCGCACTGAACCTGTTTCGTTCCCGCAAACGTGAGGCCGCCATGAAGGAGCAGCTGTCCAACCTGCCATCACCCAGCCATCCCGATCCATCCATCACCTTGCGGGAAGCTCTCACACCTTATCTGGCACTCACGCCCAACCAGCGAAGCATTGTGATTTTGCGTGATGTGTTAGGATATTCGGCTGCGGAAGTAGCGAAACTGACACGGGGCAGTGAATCGGCAGTGAAGTCAGCGCTGCATCGGGGTCGCGCAGCGCTGTCCATCTCACGTGCTGCACATATTCCAGACAGAAAGCCACTCGCACAGGAGCAAATTGAGGCTTTGCACCGGTATGCAACCCTGTTCAACGCCCACGACTTTGATGCGTTACGGGAGATGCTCAGTGAGGAAGTTCGACTGGAGCTCGTCAGTGTTGATAGGCGTGAAGGAAAAAGACGGGTTTCAGGATATTTCAGCAATTATGCCGAACGGAACGATTGGCACATGAGACCAGGCATCGTCGAAGGCCGCCCTGCAATTCTCGCTTGGGACCGCGATGATCTAAACGCATCTCCAGCCTATTTCATCCTTTTGGAGCTCAAGGGGTCTGAAATCAGAAACATCCGCGACTTCCGGTACGCTCGATACTCTATTGCAGATGCGGACTGGGCGCCCCTTCGCAACCGCTGACAGACCATGCAGGGTTGGGCCCGAGGTAAGGCGAAGTGCGATCCGCACGTTAGGAGAAACTTAGACACAAGGGGATAGCGTCTGGCCAGAGACAGCAGGATATTGCAATGATTGATGATTTCGCACTCCTGGACCACCGTCCGGACGAAGTGAGCATTCCTGGAAACGTCAGGAATGCAGAACGGCTGGCGCAATGGTCACCAATCGACAATGTGTATTTGTCATCTGCAAGCCAGTCACAGTTTGAGAATATTGCGGGTCTGATTGATCCCGTTTCGCTAACCCTGGATATGGTGAAAACGGACCACTTTGCCGCTCTCTGCGATATGAAACGGCTGACCACACTCGTGATCGATTCCAATGCGCGCATAGCAAGTCTGGACTTTCTTCTTCCGCTGACTGGCTTAAAGCATCTGGAATTGAGAGCTATCAAGAACACACTGGATCTTCAGCCCCTCAGCCGATTGACCGGGCTTGAAACTCTGATTCTGGACGGCGGTTTTTCGCGAACAATGAACGCCATTAGCCTCGAGCCGCTGGCGAGTCTTAAGGGGGTCAGCGCGCTGGAGCTGATCGCAATACGGTTTAAAGATCAGTCACTTGCGCCTCTTGCCAAAATGAGTTCGCTTGTGAGATTGCAAATATCCAACTATTTTCCGACTGAGTCATATGCCGAGCTCTTCGCGCTGCGGCCCGATATTGAGTGCGACCGTCTCGCTCCCTACATGGTTGACAAAGCCACCCACTACACAATGAGCGAAAGCGGCCAACTGATTGCCGATGACAATGGTGGATACTTTGTGACGGGAAAACGTAAACCGTTTGTCAGGGTGGAAGAGGCGCACAAGCTTACGCGTTACGTGGAAGAATGGGATCGCCTCGTCGCCGCAATTCAACAGAAGTGAAACTACCAGGCGCAGCATCGGGCACAGTCGGTTGCGGCGTGCTGGCATCAGATTTCCCATATCCCGGGTCAGGCGCCCATTGGCAAGTCAGTTCAAATTGTGCTCGCCGGGCAAAAAAACATTCCCAGGAGTGAATAAAACCGAACCCGGAAGTGTTGTTGGGTCATAGGCGTAGTCCGCCATTATATTTTAGAAGGACCAACAATGAAACTTCTCATCAGTTTAGGCTGTGCAGCAGCACTTTTGTTTTCGACATCTGTTTTTGCCGGCGGCCACATCACCTGGAATTCCATTGCTGACCAGTCGCGCGTCGCATTTGGCTCGATAAAAAGCGATACGGTTGGTGAGGTCCATCAATTCAAAACGGTGTCCGGACAGGTGAAGGAAAATGGTGAATTGCTCGTCACTATCGACCTTGGTTCTGTCGAAACGAATATTGACATTCGCAACGAGCGGATGGGCAAGCATATTTTTCTGGACGGAAAGGCAACGGCTGTTTTGACTGGAAAAATCGACATGGAGGAACTCAATGCGCTAAAGGTTGGCGAAACCAGCATCGTCGAAATTGAAGGTAATTTGTCCTTTGCAGGCATAGAAAACGACATCGAAGCTGAAATGTTGGTCGCCCGCTTAAGCGAAAACCGCGTTTTGGTTACCACCGCAAATTTTATCATGCTGTCCACGGAAGACCTCGGGATCGATGCGGGCATTGATCAGCTGATGAAACTCGCCAAGCTACCTGGAATTACGCGCGTGACCCCGGTTGCTGTGCGCATGGTGTTCGAAAAATAGCCAGGCGTGGAAGCCACACAAAACGGATATGATGTCGTATCAATCCACCATTGCAGCTTCCGTGTTTTTGAAAACGCGGAAGCACGCTCACATATTTTGCATGATTGTTTCGCTGACGCCCGCGGTGCTTGTAACGCGTGCAGCTCTTACGAAAACGAAAATGTCATTTGGTGAAATCGGGAAAGGAGATCAAACTGCGGGCTCGATCGCACACTCCACATCCGCCGCCTCCCACTTAAGATGGCATTGCGCGCGGTGCTAATGGCAGGTGTTGCAGTGGTAAGCGCAACTTCAGGTGAGAGTCTTTGGGCAATCATATTCAATCCGGCGATGCCGTGCGCGATGGGTTGGAAGCAATCTTTCCGCGCATCTGGCGTTATTGCGTCGCTCTAACCGGGTCGAGACAGAAAGCAGACGACCTTGCGCAGGCTTCCTGTTTGCGCGCTTTGGAGAAATCCAACCTCTATAAGGCCGGAACACATCTTGATCGCTGGATGTTTACTCTGACGCAGCGCCTTTGGATTAACGAATTGCGAAAAGACGCAATTCGCACGGGCGGTGGATTGTCCAGCGTTGAGGATGCCAACTTACTCGACACAAGGCCCGATCCGGAAACGAATTCAATTGGACGAGAGGTATTTGCAGGTGTGATGGAATTGCCCGAAGCTCAGCGCGCCACGGTGGTGCTGGTCTATGCCGAAGGCTATTCATATCGCGACGCAGCCGAGATTCTGGATATACCCGTGGGAACTGTCATGAGCAGATTGGCTGCAGCCCGTCGCAAGCTGGCCGATGAATTTGGTGAAGGGAGCGAACAGGAATGAAAAACGACCGACACTTCACCGATGAGGAGCTCACAGCCTACCTGGATGGCGAAGGTGACCACGCGCCGATCAACGAAATTGAGCAGGCTCTGATCGTCGATGACCAATTGCAAGAACGGCTCAAGGCTCTCACACTTGACACAGCCCTTATCTCCAGAAGTTTTGCGGCTGTTGCACCGCCGGCTCACGAAACCGAAAAGCTGCGCGGAGCAAGCAAAAAAACGCGCTCATTCGGGTGGCTGTCGATAGCTGCTTCAGCGGTGCTGGCTGTGCTCGTTGGTTTTGGCTTTGGGTCGTGGTCGGTGCCGGACAACAACCGGGACTGGCGAAACTATGTAGCCTCGTATCAGGCGCTTTACAGCAATGATACCTTATCCCACGTCGATCGCACCGACGAGGAAATGATCACCGAGCTTGCACGTGTCTCATCTGCTATTGGCAAAGATGTTCAACTGGCCGACCTCACATTCAACAGTCGCGCGGAGTACAAGCGCGGACAGATACTGAGTTTCAATGGCAAGACGATCATTCAGCTTGCTTTTCTGTCAGACAAGGGAGAACCGATTGCGCTGTGCATCTTGCAGTCTGGCACTGCATCCGAAATGACGCTCTCCTACAGCTTGATGGAGAGCATGAGTTCGGCGTCCTGGTCAAATGCCGGCTACGAATATCTCCTTATTGGCGGTGAGGATACCGAGTTGATTTCCGATCTGGCGTCCCGGTTTGCCAAGGCCATCTGAATCCGCAATTCCCCAAACACCTGGCGCCACGCTCAGTCGAGCTCCAATCGAGGCTGGGTGTTGAATCAGCCGTTGCTGCGGCACTGATAAATCAGTGCAGGTTGCCCTCGCACGAACTAGGCGGATAAAATACTATCCCAACGAAAAGCATTCGACTGCGGTTGATACATTTCTCAGTTCGAATTTTCCAAGATTGTTTGAGTTTACATCATCAGCGGCCACATCGCGCGTCACGACCACTTTTTGACCCACACTCTTCCCCAGCTCTGCAAGTCGCGCTGCAATATTGGCGGCTGAGCCGATCACCGTGAAGTCCAGTCTCTCGCGCGATCCGACATTGCCATAGGTCACGCCACCGAACGCTATCCCGATTGCACAATCCATGGTTTTCTGTCTGTTTTCCTCATCGGGCCTGGCCAAGCGATCAAGGATCTCAACGGCAGAGGACCGCGCCTGTGAACAAGCAGCCTTCATGCCGGAGCCAGCAGGGAATATTGCCAATACAGCATCTCCAATGAACTTGAGGACTTCACCGCCGTTTTCATTGACGACATCCGTTGCCTGCTCAAAGAACTCATTTAGCAGCTCAAGATATTGCCCGCGCCCAAGTTCCTCTTGAAGCAGAGTCGAGTTCCTAAGATCACAAAACAGAACCGCAGCATCGATCTCGTCACCATCTCCCCGTCTAATTTCGCCTCCAAGAACGCGCGCTCCGGTCCTCTTCCCGAGGTAGGTTTCCAGCAGAGCCTTGCTGTTCTCCTGTTGGTTGAAAACTTCGTAGTACCGACTGATGACCGTTGATATCTCAAATACCAAGCCAAGATTGGCCGTAGTAAAACCATCGGGATGGTCGCAGGTCAGCGTCAGTACATTGGTTTGCCCGTTCGAAAAAGGAAGCGGCATGGCGACATAGTCAGTGGCGCCCGCTGCTTTCAGGTCTTCCATGATGGGAAAGCTGAATTCCGCCTTCTCTTCTGTCAGCCTCTGTCGTACCCCTCCTAACCCGTTGGATACATGACGCAGAGGACTGTTAACGAAGGCCGGATGATTGTGAATATCATATGTTGGCGTGAACTCCTGAACTTCGTCAGTCTCTTTAGACCAGATGTAATTCTTGCCGGCTATTGTCGGATGCAACGACCAGATCATTACGCTCAGACGAGAAATTGCGACACCATCCTCAATCAGTTTTTCTGCTATCCCGCGCGTGAGTTCCTGTGGAGTGGTGAACAGCCAGGCCTCTCGCAAAATCCAGTCGATCGTGGGGCCGGAAATGTTGCCCTGGAGGGTTTCACCCAGAACATTGCCTCCCAAATCCAGTCGTTTGGCAATGTGCGGAGCGAAAGCGACGTGATCTTCAATCGCCCGAGCTTCTGGAAGGGCGTTTCGGTAGAACCAATAGGCGTTCTCAACACGCTTTCCTCGGATACGTGCATGGTCGTAACTTGCAGTTCCCTTAAAGGGACAAAACGTGTTCAGATCACTCGGCTCCGAATCTTCAACCAGCAGGTCTGATTTCGGAAAATAAACGACCGGAGCGAGCCTCGTTTCATACATCACCTTGGCATCTTTGCTCGAGGCCAGGAGCACTTCGTCATCGAATGCTCTAACCACCCCCTTGAGGGGTTCCACGCGAATACCATAATCGCTGGAAGTTATCTGTGACGGTTCCTTCATCAAGACAATATGGTGGCTTGTTCAGCCAGCACCAATAGATCGGCCGTAATCTATCTCAAAAAATTGATGGATGAGGCACATCCGAAAAAGTGGTCGCTGAAATTGATCCGCACGACCGGTCGGCAGCTATGACCGATTCAGAAGTGAGCCCATTCCAGTCAACCGAACGAACCTGATTCTTCCCAAAGTGACTGTTGACGTCGACATCGAACCTGACAGGACCCTAAACTCAAAGTCGTTGCAAGAAGGGGTCGCTGGAGAAGGGGAAAAGATGCAAGGTATGAATAGGTTTGCAACTGAGTTGACCTACGAATCTCTCCCGACTGCCCTGTTGAAAGTGCTGCGCAAAAGCTTTCTGGACACAATGGGTGTCGCTGCCATCGGCTCGACAACTGAAATGTCGAGCGTTGCCAGAAAGGTCGCTCCAATCCTGTTCGGCGCCAATGGTCTTTCTGCAAGCCGGATGCTCATGGATGGGCGAGTTGTCAGCCCTGCAGGCGCCGCGATGGCAGGCGCTATGACCATTGATAGTGTTGATGCCCATGACGGCACGACACCGAATAAGGGACATGTTGGTTCAGCCGTTTTTCCAGGGCTTCTGGCCCTGGCGGATGCTCAGATCAATGAGGGTTCCAAGATCACAGGTGCCGAGTTCGCAGCTCACCTGGCGGTCGGCTATGAGGTGAGTTGTCGTGCCGGGCAAGTCCAGCATGCAACCTGCCCGGATTATCACACCTCCGGCGCGTGGACTGCTGTCGGTGTGGCAGTGGCCTGCGCCCGAATGCTGGGTGCTGATGCTGCGCAAATCCGACACGCAGCAGGTATCGGCGAATACCACGGACCGCGAAGCCAAATGATGCGTTGTATCGATTTCCCCACAATGTTGCGAGATGGCGTGGGCTGGGGCGCGCCCTCCGGTGTCACGGCCGCCTATTTAGCCATGGCGGGATTTACGGGCGCGCCCGCATTGACGTGCGAAAGCGATCAAGCAGACAGCTACTGGGTTGACCTGAATTCCAATTGGCTAACCATCGATCACACCCATTACAAAGCCTATCCCTGCTGCCGCTGGGCGCATCCAGCAATTGATGCTGCCAGTGAACTCATGAGAGAAAACGAGCTGGTTCATCAGCAGATTGCCGAAGTCGAAATTAGAACCTTTCACTACGCTACCCGTCTGGCCGGGCACGAACCAAAGACACTGGATGAGTTTTCCTATGGAATCGCATTTCCTGTCGCCACCATGATAGTTCACAACCAGATTGGCCCGCGGGAATTGACGCCTCAGATGCTGAACGACCCTGATATACTCAGGGTTAGTCGGGCCACAAAGCTGATTGATGACGCCGAGCTGACCGCACGGAGCGTCGATAAGCGCTGGGCCGCGGTAACGCTTTTGACAACCGATGGTCGGCGTCTTGAGGCCCCTCCCCGCACGCCGCGAGGAGATAATGATCTTCCACTGTCTAACGAGGAAATGTCGAAAAAGTTCCACCTCTTTGCCAACGAAGTGATCGGTGAGAGCAGATCTGAACGCTTGCACGATATGGCACTATCTTTCGATTCGCTCTCCGCTCACGAATTCGAGGAATTGCTCGGTCTGTGTTGCGGCAGCTGACTGCCAGGATCACGTGCTGACGATTGAATGAGAATGTAGAATGCCACACGAGCGAACGCTGGTGCCGACTGAGCGACACCAGGTCCATTTCAAATTGGAAGCCTGAAAACGGCACGCCCAGGACGTTCCAAACTCGCAGCTCTGCCACGTGCCCGGAACGCCGTCGATATGACACGGGCCTCAACGTTCAAAACACTCCGGAGCCCGAATTTTCGTATGCCGGAGTTTCT
Organism: uncultured Rhizobiaceae group bacterium; assembly: GCA_938044775.1. Lineage (GTDB taxonomy): Bacteria > Pseudomonadota > Alphaproteobacteria > Rhizobiales > Rhizobiaceae > Pseudahrensia. The sequence goes on from CALIOE010000089.1 coordinate 34,595, forward strand.
CGCACCTATTCCTTTTTGATACGATAGGCCTTGTGACACGCTCCGCAATTCTCAGTTGCCGCTCCAAACGCCGCCTTGAAGGCATCAATATCTGCCGGTTTTGCGGCAATTCCCGCAGCCGTGTCAGACTGAAATTTCACCATTGCCTTGTCGAACCCAGCGCGGTCTTCCCAGATTTTTGATGATGCGGTGGTTTTGCCACCGGTTTCAGTGCCTTCCGGGAACAATTCTCCCGCACCGTGCGCTGCAGCGTTCATGGTTCGCAAAATCAACTCGGCGGTTACAGCATTGAAGTCGGCTTCGCCTTTAAGCATAGCGCCGCCCGCCTTCGCTGCCGCGCCTACGCTTTGCATGATGGCTTTGCGTGATGCAATTGGATCCTCAGCACTCAATACCGGTCCGGCTGAAAACGCGGCTATCAAGATGCCTGCAAGAACTGCTCTTTTCATGTTTCTCTCCTCGATCCATTAGACTTTTACTGCCTTCTCGGCAGTGTGCGCAATCTGCACCTCCCAAACTCTATGTCCTGCATTTTTGCTCGACAACATCGAATTATGCAGACAGTCTATGCGATTATGCAGAACACTGATTGGGACATATTCAGATTCGTCATCGCTGTGGTTGACTCGGGTTCCGCAGTGGCCGCCGCTGAGGCGCTCGGTGTCAACGGCAGCACAGTTCTGCGTCGAATATCAAAATTTGAAAACGACCGGGGCATCCGGTTGTTCGACAGACTTCAGACCGGGTATACGCCGACCCCTGAATGTGAGGCTATCATCAAGACAGCCCGCGAAATTCAGGAAAGCATAGCGGTCATTGATCTTGGAATTGCCGGACAGGACCTGCGGCTTGAAGGGCAATTGACGGTCACCACAACCGATACCTTTTTGGAAGCTGTTTTGGCTGACATAATTCTGGAGTTCAATAAGGAAAATCCTCACATCAACGTTGATGTAACAGTGACGAATGAGCGCTTGAGCCTGGCAAACAGAGATGCCGATATCGCCATTCGCGCTTCCAAAACACCGCCTGAGCATCTTGTTGGTCAACGCGTGTCTGCAGTTTCATTTGCCGTCTACGGTTCCGTTACATCCCTTGGAAGCCTGCCTGCGGAGCCGACCATCGATGAATTGAAGGAACTCCACTGGATCGGCCCTGGAGAATCCATTGCAGGTTCACCTGTCAAAGATTGGATGGACCGCAACATCCCGGCCAAATCTGTGAGGGTCACCGCCGATACTTTTCCCGGCATGCGTGCCTGCGCTCAAAATGGCGGGATTGCCGTGCTGCCGTGTTGCATCGGTGACCGCGACAAAAACCTTCGGCGCTTGCTTCCGGCCATCCAAGAAATGGAAACATCCTTGTGGGTGCTTACGCATCCTGACATCCGAAAATCTGCCAAAATATCGGCCTTCACAAAGCATGTCTCAAAGGGGCTTCGCGAAAAGCACTATTTGTTGGCCTGCGAATAATTTGGTTTAGAGATATACCCGACGCGAATCAGGACCGTTGTGGGATATTGTTCTCACAAAATCCGCTGATGAACCTACTCCAACCCCATAGGCCTATTTTAGGACATCCAATTGCAGAGAGCTAACCAATGGCCTGAAATGCGGTTTTCAATTTGGATGTAATCTCGTCAATGTGGCTCTCGTCCAGAACATAAGGCGGCGCCAACAAGACATGATCACCGTGAATTCCATCCACTGTCCCGCCCATGGGATAACAAATCAGACCTGCGTCGAAAGCACTTTTCTTGATTTTCTTATGGATACCCAACTTGGGATCGAATGGTTTTTTCGACGCGCGGTCCTCAACAATTTCAAGACCCAAAAACAATCCACGGCCTCGAATGTCGCCAATATTTGAATGTTGACCGAAAGCATCTGTCAGCGCAGCCCTTAATCTGGAACCCATTTCTGCAACGCGCGGAACGAGTTCCCGGTTGAGAATGGCCCTGGTCACTGCCAGTCCCGCCGCGCAGGCCGTGGGATGTCCCACATAAGTATGTCCATGCTGAAAGAATCCGGAGCCGTCCTTTATGGCTTCGAATATCTCTTTGGTGCAAAGCGTAGCCCCGATCGGCTGATAACCGCCGCCAAGTCCCTTTGCGATACAAACTATATCTGGAGCCACAGCGTCCTGCTCACAGGCAAAGAGAGTTCCGCTGCGCCCCATGCCGCACATGACCTCGTCCAGTATCAAAAGGATGCCATAGCGGTCGCAGATTTCGCGCACCCGCTTGAAATACCCTTCGACTGGCGGCACGGCTCCCAGCGTGGCTCCGACCACGGGCTCCGCGATAAATGCCATAACAGTCTCGGGCCCAAGGCGCTCGATCTCGGCTTCGAGTTCATTGGCGACCCGCTGGCCGTAATCGAATGCGGATTCGCTTTCAGCCCGGCCTCTGTATTCAAAACAGGCTGAAATGTGGCTCGTCTCGATCATCAGCGGCGCAAAGGGAGCCCGTCGCCACTCATTCCCGCCCACAGCGAGTGCGCCTAAAGTGTTGCCGTGGTAGCTTTGCTTGCGGGCGATGACCTTGTGGCGACTGTTTTCACCACGTTCCAGAAAATACTGACGCGCCAGCTTCAGCGCCGCCTCCACAGCCTCTGACCCGCCTGAAACGAAATACACCCTGTCAATGTTCTGTGGTGCATTGGCGACAAGGAGGTCAGCAAGTTCCTCTGCCGGTTGTGACGTCAGAAAACCCGTGTGAGCGAATGCCACCTTGTCGATTTGATCTTTTATGGCAGCAATAACTTCGGGATCACTGTGCCCCAGACAGGAGACCGCGGCGCCACCCGAGCCATCGAAATAGCGCTTCCCCTGATCATCGATCAGGTAGCAACCGTCTCCTCTGGCCACACTTGGCGGATGAACATTGGCATGCCGGCCAAAAACATGGCTCATCGACATGTCCTTTCTACTGCGTTCGCACAACCAGAACGGATTGGGGCGCATGTCTGACAACGCGAGCCGCATTAGGTCCCAGCAGATAATCCTTTATTTTTGGCCGATGAGAACCGACCACGATGACATCCGCGGCAACCTTTTCTGCAGCTTCGATTATCTCTTCGTATACATTTCCATGAGCAACAATATGCTGGACTTTCACAGAGCCGGGGACATGTTCTGCGGTAAAGGCATGAAGCGCATTGGTTGCCTTTTTTATCGCTTCTTCTTCGTGTCCTTCGGGAAAAAAGGAACCCACAACACCCACTCCATAGTTGGGTACTATGCAGACGACATGAAGCGTGTCGTCGCCCGCAACCACTTCCAGCGCCGCATTGACCACCTTGGCGGACGATTCCGGATCACCGAGATCGACCGTCGCCAGCACCCGCTTGAACATGTTCATGACAGTGCTCCCTGTTCAGTCGAGTCGGGTTCAGTTCCAGACTTCGTGGCATCTCTTCTTCGCCTCTGGAGCAGGTAAATTCCACCAAGCAAAATGAGAGCGGGAATGTACAACCACTCCTTTGAAGGCTGGTCAGCAGGAACCAAAACCTTGGTGATGGTCTGATCAAAGTCGAAGCCGGCCTTCTGTGCCTTTGAGTCGAATTCGGCGTTATCGACCAGCATTTTGCCATCTTGCTCCAGAACTTCGAGACCATACGCTGAGAGACGTTCTTCACCCGTTGCCTCATCTCCCACGTCGATAATCATCGTGAGCGTTACCGGATCTCCGACATCATCAACACCGTCGACAATCGCACGGACCTTGCTGCCGGGCTCCACCGAACCGATGGATTGTACGATCTGCACAGGATCAGATTCGGAATAAGGTGGAGAAATCATGTCCATCCAGAACCCCGGTCTGAACAGACTGAACGCTATCAGGATCAACGCCATAGATTCCCAGGCACGCGATTTTGCGATGAACCATCCCTGCGAACCTGCCGTGAAGATCAACATGGCTGCCGTTGCAACAATGAAGACAAAGACGCCCTGAAGAGGAGAAACGTCAATCAGCAGAATGTCAGTGTTGAAGATGAACAGGAACGGCAGCAGCGCCGTCCGTAGTGAGTAGAAGAAGGCGACAAATCCCGTTCGTATCGGGTCCCCTCCTGACACCGCCGCCGCCGCGAACGACGCCAGCCCCACCGGCGGCGTGACGTCCGCCATGATGCCAAAATAGAAGACAAACAGGTGTACGGCGATCAGCGGTACGATCAATCCATTCTGTTGTCCAAGCGCCACGATGACGGGGGCCAGCAGAGAGGATACCACGATATAGTTCGCTGTTGTTGGCAGGCCCATTCCGAGTATCAGGCTGAGTATGGCGGTGAATATGAGTATCAGCATGATCTGCCCTTGGCTGAGGAATTCAACAAGGGCCGCCAAAACAGCGCCGACGCCGGTTTGAGATACGGCGCCAACGATGATACCCGCAGATGCCGTGGCAATACCGATACCAATCATATTTCGGGCACCTGTTATCATGCCGTCGATCAGCTCATTGAAACCGCGTGCCCAGGTTCCGGATTGTGAGTCGCCCCGGAATATCGCGAACAAGGTGCGCTGAGTCAGCAGGATGAATATCATCAGAGCTGTGGCCCAGAACGCCGAAAGTGACGGAGAAAGTCTGATCACCATCAAACACCAGATCAAAACGCCCACGGGCAACAGGAAATGAAGGCCGGACTTCACGGTGGGGCCCGGTTCCGGAAGGCTGATCACGGGTTCGTTGGGATCGTCGAGTTCCAATTCAGGATACTTGGCGCAGAATTTCGCAAGAAATACGTAGGTAGCAATCAGCAGCGCACCAATGACCCAGGGAGTTGCAGAACCGGCCACAGCTCCCAGTACATTGACCAGATAGAAGATGCCGAAGGCCACGATGACAGTGACACCGAGCACCATGGCGCCTGTGGAAAAGAACTTCATCACAGCATCTTCACCACGCGAGCGCAGGAAGGTCAGGGCCGCAATAACGATCGCCAGCGCAATTGCGACTGCAAGCAAACGAGAACCGGACGAGCCGAGCGCCTGGAACAGCTCAAACAGATAGTAGACGCCGCTGGCCAGCGCCATGATCACCGCCATCGTGACACCGAAGGACAACAAAGCCCATTTGAAAGGCTTGGGCTCCGTCGAACGCGCCAGACCGTCCATGCTCAGTTTGGCAGCTTCCAGATGAACGATATAGACCAGCGCAATGTAGGAGATGACGGCGGGCACGAATGCGTGTTTCACGACCTCGAAATACGATATGCCGATATATTCGACCATCAGGAATGCTGCAGCGCCCATAACCGGTGGCATGATTTGTCCGTTTACTGACGAGGCGACTTCGACAGCACCGGCTTTCTCAGCCGAAAAACCGACGCGGCGCATCATGGGAATCGTGAATGTTCCGGTTGTGACGACATTAGCGATTGACGACCCGGAAATCAGGCCAGTCATACCCGAAGCCACGACCGCAGCCTTGGCGGGTCCGCCACTGAAATGCCCCATCAATGAAAACGCAACCTTGATGAAATAATTGCCGGCGCCGGCCTTGTCGAGCAATGCTCCAAACAGAACAAAGAGAAAAACGAGGTCCGTCGATACGCCCAGCGCAATTCCGAAAACGCCTTCGGTAGACAACCATTGATGGTAGGCTACCGCATTAAAACTGGCGCCCTTCCAGGCAAGGAAGCCGGGCGCAAAGGGCCCCAAAAACGTGTAGCCAAGAAAGACGATTGCGACCACCATGAGGGGTGGTCCAAGTGCCCTGCGGGTTGCCTCGAGCAGAAATATTACGCCGGCAACTGCAATCATCACATCCAGGGAATTAGGATTGTTCGGACGGTCGGACAGTTGCGAACCGGTCAGTTGTTTGATCAGGGATGAATCGAAAAGGAACAGATAGATTGCACAGGACGCCCCGGCTATTGCCAGAATCCAGTCGATCGCCGGAATTCGCTTTCTCGGCGAACTTTTGAACGCTGGAAACACGAGATAAGCGAGAAAGATGGCAAACGCCAAATGGATGGGACGCGCTTCGCGACTCGAAAAAACGCCGATTCCAAAGGAATAGGGCAAGGGCGAAGCGATCCACACCTGAAACAGAGCCCACGCCAGAGCCGTGCCTGCAATGAGCAGGGCGACCTGTTCGTTTACCGGAGATCTGCCACCGGTATCCGACGATGCCACCAGGTCATCGAGTTCCTCATCACTCAGTTTCTTGGCTGCCTGATCCGCATCATTCATCTTGACCGCTCCCGTTCCCATTGCTGCTCAAGTGCGCT
>CALIOE010000090.1 GCA_938044775.1 uncultured Rhizobiaceae group bacterium
GAAATATATTCCGACCCGTGATGCCCTGCAGAACAAAAAGGTTGAATCCGACCGGCGGCGTAATTTGGGACATTTCAACGACAAGAACCAGAAAGATACCAAACCAGATCCGGTCGATTCCGACGACTTCAACCATTGGAACAATGACGGCCGTCGTAAGCACAACAATGGAAATTCCGTCGAGAAAACAACCCAATATGATAAAGAACAGGGTGAGCGCCACCAAGAGAGTATTCTGAGACAACCCGAGCTCGCCGATCCATATGGCCAGGCTGCGTGGAATGCCGGCAAAACCCATTGACACTGTAAGGAATGAGGCTGCTGAAAGTATGAATACAATCATGCATGATGTGCGCGCCGCGCCTGTCAAACTGTCTCTGAACAATTCTCGGCTGAGGTCCCCGTGCTTCCAGACGAGTAGAAACGATATCAAGACCGCAACTGCAGCGGCATCGGTTGGCGACGCGATTCCCGCATAAATCGAACCGATGACACCGATGATCAGCAGTAAAATAGGCGCCAGCCTGCTGGATTGCTTCAGCTTCTGTTTTATCGAAAGCCTTTGGCCCGACCTTTTCGGCATCTTTTTGGGATTCAGGAAAGACCAGATGATTACGTATCCCATGAACAGGGCAAGCATCATAATTCCTGGGCCTACTCCGGCAAGGAAGAGCCTCGCAATCGACTCTTCGGTGGCGACCCCATAGACAATCAAGATGATTGACGGCGGAATAAGAAGACCCAAAGTGCCGGATCCGGCCAAAGTGCCCACAATCATGTTTTCATCGTAGTCGCGTTGCCTGAGTTCTGGAACTGACATCTTCCCAACGGTCGCGCAGGTGGCCGCCGAAGAACCGGAAACCGCAGCAAAAATTCCGCAACCAATGATGTTCACGTGGAGCAATCCGCCGGGCAGCGGTTCCAACCAGGGCGCCAGCCCCTCGAACAGCTGCTTAGACATACTGGACCGGAACAGAATCTCCCCGACCCAAATAAACAGGGGCAACGCTGCCAGGGCCCATGAATTGTTGGCACCCCATACCGTTGTAGCGAGGATCTGGCCTGCCGGTGCATCCACCAGAAGAACGAACCCCAGTAATCCAGCGGCCAGAAGCGATACTGCCACCCAGACACCCAGCGCTAAAAAGCTGAAGAATGCTACGACGAGGACGATGCTGGCGACGACCTGATCCATCGAACCGGCTCAGCCCTTAACTTCTTTGGAAGGTCTTGTTGTTGTTGCGGAAGTCGCGGTTGTAATCAGCAAATCTATGAAACAAATTGCCAGCGTGGCAACGCCGATTGCCATGGAAAGTTGTGGAATCCAGAGTGGTACCGCAACAATACCGGGCGAGAGATCACCGAATTTAAAAGACTCGTAGACCAGATTGAATGACCAGAAGGCGAAGAACAGACTTATGAACGTTCCTGTCAGACAGGCGAAAAGTTCAGAAAGCCAGAACTGAAAATCTGACATTTTCAGTGTGATCAGCGTCACCCGAATGTGAGAATTGCTCTTCAGCGTATCGGCCAGGGCGAAGGACATGGAGGCGGCCAAAAAATAGCCGGCAAATTCGGCGTAGGACGGCAAGACAAATCCGATCGCGGATCCGGTTACGAGTTGTGCGACTTTGTCGACAAGATTGAAGGCCACCTGAATTAACACGGTGGTACAAATGAGGACTATGAAGGCGGATGCCAAAATACCAGACAACCTGTAGAGCGAATTCAAAACGCCTCGCATCCGTAACTCCCCAGTAAAATGTCGTGACCCTGCTACCAAGAGAATTGATTCGGAGCCACCAATGAAAACAAAAAAGTCCCAGCAATTTCTTGCCGGGACTTTCCGCAATTTTGATAGGTGTTGAAGCTATTTGTTGAACAACTCGATTAGCTTCTTACCTTCTTCTCCAGCGCTGGCCAGCCATTCTTCAGTCATGGTTGCACCAATTTCGACGAGAGCGTTGCGCAGAGCATCCGATGGTTCTGCAACCGTGATACCATTCTCCTGCAGCCCATCTGTCTTCGTTTTCGTTTCGCCCTGTGAGGCGGCCCAGCCACGCGCTTCCGCGGCGCCGGCAGCAAACATGACCTTCTGCTGTTGATCTGGTGTCAGACGATCAAATGAACGCTTATTCACCACAACAATGTTCTTTGGCAACCAGGCCTGAACATCGTAGTAATTGCTGAGGTAATCCCAGGCCTTGTTATTGTATCCGGTCGAAGGTGAGGTAACCATTGCGTCGACGCGGCCCGTAGAAAACGCCTGAGCAAGATCAGCAACCTCAACCTGTGTCGGAACCGCCTTTGCCAGCTGCGCCAGGCGCTCGGTCGCCGCATTATAAGCGCGGAATTTCAGACCAGAAATGTCATCGAGCTTCTCAATGCTTCTTTTTGCATAGAGGCCCTGCGGAGGCCATGGAACAGCATACATTACTTTCAGGCCCTGGCTTTCCAGCAGCTTCTCAACCGCCGGTCGCTGGATATCCCAGAGCTTCTTGGCATCAGCATAGCTGTTTGCAAGAAACGGAACTGAATCCATGCCAAAAACCGGACTCTCATTGGAAAGGCGAGACAAAAGAAATTCACCAATCGGTGCTTGTCCGCTTCTGATAGCGTTTTTGATCTCACCATGTTTGAACAACGAACCCGACGGGTGCACCTTGACGGTGATTTCGCCATTGGTCGCCCGTTCCAGCTGTTTGCCAAATTCGACGTGGTTCAGCGTATGGAAATTATTGTCGCCATAGGGGACAGGCATGTTCCACGTTTCTGCATAAGCTGTCATGGAACCAACAGTTACTAGCGTCGTAACTGCTATCGCGCTGATCAGACTAGAGTTTGCTCTGTTGTTCATTGTTCTCTCAATTCAATGGGTTGGTCACGGTCACGCTGAAATGCGGACCTGCTCAACCTCGTCAAACTTGATTGCCTTGCCCTCAAGAACGGCTCTCATTTCGCCAAGGTTTTGCATATTCACCACTTCACTGATCGCAAAGCGAATGTTGTAAGCGGTCTCGACAGCCAAAATCACTTCGATGTGACGCAGCGAATCCCAGTTGGCCGTATTCGTCGCATTGGACTGTTCGTTTAAGGTCGCAGCGTCGATGTTAAGTACGCCAGCGATGATGTCGTAGAGTTGCATAGTTTGCCCCCGTCAATAATGAGATTTGGTCACTCGTAGTGAGGAGAATCCTCAATCTTCCGCGACCCACGCCGATGCCTGATTAAGCCATCAATACATTTAGAAATCGTAATAAAGGAAGGAAGAATCCGATCCGATGTTGGAGAACGCAAACACGAGAAGAGCTGCGGTTACCAGCGCCCATCCTGCATTTGGTTTCCACGAAAGAATGTTGGTCAACCGGCTCATTTCTTTCGGTTTCGCATCAGTTGTGACCCAGTCGCGTGACAGGATTTCCTGGGTATTGGGCATGCTCAATACGATGAAACCCAGTGGCAAAATGATCATCCAGGCATCTATCAGCGATAGTTGAACAGCGGCGCCGGAGCCAGTGGTTGTGAAGGAAGTCAGACCCCACATAGAAGCCAGGACTGTGCCGGCCGTTCCCATATCGGGCGATCTGAATATGACGAGTCCGCTGATAACGACGGCCATTGTGAGCAGCCATCCGGTAGTGGGAGCGATTGCAGGCAGATTGAACTGTTTCCAGCCATTGTTTACCGCGATCGCCACACCATGAAGAAGTCCGTAAAACACAAAGGTCCAGCCCGACCCATGCCAGATGCCGGCTACGAGCATGGTGAAAATTATCGGCCATCCCCCGGAAAAAACAAACCTGGGAAAAGCGGGCATCTTCGACTTAATCGCCTTACGCATGCCATTCATGGCCATCGGCGAGAATACATAATTGGTGAAGAACCGCGTCATCGTTATGTGCCAGCGCTGCCAGAAATCTGAGATGCTGGTGGCCTTGAAGGGCGAGTTGAAATTGAGCGGCAGTTTGAGGCCGAATATGATCCCCAACCCAACGGCCATATCGGAATAGCCTGAGAAATCGAAATAGAGTTGCAAGGTGTAGGCAACTGAGCCGGTCCAGGCTGTCACCGGATCAATGACACCACCAGCCGCCACGCCATTGAAGGCGAGGTTGGCATAAGGTGCGATGGAATCGGCAAACACAACCTTTTTGAACAGCCCCATCGCGAATATCGTCAAGCCTGCAGCTATGCGTCGACCATCAAGAGCGCTGTCGGTGCGATTGTCCATCTGGTCGAATATTTCTTTCTGCATGACCAAAGGACCTGCAGTTACGTAGGGAAAGAAGGTTGCAAATGTGGTGTATCTTATGACTGAGCGCTGCTCTGCCCGACCGCCATGGGCTTCAATCAGAAAACCAATCTGAATAAAGGTATAAAAAGATATGCCTATTGGAAGAATGATCGAAAAATGATCAAATCCCTGTCCGGCAACCTGATTTGCAATGTCGATGAAGAAGTTCGTGTATTTAAAGTAGCCGAGCGCAAATATATTTCCAAGAATGCCACCAATAAGCAGTTTATTGGACGGCTTTGATGCCAGGGCGGAGCGCGTCAAGACGCTACCGATCACATAGTTGGAAATAACTGAAACGAGCAATATGGCCAGCAGCTTTATGCTCATCTGAGCATAGAATACCAATGATGCGACTGCCAGAACGTTGAACGCGCTGGACCAGCCGGCGAAGCGCTGCACTATTGCAAATGCAGCAAAAGCGCATGGCAAAAACAGCACGAGAAATTCGTAGGAATTAAATGGCATGATAGTTCCCCAGCGGCGCTATAGCGAGCCGCGCAATCCAAGTTGATTATTTTGAACGAGATATTGCTCGAGCAAACTCGCGAGACATGCAGGATCCCCGTGCTCCGCGTCGATATATTGCTCAGCCCGGCATCCCACCTGCTCCGGCGCGAAACCTCCGATAAAGGCAAATCCGTATTTCTTTACCCATTCTTGCGTCAGGTCCTGAATATTTTTCAGGCCAACCATGTATTCCGTGCCCT
>CALIOE010000091.1 GCA_938044775.1 uncultured Rhizobiaceae group bacterium
ACAATCCTTCCGGAATATTCAGCTCTGCAACAAAATCATAGGCGTCGCCACGATAGGCAGAGCGCGTAAATTCGATGATCTGCCCGCCTTCAAGATAAGATATCCTTTGAATGCGCAGCACTGCTGAACCTGGTTCCAAAGCCAACAATTCAGCCTCGTGGTCTGTTGCGATGTCGGCGGAGATGCGTTGCATGGCACGGCTTGGCTTGAGCCCTCGCTCAGCAAGGTGTGCATAAAGTGAAGTTCCCACCGCCTCCGGCTCAGGTACAGAGTTGGGCGACAGAGATGCCCTTTCGATCGCTAAAGGTTTTCCATTGGCTATTCTCAGCCGCATCAACCGGGTCACTTGCTGGCTTGATGACAGCCCAAGCGACATAATCTCCTCCGGCGATGGCTGGAACAGACCCCGCTCGAGCCAAACCGACTCAGTGCTAAGACCACGCCGTTCCATATCTTCGCTAAATGATGTGAGGCGTGACAGCGATTGCCGCACCCGGCCCGAGCGAGAGGCAACAGAGGAACCGGAGCCAAGTTTTTTTACAATCAAACCACTTTGAACAAGCTCATCCACTGCCTTGCGAATTGTGACTCGCGACAGATTTGAAATTTGCGCCAGTTCTCGTTCGGAAGGCAGCGCTTCACCCTCCGCAAATTGTCCGGCGCGAATTGCGTTTTCGATATGCTGGCTGAGCTGCGCATAGAGCGGTCCGCCATTCTCGCGCGCCCAGTTTTTGGGAGCCAACACCTCTGCCACTTTGGACGACGCGCTCATGTTGCCTCCCGCGCAAAAGTTCGAATAGCCAGATTGGCGGCACCGGTTACAGCATCCGCAATCGGCTCACGCACGCGATTGCGGTAGTAGCTGCTCAATAGACCGGAATAGACGGGGCCCAGTCCACCAATCATGCAAAAGCGGCCGTCACCATCGGGCAATATTTTGTCGAGCGTCTCCTCGATGTCCGAGGTAGCCCGACTGACGATGCGGCGCGCGATGGGATCACGCTGGTCCGCAAACTCAAATATCAACGGCGCAAGTTTGCCAAATTCCCCCGGCTTGGCCGTATGGGCATATTCAACCACCGTTTGAGGGTTGTTTTGAAAGTCATCCAAAACTTTTCGCGTCAGGGATGAGCCCTCGTGTATGCCATCGAAGCTCAACAAAACCTCCTGCAGGAGATGCCGACCCAACCATGCACCACTTGCAAGATCTCCAACAAGGAACCCCCAGCCGCCAACAGTATGAAAGCGGCCGGAGCGTCGATAGGCAAAGACCGACCCGGTTCCAATAATCGCCGCCACTCCATCATTTGATCCGACCGCACCTTCCAGAGCGGTTTCAGCATCCGTGGTGACCTCGCATGTTTTAAATGGGAGGGCCGCCTTGAAGCGCCCGGCAAGCGTCCCGATATTTGCGCCTGCAAGACCCAGAACGGTAGGTGTGTCCGGCACTCGCTCCATCGAAAGATCAGCCTGCTCGAAAGCCTGCTCAATTGCGGTCATGATATTGGAGACGGCGGCTTCGAATCCGGTCATTATGTTGGCAGGCCCGGCCAGACCCACACCGACTGCCATACCGTCCGCTGTGCAAAGCAGGGCCCGCGATCCGGTTCCGCCGCCATCAACGCCTAAGAAAAACTCTGCATCTGCCATCATTGATAAACTATACCAATATAATACCAATAGCCAAGAGGTAAAATTCCCTCAAGCTTCAAACAACCAGTAATAATATGATTTTAAAGCATAAAATTTTTTAGAGTCGAAATTTCGTTAAGAATTTCTAAACAGCCATGGACAATTGGTATTGTTTTGGTATTATTACCAGATGAATTGGCCCACACCGCAAACCCGGCAAACTGAAAGCGTAAGTCCCCACTCTGTCGGGATTGATGCTTCTGACCCTCTTAAGGCGCTGAAAACGCTTCATGATGGTCAATTGCAGGCGGCAAATGTCGTCGCATCAGCCTTTGAGGACATCGCCGAAGCATCTGCATTAGCTGCAAATTGTCTCTCGGCGGGCGGCACGCTTGTCTATGTTGGTGCAGGCAGCTCTGGATTGCTTGCCGTGACAGATGGACTGGAGCTGCCAGGAACATTCGGCATCGATCCCGATCAGATTAAATTGATACTGGCTGGCGGAATTGACAATCAGATGCTCCTCAATTCCGCCTCAGAAGACGATACCGCGGCTGCGACAGATGAGATCACAGCAGCAGGGCTTGGGCGTGCCGATTGTGCTCTCCTCGTATCGGCCAGCGGGTTTACACCCTTTACGGTCGCCGCGTTGAAGGCACTCAAGAATGCCGGCACAGCAACCATTGCTCTTGCCAATAACGACCATGCGCCATTGTTGAACGAAGCCGATGTGGCGATATGCCTGCCGACTCCACCTGAAATTCTTTCCGGTTCAACTCGAATGGGTGCCGGGACCGCGCAAAAAATTGCATTGAACATGTTTTCAACGATGGTCGGCATGCATCTCGGGCATGTGCATGACGGCCTTATGGTCAATGTTGTTGCCGACAACGAAAAGCTGAAGCAGCGTGCAGTCGACATTGTGTCTAAAATTACCGGGTGCCCGCATGCCGATGCTCATGCCTTTGTCACACAGGCAGGCGGGTTGGTGAAGCCCGCCGTTTTGCTTGCCAAGGGGGCCGGCAGTCTTGAAGATGCCAATCGTATGCTTTCCGAGAATGGCGGCAAGCTGCGAGAATGTTTTGAAGCTCTGGCAAGGTCGCCGGGCTGAATCTAACCGCGCCAATTGCGCACTTACTGGGAGAGTAGAATGAAGAAAAGTGCAATCAAATTGATGCTGATGGCATCAACAGTCCTGGGTACTTCCGGTCTGGCTCATGCTGAGGACGTCACGCTGACTATCGAAAGCTGGCGCAACGACGATCTTGCAATCTGGCAAGAAAAGATCATACCCGCCTTTGAAGCCAAACATCCTGGCATCAAGTTGAATTTCACACCCTCAGCGCCTGCCGAGTACAACGCAGTGCTGAACTCGAAGCTGGATGCAGGATCGGCTGGTGACATCATCACATGCCGCCCATTCGATGCCTCGCTTGCTCTTTACGATAAAGGCCACCTGGCGTCGCTTGCCGATCTTGAAGGCATGTCAAACTTCTCTGACGTCGCGAAGTCCGCCTGGATAACAGACGATGGCAAAAACCCGTTTTGTGTGCCGATGGCGTCGGTAATCCACGGCTTCATTTATAACACAGAGGCACTGGCGGATGCCGGCGTGGAAGTCCCCAAGACCGAAGAGGAGTTCTTTGCGGCGCTTGAGGCCATCAAATCAAAGGGCAACTACATCCCTATGGCGATGGGCACCAACGATCAGTGGGAAGCCGCGACAATGGGCTACAACAATATCGGGCCGAATTACTGGAAGGGTGAAGAAGGTCGCAACGCGCTGATCAAGGGTGAGCAGAAACTCACCGATGAACCGTGGATCGCTCCCTATCGTCAGCTCGCCAAATGGAAGGATTATCTTGGCGACGGTTTCGAAGCACAGACCTATCCTGACAGCCAGAACCTCTTCACGCTTGGAAGAGCTGCGATCTATCCGGCCGGTTCCTGGGAAATTTCAGGCTTCAATGCAAATGCCGAATTTAAGATGGGTGCCTTCTACCCGCCCGTGCAGAAATCCGGGGACGAATGCTACATATCTGATCACACAGATATTGGCATCGGCATGAACGCCAAATCGAAGAACCCAGACGCTGCCAGGACGTTCCTCAATTGGGTGGGCTCGTCTGAATTCGCGACCATCTTCGCCAATTCGCTGCCGGGCTTCTTCCCACTCTCCAAAGCAGCGGTGAAGCTCGAAGATCCGTTGGCTCAGGAATTCCTGTCATGGCGTGAGCAGTGCAAATCGACCATCCGCTCAACTTATCAGATCTTGTCACGCGGCACTCCAAATCTCGAAAACGACACCTGGAACGCTTCTGTTGCCGTCATCAAGGGCGATGAAACACCGGAAGAAGCAGGCAAGCGCCTGCAGGACGGTTTGGCTTCCTGGTACGAGCCCCAGAAAAACTAACACAACACTTCGGTGGGCTGCGTTCGATCGCGGCCCACCGATACTCATTTGCTGTGCAAGGGAGGGGAGTTCATGGCACGTTCGGTCAGAAATCAGAAAGTCCGTTGGCACATTCTGGTTTTTCTCGCACCCGCCTTTCTTGTTTACACCGCCATCATGATCATTCCGCTCTTCGGAACGATGCAACTGTCGATGTTCAGGTCGGTCGACAACACCCAGGTTTTTGTCGGACTTGGAAATTTCAAAGCCTTGTTTGGTGACCCACGCTGGTCTGAAAGTTTCTGGAACGCCTTTGTCAACAACAGCTGGTTCTTTCTGATTCACATGCTCGTGCAGAATCCGATCGGCGTTTTGCTTGCCGCACTGCTCAGCAGCAACAAGCTGCGCATGAAGGCATTCTATCGAACGTCGATATTTGTTCCTACCATCCTGTCTTTCGTGATCGTAGGCTTTGCCTGGAAACTGATCCTCAGCCCGATTTGGGGTGTGGCTCCCAGCATGCTTGATGCGGTCGGATTGAAAAGCCTTTTCGCTCCATGGCTGGGCAAAGAAGAATATGCATTGACCACACTGGCACTGATTTCGGTATGGCAATTCGTTGGCATACCCATGATGCTGATATATGCGGCCATGCTGTCGATACCCGATGAAGTTATTGAAGCAGCGGAATGTGACGGTGTGACCGGCTCCTCGCAGTTCTGGAAAATCAAACTGCCGCTGATTCTACCGGCAATAGGCATTATTTCGATTTTGACATTTGTTGGAAATTTCAATGCCTTTGACCTGATCTACTCTGCGCAAGGGGCTTTGGCAGGGCCCAACTTCTCCACCGATGTTCTGGGCACCTTCATGTTCCGCACATTCTTCGGTTTCCAGTTGCAGCTGGGCGATCCGAACATGGGTTCGGCGATTGCAACAGCGATGTTCCTGATCATATTGGTCGGCGTGTCAATCTATCTGTTTGGCATTCAGACGCGGCTTCGCCGCTACCAGTTTTAGGTCGCGGTTATGAAGAACAATGGAAATCTGATCAACGCATCAACTGCGCGTACAATTGCAGCGCATGCCGTGCTCATCACCTACACGCTCATTGCCCTGTTTCCCGTCGTGGTGATCCTCATCAATTCGTTCAAGACACGCAAAGCAATCTTCAAGTCACCTTTGTCGCTGCCCAATTCTGAATCGTTCAGTCTGGTTGGCTACGAGACGGTGGTGAAGCAAGGCGACTTCCTGTTGTATTTTCAAAACAGCCTGGTCGTCACAGTCGTCTCCCTGACTCTCGTGTTGTTGTTTGGCGCGATGGCGGCTTTCGCGCTCTCCGAATATCGCTTCAAGGGCAATCTGCTCGTCGGCCTCTACCTTGCCCTGGGGATCATGATTCCCATCAGGCTTGGAACGGTATCAATATTGCAGATGATGGTAGCCACCGATCTGGTCAACACCCTCACCGCGCTCATTCTGGTCTACACGGCACAGGGCCTGCCGCTGGCAATCTTCATTCTCTCAGAATTTATGCAGGGAATCTCTGATGACCTGAAAAATGCCGGGCGCATTGATGGCCTCTCGGAATATCGGATTTTTGGCCGTCTCGTTCTGCCGCTCATCCGCCCGGCGATGGCGACGGTTGCCGTGTTCACGATGATTCCGATCTGGAACGACTTATGGTTCCCGCTCATTCTTGCACCAGCTGAAGAAACCAAAACCGTTACGCTGGGCGCGCAGGTCTTCATCGGTCAATTCGTCACCAACTGGAACGCGGTTCTGTCTTCGCTCTCGCTGGCAATCGTGCCCGTTCTCGTTCTCTACGTGATCTTCTCACGCCAGCTCATCAAGGGCATCACAGCCGGAGCAGTCAAATGAACAGCAACAGCAAACCCGTACGCGTACTCGTTGCAGGTCTTGGCAATATGGGCCGCAGTCATGCGCTTGCCTATCACAGCAATCCCGGCTTTCAGATCGTCGGTCTGGTCAACCGCAGTGCCGTCGACTTGCCCGAAGCCCTGCAGAACTACCCACTTTCCAGGACCTTCAAAGAAGCTTTGCAGGAACACAAACCCGACCTGGTCTCGATAAACACCTATGCAGACACGCACGCCGAATATGCCATCGCGGCAATGGATTCAGGGGCTCATGTCTTCCTGGAGAAACCCATCGCCACAGATGTCGCAGATGCCAGGAGGGTCGTCACAAAGGCCCGTGAAACGGGGCGCAAGCTTGTGGTTGGCTATATTCTTCGCCACCACCCTTCATGGATAAAGTTGATCGAAGAAGCCCGGGCACTGGGCGGTCCCTATGCATTTCGACTTAACCTCAATCAGCAGTCTTCGGGGCAAACCTGGGAAACACACAAGAGCCTGATGGAAACAATGTCGCCGCTCGTAGATTGCGGTGTGCACTACGTGGATGTGATGTGTCAGATCACCGATGCGAAACCCGTGAAGGTGCATGGCATAGGGCTGAGGCTGTCGGACGAAGTTGCGCCCGACATGTACAATTACGGCCAGTTTCAGGTGACGTTCGACGATGGATCCATTGGCTGGTACGAGGCGGGGTGGGGGCCAATGATGTCTGAGACCGCCTTTTTCGTGAAAGACATCATCACACCCGCAGGAAGCGTGTCGATCATCGTCGAAGAGGATGCCAGGTCAGACGACATCGATGTCCATACCAAGACATCGACACTCAAAATCCATTACAGCGATACAGCATCGGATGGCTCTTTTGCGCAGCCGGACCGTCTGCTTTCAATGCACGATGAGCCGGATCACCAGGGACTCTGCGACCGGGAACAGGCTTTCATGCTGAAGGCAATTGCCAGCGATATGGATCTCACACGACACATGAACGACGCCGTGCAATCACTGCGAATATGTCTGGCGGCGGACGAAAGCATCCGCACCGGCAGCGAAATCAAACTCCAGGATCGGGGGTAATTCTGTGGGCTCTCTTGCACTCAAAGACATTCACAAGTCGTTCGGTACGGTGGAAGTGCTGAAAGGCATCGATCTGGAGGTCGAAGACGGCGAGCTGATTATCTTCGTTGGTCCGTCCGGCTGCGGTAAATCCACCCTTCTGCGCATTATTGCCGGACTTGAGGACGAGACCTCCGGCACGGTGGCCATAGACGATGACACGGTCAATGGGCAGTCACCGACCGAACGTGGCATAGCGATGGTGTTTCAGACATACGCACTCTATCCGCACCTGACCGTGCGCGACAATATGAGCCTGGGACTCAAACAGGCCAAACGGCCGGCAGCTGAAATCAAGTCCCGCGTCGATTTGGCCACCTCAATGCTTTCATTGGGTGACTACCTGGATCGCAGGCCAGCGGAGCTTTCTGGTGGTCAACGACAACGGGTGGCGATCGGTCGAGCCATTGTGCGCAAGCCCAAATTATTTTTGTTCGATGAACCGCTGTCGAACCTTGATGCAGCATTGCGGGTGAACACCCGATTGGAAATTGCCCGCCTTCATCGCGAGCTTGAAGCGACAATGGTTTATGTCACGCACGATCAGGTCGAAGCCATGACACTCGGCGATCGCATAGTCGTGCTCAACGACGGCTATATTGAACAAGTTGGCTCGCCGATGGAGCTTTACAAGAAGCCTGCCAACAAGTTTGTGGCTGGATTCATCGGCTCTCCACGAATGAATTTTATTGATAGCAGATTGCTGGGAAACACAGGCTCAACCACAACTGGAATCAGGCCAGAACATATTTCGCTGAGCCTCTCTCAAGGCGACTTAAAGGGCACTGTCTCCCATGTGGAGAGGCTTGGTGGCGACACCAATGTGTATCTTAATTGCAGCGAGGCGGGTCTTGTGTCCGTACGACTGTTCGGTGAGCATGATTACGAAGTGGATTCGACATGTTTTGCGGTATTCGACCAATCCCGTGTCTTCCAGTTTGATCAGGAAGGAAAGACAATTGTCTAAGGCGTCAATCCTTAGATGACTCCCCGCGCATCAGTTTCCGCCCTGTTTCTGGCAAACGGATTTATTATCGGATCCTGGGCGGCAATGATACCTGGGTTTGCGCACCGCCTTGACCTCTCGGAAGGCGACGTAGGGGTGATGATCGCCATCTTCGGGCTCGGCTCTCTCGTCGTCATGCCGCTCACCGGAATCACCATTGCGCGGTTTGGCACCGAGACCATCACAAGGCTTCTCAGCCTCATAGCTGCTCTGGCCTTACTATGGGTAGCGTTGGCACCCAATTCGTTTGTCGCCGCATGCTCCTTGTTTGCCTTTGGCGGCGCAATCGCGGGAATGGATGTCGCCATGAACGCCGTGGCTGTCGATGTCGAGCGTGAACACTCAGCACCCATTATGTCGTCATGTCATGGATTTTGGAGTTTGGGTGGCCTGGCCGGCGCACTGTCGGCGGGCTATCTGCTGGAACATTCCGGGCTCTACTTCCATGCAAGTTTTGCGACAGTCGCTGTAACCGCGTTGATCGTGCCGGCTCTGTGGTATCTGCCACAAGCCATGCAGCACAGTCCGGAAAGCAGAGGTGCCATCCAGTTTCCACGCACCTGGCTGCCCTACCTGATTGGCCTCGCTGCTCTCTGTTCTGCCATGCCGGAAGGAGCTGTGATCGACTGGAGTGCTCTGTATCTGAAGCAGGAGCTGGCCGCCAATACGTTCAAGGCATCAACCGCATTTGGCGCGTTCTCGGCCACGATGGCGATCGTACGATTCTTTGGGGATCCGATACGAAGTCGCTTCGGTGCCGTGCGCACAGTCCAGGCATGCTCCATGGTGGCCTGTATCGGCCTGCTCATAGCCGGATTGGCACCCACTGCAAACTGGGCCATCGCAGGATTTCTGATCGCCGGTCTGGGCATGTCCAACCTCGTTCCAATCGCATTTTCGGCCGCCGGTAACGCACCTGGACTGGCACCGGGTATTGGCCTGTCTGTCGCGACAACCATTGGCTATTCAGGTGTCCTCGTTGCACCAGCACTGTTCGGACATGTTGCCGAGTGGTTGAGTTTCAGCTTTGTGTTCACTGCCCTGGGTGGCGCCATGATACTGGTCGCCGTCCTGAGCAACATTATGCGATTTGCCGATCGCGCAGCTCGTCCGAGCGAAGCCTAGTTACAGGTCATAAATGAACACTCAGTTCAGATGCGCAATCGAGTTTGCATAATAGGTCAGCAGGACTGTTTCATCGGGATTTGCACGGTAGAGTCCGTCATCTGTTTCCTGGACCAGATGTCTTAAGGTCAACATGCGCAGGCCCATGGAAACCGCATAGTCACGATCCTCTCGAGGAATATGCACGTGCGCCCCGGACTTCTCCAACCTCGTCATCAGTTCAAACAGAAGCGACTTCAATTCCAGCTCGCCCAGCGCCTTGTCGCCGGATTCGAGGAAAACTTTTGCTGTGAGAGCAACCGGCAACACCGGAATGACCCGGGCAATTTCATTGATCAGATCACTGCCCAGGCCCTTTATCGCGGCGAAACGTTTCTTTTCGCTCAAAGTTGGAAAATCAAGCCTGTTTTCTGCAAGCCAGGCCTTAAACGATACCGGACTGCCAAAGCTCACGCAGGCAAAGCCATACCGGTAAAGCCTGCCCTGGAGTCGCAACCAGGCAAGATGGCCAACAAAGCCAAGAATGCTGCCCACCCCCACGCGGAAAGATCGACCAGTGAGTTCCTCCTCCTGCTTGCGGGTCAAAATGCGGTCCTCGACGACCCGGTCATAATTGATGCCGACCGGAACGAAGACAATGTCCTTGCTGGTCTTTTCATCAAAATCAGCAAGCATGTAGCTCAACAGGCCCAGTTTGGGTTCACCCAGGGCTCCATTGCGGCTAAGTCCGCCTTCCGGAAACATGGCCTGTGTGACCCCTTCACGCGTTGCCATGGCGACGTAGCGGGCAAGAACTTTACGATACAGTTCATTATTCGAGGCCCGGCGAATGAAGTAAGCTCCCATCGCACGAATGATGTTTTGGAGTCCCCAGATCCGGGCCCACTCACCCACCGCGTAAGAAAGGGACGCTCTGGCAGAAGCCATGTAA
>CALIOE010000092.1 GCA_938044775.1 uncultured Rhizobiaceae group bacterium
TCCACACGATTCACCGTGCTGGAGGAATTGCATAGGTTCCTGTGGCATGAGCGATGACTTCGTCTGACTCATTGGCTGTTATTGTGCAGTCGAAAACGAGCAGTCGCTTACCCAGCTTCAGTATCGTGCAATCGGCGCACAAAATTCCGGGATCGGCTTTGCGCATAAAGTTGATGTTGAGATTGGTGGTGACGGCAAGTGCCTGGCGTCCTACATGCGACAACACGCAGGCATAGCCACCCATGTCGGCAATCGAAAACAGTGTCGGGCCAGAGACGGTCCCTCCGGCTCTTATGTGGCGCTCGTCGGTCACCATCTGAATTTCCACTCTGCCCGGATCCACTCTGGCGACCTTGTAACCTGGATATTGCTCCATGATCTGAGGATAGACCTCGCAGATATAGGAGTTGAGTTCAGCGGCGGTGAGCACAGGCTGCAACATGTTAAGACTAGCTTTCCGGATTGATGGGACGGTTTTGGGTCCAGTCAAACGTTCCCTGGTCACGCTCGCGCACCGTTTCTTTCCAGCCGCGCTGCTCGGAACGGGCCTTGAAATTCAACCCCTCGGGCGAATGGCGTGTGATACCATCGAAGATGGTGGCAAGACGTTGAGTGTTTGCCAGTCCCATCGCCTCAATTGCCTGATTGATCACAATTTTCTGCATCATCAACTGATTGATCGGGACACTGGCCATGCGGTTCGCCAACCTGTCGACCTCAACATCCAAATTGCCGGCGGGCACTGATTTCAACACCAGACCAATTCGCTCTGCTTCCCTGCCGTCTATCCTGTCACCCGTGAACAACATGCGTTTGGCCTGCTCGGGGCCGAGACGATAGGTCCACATGGCCGTCGTGGGACATCCCCAGACCCGGGCAGGCATGTAGCCGATTTCGGCATCGTCAGCCATCACAATCATGTCGCAGCAAAGGGCAATGTCTGATCCGCCGGCCGCCGCGTAACCGTGGACCTTGGCAATCACCGGCTTGTGCGAATGCCAAAGCGACATGAACAATTCGGTATTACGGTGCATGAAGGCATAGTCCTTCATCGGGTCCCAGGGCATGCTCTGGGTGACGTTGTTGCCTTCGCCGGAATCTTTCTCGGCATAGTAGGTGAGGTCGTAACCGGCGCAAAAAGCACGTCCGGCGCCACTAAGTATGATCACATGAATGTCGGGTTCGGCGTTGGCCTCAGCGACGCGAGCAGCGAGCTCACTCGGCAGCTCGTCGTCGATGGCGTTCATGACATCGGGCCGGTTGAGAATGATCCGGCCGACACGGCCATCCTTTTCCAGCAGTACTCTTGGTGACATTCTATTGCGGTCTCGAACTTTCCTTGCGCTCAGATTTGCAACAAACTAGGCAAGGGGCAACGGGTTAATGTGGAAATTGTACAATGGCCGAAATTCTGAGCATCAAGTCAGCAGAAAATCTCGGAGCGGAACTGATTGTCGCCCAGCGATTGGACGGTGGGGTGCTGCGGCTGGTGCTCAACAATCCACCTGCCAACACGCTGTCCGAAGGCATGCTGTCAGCGCTTGACGAGGCTCTCAAAAATGCCGCCGAAGAAAAGGAAACGAGGGTGGTTGTTCTGGCCGCAAACGGACACCTGTTCTGCGCCGGTCATGATCTCAAGGAAATGACGCCGCACCGGGCCGATTCAGACCGGGGAAGGGCCTATTTTCAGGATCTGATGGAGAAATGCGCTTCGGTGATGCAGGCGATTGTCAATCATCCCAAACCGGTGATTGCGGAGGTCAATGGTCTGGCTACCGCAGCCGGCTGTCAGCTGGTTGCGTCCTGCGACCTGGCCATCGCCAGCGAAGACGCAACGTTTTGCACGCCTGGTGTTCACATTGGCCTGTTTTGCTCGACACCGATGGTTGCCCTGTCGCGCAATGTGCTGCGCAAACATGCAATGGAAATGCTGTTGACGGGCGAAGCAATCACACCCAGCCACGCCCGCGAAATCGGACTGGTCAATCGGGTCGTGCCAGTTGAGTATCTGCAGCAGATTACGCTCCAATATGCACGAAACATCGCAAAAAAGTCGTCTCACACATTGAAGGTGGGAAAGCAGGCCTTTTATCAGCAGGCCGACATGGGACTCGCAGAAGCCTATGCTCATACGGCGCAGGTGATGGTCGAAAACATGTTGGCAAAAGATGCAGAGGAGGGCATCGCCGCATTTTTGCAGGACCGCGAACCCTCATGGTCGGACGAATGAGACGACCCGTATTGCAATGAACCACGATCAGTACTCAGACGCTTATGTGCGGCGGATTCTGCAATCGGCGAAATCCATCGCCATTGTCGGAGCCAGCGGAAATGAGGTGCGTCCGTCGTTCTTTGTCGCCAAGTATCTTGCTGCAAAAAACTATAAGACCTTTCCCATAAATCCCGGTCGCGCAGGCAAGGAAATCGCGGGATCAATGACCTATGCCAGCCTCGCCGACCTGCCGACCCCGGTGGACATTGTCGATGTTTTTCGCCGAACCGATGCCCTGCCGGGTGTGGTGTCGCAGATCATGTCAATGCCGGAACTGCCCAAGGTTGTCTGGTTGCAACTGGGCATTCGCGATGATGCCATTGCAGAGGCGCTGGAGATGGCAGGCATCAACGTTGTGCAAAACCGGTGCCCCAAGATCGAATATGCCCGACTATGCGGGGAGATCGGATGGACCGGGTTCAACCGTCGCACGATCTCTGCGAAAAAGCCGAAACTCAGCAAAGGTTTCCAACACTACAGGTTGGGCGATGGCGACGACTGAATTCAATCCTGATCGTTCAATGCGCGGACCATTCGTCTTGCACGGCGCAAGCTGGTGAACAGCGCGCCCAGCGAAACGGCCCACAGAGCTGCGATCAAGGCGCTGTTCGGCCAGCTCCAAAATCCGTCAAAGATGGATATCGCCGCCGCTGCTGTGACAAGCGCCATGCGTTGGGGTTTGGCCATTGGTCCGCTGAAATCCGCCTCCAGGCCCGACGCGCGTCCGAGCTCTCTCGTATATGCCGTCAGCACAGAGAAGGCCGCCGCCGTCCAACCCAAAATGGGTGCATCCACGCCGTATCCGATGCCGACAAAAATCAGAATGTCCGACACCCTGTCTGGAAATTCGTTCCAAAACGGGCCGTCCCTGGCGCCTTTGCCGGCTTCCACAGCAACCATGCCATCCAGCAGATTGCAGATCAGCCGCAACTGACAACAAAGTGCGGCCGCGAGGAGCAGACCAATACGGGTGCTGCCGCTGGCGCTTCCGGCCATGTAAAACGCAAAGCAAGCCGCCGCGGCAGCAAGCATGCTCGCTTGGGAAATTCCATTGGGTGTTACATTTCGTTCAGCGAGCCAGACAGTCAATTTTCTGGCCCAGCCCGTATCGCGGCTGGCAATCGGACGACGGCTATCGGGATCAGCCATGAGATTCCTTCCCGCGCCAAAGCGACAGATTGTAGCTGATGGCATATGTGGTGGCGATGGCAAACGGCAAAGCGATTGTGCGGAGCGGTTCAGGCGTTCCGGCAAGGATGTGCAAAAGAACCAGCAGACCCAACGAGGCACCGCAAACCAAAAGCGGTGGAAGATAGAGCGACTTCGCGCCCAACCATTGTGCCGAGAGCAGATCGAGAGTTCTTTTCATAAACAGCGTGATGCAGGCCGACAGTGTTCCCTGTACCAGCGCGGCAACCGCTGGTTTGGGCATCGCATGGCTGCTGTTGGCAAAGAAGGCCCAACTGCCCATGGCTATGAAAGCGAACACAACGTGGGTGATGCCGCTGCTGAGCACATTTCGAACAGCTGTAGGCATCATGGTGTCCAGCCGAAGCGTACCAGGTGAAAGAACACTGGGGCGGAAAAGACCACGGAATCCAGCCGGTCAATAAAGCCACCGTGCCCGGCAATCATGTGACCCCAGTCCTTGACGCCACGATCGCGCTTGATTGCGGACATCACGAGACCTCCAAAAAAGCCCATTACGGTGATGACGAGCGAAAGGGCTCCGGCTTCCAGCGGGGTGAATGGTGTCAGCCACCACAGGGATGCGCCAATTAGTGTTGCGCTCGCTATTCCGCCGACGAGGCCCTCAAGTGTTTTGGATGGGGAAAGGCGCGGCGCGACTTTGGTTTTGCCGAACAGCTTGCCCCATACATATTGCAGCACATCGCTCAACTGGACGACAACCACCAGAAACGCGATCAGCAGGACGTTGCGCCCCTCATAGCCCTCGATTTCCAGATTGAGCAGCGCTGGCACGTGGGAGGCGCAGAAAACACATATCATCAGCGCCCACTGGGTTTCGGCTACACGAACAAGAAACTGGTTTGTGTCGCCTCGGATGGCTGCAGCGATCGGCATCAACAGGAAAGCCCAGACCGGAATAAAGATGGAATAAAAGCCATACCAACCGGTGCCAATGGAAATGTATTGAATGGGCAAAACCACAAAAAAGGCGCCAACCAGCGCCACATGGTCGGCCTGCCGTGTATTTGTGAGCGTGGCGAACTCGCGCAAGGCAGCAAACGAACAGAACGCAAATAGAATAAGCACCCCGGTCTTGCCGCCGAGAAAAGCTATCGACAGCAAGATCACCATCAACCACCAGGCTTCGATGCGGGCATTGAGGTTTTCAATCGCCTCGTTTGAGCCGTCGGGTGAATATTTCCATGCAAGCAGATAACCGGTTATGGAGGCGACGATCAAAATGCTGCCGATGCCGGCCAGCAACCACAGAAAATCGGTTTGAACTGCATTCATTGAGGCCCGTCTCCGTTCTCCGGCCGCAGCGCCAGCAGGGCTTTTTCAGCGCGCTTGAGAAACCGTGCCTTGGTTTCCTTCGGGCCAACTTTCAAAGGCTCGCCAAAGGTGACGGTGCATATCAGCGGCACCGGGAAGCGTTCGCCTTTCGGCATGACGCGGTTCAGATTGGCAATCCAGACCGGTACGAGGTCTACTTCCTGGCGTTTTTTCGCCAGATGATAGAGACCGCTTTTGAAGTCTAGAAGAACTTCCTCCGTCGTATTGCGGGTGCCCTCTGGGAACACAATCAATGAAGCACCGCTATCGAGTGCTTCAGCCATCTGATCCACGGGGTCGGAGGTTCGGGTATCAGGATTTCGGTCGATCAGGACCGCCTTGAACACATCGCGACCGATAAAGCGCTTCAACCATGACGCCATCCAGTAGTCAGCGCCAGCAACCGGGCGGGTGCCGCGCCGCAGCCTGGGC
This sequence comes from uncultured Rhizobiaceae group bacterium, assembly GCA_938044775.1. Lineage (GTDB taxonomy): Bacteria > Pseudomonadota > Alphaproteobacteria > Rhizobiales > Rhizobiaceae > Pseudahrensia. The sequence continues at coordinate 5,228 of CALIOE010000092.1, forward strand.
GGCAGAACCGTCCAAATGAGGACAAAGTCTCCATGACTGGAATGATTGGCGAAATAAATCCGCTGTCCGACAACCGGATCAATGCCCTGCCAAATGCCGCGGACCGCCGTAATAAACCGCGCGAAAACCAGGATGGCGGAGCCGACGATGCCAGCAAGGAAAGTGCTCAAGGTTTGTCGATCCCCGATTCGTTGGGTTCTGTGATTTGTAGTACACACAGCGCTGCTGCAACAGGTGCCATCGCGTCCGGTCCGACTTCTCGCAGATCCGGCCCATGGGGCGGCGGTTGAGCACAAAGTTGCACAGATGCGAGATAATGCGCCCTAACTTTCCCGCCACACCTGTTTTGGGTGGCAAATTGCACTTTGACCTTCGGGCCGTCTTCCCCGATAAAGCGTCAAATTTTAAGGCCCCATGGGAGAGTATGATATGAGTAACCGCGAACCAGGTTTTGAAACCCTTGCAATTCATGCGGGGGCTCAACCTGACCCTGCCACCGGTGCGCGTATCACGCCGATCTATCAAACATCTTCCTTTGTGTTCGATGACGTAGATCACGCGGCTTCTCTTTTTGGTCTGCAGGCTTTCGGCAACATCTATACGCGGATTACCAACCCCACCACGGCCGTGCTTGAAGAACGTGTGGCGGCGCTGGAGGGCGGCACCGCGGCACTGGCAGTTGCTTCGGGGCACGCAGCCCAGCTGATCGTCATGCATGCGCTGATGCAGCCTGGTGATGAATTTGTAGCAGCCCGCAAACTCTATGGCGGATCGATCAACCAGTTCGGTCAGTCGTTCAAGAGTTTTGACTGGCACGTTAAATGGGCAGACGGCCTCTCGGCAGATGATTTCGAAAAAGCGATTACACCGAAGACCAAGGCAATTTTTATTGAAAGCCTTGCCAATCCAGGCGGTGTGGTCATGGACATCAACGGCATTGCCGAAGTTGCACGCAAGTATCACATTCCGCTGGTGGTCGATAACACAATGGCGACGCCTTATCTGTGCCGTCCGATCGAGCATGGTGCCGACATTGTGGTTTCTTCGCTTACGAAGTTCCTGGGCGGGCACGGCAATTCGATGGGGGGTATCATCGTCGACGGCGGAACGTTCGACTGGTCAAAAGACGACCGCTACCCAATATTGTCGGAGCCGCGCCCTGAATACAACGACATGGTTCTGCACGAAACGTTCGGCAATTTTGCCTTCGCAATAGCCTGTCGCGTGCTGGGACTGCGCGATCTGGGGCCGGCAATTTCGCCCTTCAATTCGTTCCAGATTCTCACCGGCATTGAAACACTGCCCTTACGCATGGAACGCCACTGCGAAAACGCCATGACCGTCGCGAAACACCTGCAAGGTCACGACAAAGTGGCATGGGTTTCCTATGCAGGGCTTGACGACGATCCCCACCATGCATTGCAGAAGCAATACTTGCCAAAGGGAGCCGGCGCCGTTTTTACTTTTGGTGTAAAGGGCGGTTATCAGGCGGGCATTGACCTCGTCGCCAATGTGGAGATCTTCTCGCACCTCGCCAATATTGGTGACACCCGTTCGCTGATCATTCATCCGGCCTCAACAACCCACCGTCAGCTCGACGATGAGCAAAAGGAAGCCGCTGGCGCCGGGGGAGACGTGGTTCGACTGTCTGTTGGTATTGAGAGTGTAGAAGATCTGATCGCCGATCTGGACCAGGCGCTCAAACAGCTTTGACATTGAGTTCCGTTCACAACCCTGCCCCCGGCAGTGGTAACGATTGCGCCCGTAACCGGCATTTGGCACATTTGGTTGCGGGTATCTTCATGCAGCGAGCACGGTGAGGAGGTTTATCTTGACCATCAGGAACAGTGCAGATTTCACGCGAGTGACGCTCCTGGTCGCCAGTGCATTCTTCCTTGGTGCCTGCGTAACTTCCGGAACTGATGCTCTGTTGCTTCCGTCAACCGACACGTCTCAAGGAGGCGGAAGCAAGACAGGGCAGTTTCCAAACATTAATGACGTGCCCCGAGGCGCTACTGCACAATTGACCGAGGAGGAGAAAGCGCGCGTCAAGAGCGAACTGAAGGCAAGCACAGCATCAACCCGACGTCAGGCTGCGGCGAACAACAATGGCGCCTACCGCCGCGATGTTGCCGCTCTGGGGGCTGCGGCGCAGCAGGCCCGGCAAAGGTCGCCAGAAGCAACGGCAACTTCCGGCCAGGGAGTCGACGCATTTCGAGAAGAGGTCGCCGGCCATGTGGCGCGACGCCAGGCTGAGATCAAGGCTGCCGGAGCGGTGGAGGAGGCATCGGATTAATACTCAAACCCGTTGCAAATGGCCCTCAAACAAGGCACTCACTGCCTGAGTCGGGCCGCTGTTGTTCAGCTTTGTTAATCAGGAATTAAAACTCCCCATGAGCAATTCACTTCGTTTGGGCATTGCCGGTTTGGGTACCGTTGGTTCTGCGCTTGTCCGCCTGGTCCAGGAAAAGCAGGAAATGCTGACCACGAGGTGCGGTCAGCCCGTTGTTATTACCGCGATAAACGCTCGGTCGCGCGACAAGGATCGCGGGGTCTCTCTTAACGGCATGACCTGGTATGACAGCCCGGAAGCGTTGGCCCAAAGCAGCGATGTCGATGTTTTCGTTGAGCTGATTGGTGGCGAAGATCAACCGGCGCTTGGTGCCGTCAAAGCGGCACTGATGGCCGGCAAGCACGTGGTCACGGCCAACAAAGCGCTGTTGGCCAAACATGGCATTGAGCTGGCCGAGCTGGCTGAATCCAGCGGTCTTCTGCTCAACTACGAGGCGGCCGTTGCAGGCGGTATTCCCATCGTCAAAGTCATGCGCGAATCGCTGACGGCGAATCAGGTCAGCCGCGTCTATGGGATCCTCAATGGAACTTGCAACTACATCCTCACTCGCATGGAAGACGATGGCTTATCATTCGAGGAATGCCTGAAAGATGCCCAGAAACTGGGATTTGCGGAAGCCGATCCGACATTCGACATCGAAGGAAATGATACTGCCCACAAACTGGCGATTTTAACCAGTCTGGCGTTCGGCACCCGTATTGCACCAGACGCGATCTATCTTGAGGGCATCACAAAGGTGACGGGGCAGGACATCGAGGCTGCTCATGAGCTTGGCTACCGCATCAAGCTGCTTGGCGTGGCAACCCGGACCGCCGAGGGAGTGGAGAGCCGTGTTCATCCAGCCATGGTGCCTCTGAACTCTGCAATTGCGCAGATTGGCGGTGTCACGAATGCCGTATCGATCGAGGCAGACACAGTCGGCAGTCTCATGATGTCGGGTCCGGGGGCGGGCGGTGATGCAACGGCATCAGCCGTTGCTGGTGACATCTGCGACATTGCAAAGGCGCAGCCGGGATATCAGCACGGCCCTGCGCTCGGCCAACCGGCCGCCACCCTGAAGGGACACGAAAGAGCGCAAATGCGCAGCCAT
>CALIOE010000093.1 GCA_938044775.1 uncultured Rhizobiaceae group bacterium
GCGGAACGACCCAAGGGGCTGTCGTTCCCATACTATCTGGGTATGGGACTGGTGTTCTACGCGATTTGGGTCGTCTCGACCGCATTGGGCGCAGCGTTTGGCAGCCTGATCGACGAACCTCGGCGATTTGGGCTGGATATACTCGTACCGGTATACTTTCTTACGCTGGTGATGGGGTTTCGCGCCAAGCCCAATGCCGCGCTGATCTTTATGGTAAGTGCGGGCACGACAGCTGCAGTCTATCTATGGGTTGGTTCGCCCTATCACATTGCCGCAGGTGGACTTGCCGGGATGCTTGTCGCTGCGGCTCTGGCCAAACCGCGTGAAGAGCCCTCCCATGATTGAGCCGCTCGATGGTGCATTGCTGACAATCATCGTGGTCGGGGGGCTTGTGACCCTCGTAAACCGGCTCGCCGGCCATTACATTCTGGCCTATTTTGAACCCATACCCTACCGGGTAGAAGCGGCGCTGGAAGCTGTTCCGGTGGCAGTCATGACAACCCTGGTCGTTCCAGCTGCTGTAAACGGAGGCCCGGCGGAGTGGGTCTGTCTTGCGTCAGCAATTGTACTCAGTCTGCGCTTCGGCGCAGTTACATCAGCATTTCTGGCGCTTGGGCTGTTGCTGGTGCTGCGCGCGTTCGTCTAGGCAGAAGCCGGCGGCAGGTCTTTGAGCATCGGTTCGGTTGCCCGCCGTAGCCAGTCGTTCGTTTCATCGCTGACCAGTGGTTCAAGTTTTCGTCGTACCCAGCCGTGATAGGCGTTGAGCCAGTGCAACTCGTCATCTGACATCAGTGCGGGGTCGATCAGCCGCTGGTCAATTGGGGCAAGCGTAAGGGTTTCGAACCCCATCATGGCGATATCGCCATCCTGAATGTCTGAGGCTTCACGCACCAGAACCAGGTTCTCAATACGAATGCCAAACTCACCGGCCCGGTAGTAGCCCGGTTCGTTTGACAGGATCATGCCGGGCAGAAGTTCCTGGGCGCCGCGGCGGGAAATGCTCTGCGGGCCTTCATGAACGGACAGATACGAGCCAACCCCGTGGCCGGTTCCATGGGCGTAGTCCATGCCATGCTGCCAGAGCGGCATTCTGGCAAGAGGATCGAGATCCATACCCCGGGTGCCCTTTGGGAATCGCGCAAGAGCGATTGCAATATGGCCCCTGAGCACGAGCGTGAAGGCGCGACGCTGTTCCCTGCTCGGGGTGCCGATCGCAATTGTGCGGGTGATGTCGGTCGTCCCGTCCTGATATTGGCCGCCGGAATCGCTCAGATACAGTTCTCCCTCTTCAAGGGTTCGGTTGGAATTCTGGGTGACACGGTAGTGAACGATTGCCCCGTTGGGGCCGGAGCCTGAGATTGTGTCAAAGGCGATGTCCCTCAACGGCATGTTTCCGGCCATTTCAGAGCGAAAGCTCTCGAGCTTTTTCGCGGCTGTAATCTCATCAAGTGAGCCGATTTTCTGTTCGTCGAGCCACGCGAGATAACTTGTTATCGCGGCTGCGTCGCGCAAATGGGCAGTCCGAGCTCCTTCGATCTCGACATCGTTTTTTATCGCTCGGGGCAACCGGGCCGGGTCCGCTGCTTTGATGACCGTTCCGCCTGCTTCCTCGACGAGCCTTGTAAAGGCATATGCTGCCAGGTCCGGATCAAGCATGACTGGGGCATTTTGGGCCAGCTCAGTGAGCTTTGTTGGAAGCTCGCCGGGCTCGTGCAGATAACTTACCTGATTGAGAAAAGCTTTTGTTTCGATGTCCAGTTTTTCGCTGGCGATGAACAGCAAGGGCAGTTCACCGCGGCGCAAAATAGCATGGGCCAGCGTGATCGGCGTATGAGCTACATCGCTGCCGCGAATGTTGAACAACCAGCAAATCGACGAAGGGTCTGTGACAACGCATAGTTCAGCATCGGCAGACAACAGCGCAGCGTCCATGTCTTCAAGCTTCTGTGTGGTCAGCTTTCCCGCCTGTTCGAACGGCTGAATCCGCACTGGTTGGCGTGGTTGTGCGGGCTGATCGTTCCACGCATTGTCAATCAGATCTCCGTCCAGGGCTCGCAATACCGCGCCGGTTTTGTCGGCGGCAGACTGCAGACGCCCGACTTCATTGGCCGTATGTAGCCAGGGATTGTAACCAATGGTCGTGATGTCTGATGGATGGGCAGCCAGCCACTTGTGAGCAGGATTATCAATCAGGCTTTCCACCTGCCATAAGTCCGGATCGACCTGATCTGCTGCCTGCAAGGTGTAACGTCCATCGACAAACAGGATGGCCTGGTCAATCGTGACAATGGCCTCGCCCGCCGAACCGGTAAAACCGCTGAGCCAGGCCAGCCGTTCGGCATTGGCGGGCAGGTATTCGTTTCGCTGTTCATCGGCGTGGGGCACCAACAGCGCATCAAGCTTTGTCTCATGCATGAGGGCACGGACCGCGTCGAGTCGATTCCGGCCTCGCACCGGCGCTTTGGGAGCATCGAAATTCTGAAACATAGGCGTTGTCTGTATTCTGGTTGGACAATTTCTAACACAGGATGTCCCCCAGTCGAACACCGAGCCGTGCTGTTCATGACCAAAATGTAAACAATGCCATGCGTTTTCTGCATGGCTTGTTTGCGTCAGGCCCACTTACACATTCCAACCAATATCCTATCTAGGAAACACGAAATCAGCAGCAACACTGGACAAGGACAAGAAAAATGAGCTTTCGCAGCACTTTCGATCGCATGATTGCAGCACGTGAAAAACAGGCTCGCCGCTACGTAAACGGTGCGCTGTTGAACATGGATGATGACACACTGGCACGCATCGGTGTCACCCGCTCCGAGTTGCGGAAAATGGGGCCTTCAAACTATCCCATGTAGGCGATTTGAGCCTTGACCTTCGAAAAGCGGGCCTTTTGGTCCGCTTTTTTTATGCGCGCATCAAAAGCGTCAGCCATCCATCGCGGATCAGGTGTTTGTGCAGAACCAGCCCTTGAAGGGAATAGGCAGAGACAATTCGCGCTTTCTGATGAGGCAATAACCCCGACAGGATAACCCAGGCTCCGGGTGCCAGGTGGCTGCGCATCGGCCTCGCCAGCTGTTCCAATGGCCTTGCCAGAATGTTTGCGAATACCAGGTCCGCCGGCCCGAACATCCCAAAGGCACGGTTCTGAAATCCCGCCGCAACTGCTGTTTTTACCTGATTTCCTGTGCCGTTGAGCACGGCATTTTGACGGGCAACATCCACAGCAATTGAATCAATGTCGGTTGCCAGGACTTTGATTTTTAAGGTTTTTGCCAGAGCAATGGCAAGGACGCCCGATCCGGTTCCTACATCGTAAGCGCGTTGTGGCCATCCCGACTGGTGGTGCCTGCGCAAGCAGGTCTCAAGCATGTCGAGACAACCGGCAGTGGTCCCGTGATGGCCTGTTCCGAAGGCCAGGCCCGCGTCGATTTCAACAGCAATACGGGCCTTCGAGGCGGCAGCACGATCGTGTGAGCCGTGAACAAAGAAGCGACCGGCCTGAACGGGCTTGAGCTCGCGCAGTGTTTCTTTGACCCAATCCCGATCCTCAAGCACTTCCTCGTGAATTGAGAGGCCAAACGTGTCAGCACCGAGCTTATCCCGCATCAATCGTCGGTACTGCGGTATGTCCTGTTTGTCGGCATAGACAGCATAGCACCACTTGCCGGAGTTTTGATCATCCTCAAACAACGCACTCGTTATGCCTTCCTCCTCCAGAATAGGATCAAGAATGCTTGCGATATGGAAGGCTTCGGGCTTGCGCGCGGTGAGATACAGGCGGGCCTGCTTCATAGTGCTCTCATGTCTGTGTTCTTCGGGCAGCAGCAGCTGCCTTGCCGGTCTTTTCCTGAGGCTGTGCCGGTCCAAAAGCAAGTATCGTGTCGCCGGATCCGGGATCTGGCGCACCTTTTCCCTGCCTGAAGATCAAGGTTCCATCCTCCCTGACCCATAGAATCACCGCAGAGTCCGGTGCGCGAGCTTTACGATAGGAATCAAATCCGTACTCATCCGTTAGTTTTGTGGCATGGAAAATCCAGTTCTCCTGGAACCGTGAAGCGAGGCTTTCATAGTCGCGCCCCGGGTTGAACAGCGGCCTGCCTCCCAGGGTAAAATTCAAGGCCTGGCGCCCGCTCTCCTCACCCGTCGAACCAATCTGAAAAACATTGCCACGCCCGATTTCGGGACCAAATTCGGTGCAGACCAGCGAATTGTAGGAATCATTGTCTGTTGCCGCAATGAGATGAGAGAAGCTGTTGAAGGCAATGTCGTGGTGCGCCTGTTCGGAAAGCACTTCGCCAAAAAACACCGGCATTCCAGCCTGGCGCGGACCGCGAAGATGACTCCAGTTACTGTCAGCGATAATTGTGGGAACGTCTATTTCTTTGAGCTTCTGCGACAAAGCTTCGGTCCACGGCGTTCCACCGACGATGAGAATTCCTGGCCGATCGGTGGATTTCAAGCCCAGCCAGGTTGCCATCGGAGCCAACGAAAACCCGTGCAGCAGGATCGTAGATGCAACCACCGCGAAGGTCATGGCGAGCATCTTGTTGCCGTCTTCGACACCAAGATCAGCAAGGGCGGTCCCGAACACACCTGCAACGGCAACAGCAACGATGCCGCGGGGTGCGATCCACGCAACGAGTAAGCGCTCCTTAAATTTCAACCCGGCACCTGTGGTCGCGATGAAGATTGCCATGGGGCGGATGACAAACAGGATCAGCACCACAAACAGCACAGTGGGCCAGCCCAGGGCCAGCAGATCGCCCATTTCCAGGGATGCTGTAAGCATGATGAAGAGACCGGAAACCAGCAGGACCGTTACGGTCTCCTTGAAACGGCGCAGTTCGGCCAGGCTGGCGAGGCGTGTATTGGCCAATGTGATGCCCATGATTGTCACGGTCAGCAGGCCGGATTCCTCGAGCAGTGCGTCGGATATGGCGAAAGCCGACAAAACACATGCGAGCAATACAGGGGCTTTGAGATATTCCGGCACCCGGCCCTTGATGAACGCAATGGCAATCGACCGACCCAGGACATAGCCACCGCCGACAGCAACAATGGCAGCGAGGATCACGGTGCCGATCAGAGATGAAGCATCATGAGAACCGTGCAGGACGAGATAGGTCTCGAAGGCCAAAACTGCAAACAATGCACCAATGGGATCGTTGACGATGGCTTCCCATCGCAGCAGGGATGCGGGTCGCTTGCTCAAATGGGCCTGCCTTAGCAAAGGCATAATCACAGTGGGGCCGGTGACCACCAGAATGGCGCCAAGGACGATCGCCGCCGGCCAGGAAAGCCCTGCAGCGTGATGTGCGGCAAGTGCCGACAGAAACCAGACCAGCGGTCCGCCAATGAGGACAATGCGCCGGACGGCCTTAGACGTCTCCCGTATCTCCTTGAAATTGAGGGTCAATCCGCCCTCAAACAGGATGATGGCCACGGCCATTCCTGTCATGGGTTTGTAAAGCTCGCCAAACGTGCCCTTTGGATCCAGATAGCCGGAAACCGGTCCGAGCAGGAATCCGGCAATTAACAGCAACGCGATGGCCGGTATGCGAAGCCTCCACGCCGCCCACTGTGCGCCAATACCGGCCGCGCCGATGACAGCAATCTTAATAAGAAGCCCGCTCAAGCCGAATCCGTTTCAGGAAGTAAGGATGGACAAATCTAGCGCTTCGGTCTGAATTTATGAAACGGTTTGTGGCCGAAGGTCGATGCGCTCCCGTCGTCTTAGACCCAATACATCCTGCATGCATTGATCAAGTGGCGTAGGCCGAAACCGTGGTAGGACATCGTAAAGTCTTGTGCCATCAATCTGGTGCGGCACGTCCCACAGGTAGCGCATTTCGAGAACTTCACGCATCAGCGGCGACACAAGCGCCAAAACTCTCAACAATCTCCAGGGCATTGAGCCGACTTCAAGGGGTTGACCGCTTGCTTGTTCGATGGCTTCAAGCAATTCCGCGCCGGTCAGGCTGTAGCCTTCGAAGCCGAACTCATCAAAATTCTCTAAGCTGTCGCGAATGCCCGCAAGTTCAACCATGGCACGAGCCATATCCGGCAGATACGCCCACGCGTGAACGGCATCAAGTTGCCCGGGATAGGTCGCTTTGCCTTTCGATACCCGATTGGCAATGTGGCTGTCGAACCAGTTACCGGTCTTTTCGCGCTCGATGAAATCGCCGGCCCTCAACACAATGGTGCGGATACCCTTGCCGGCGGCGAGCCTGTATGTCTGCTCCATGTCGACGCGCAAGCTGCCCTTTCGTGTCGTGGGGCGATGGGGCGTTTCCTCTCTCAGGACCGGCGGCATTGCCTCACCATAATTGTAAACATTTCCCGGAAGGAGGATGGTTGCACCATTCGCCGTTGCCGCAGCGATGATGGCTCCGGTGAGGCGTGGCAGATCCTGCTGCCAGCGCGGATAGGGCGAATTGAGCGCGTTGACAATCACATCGGCTCCTCGGCAGGCGGCTGTAAGTGATGCAACATCGAAGGCGTCGCCCGTTATCGTTTCAAAAGCTGGTGCGGTTTCAGTTTGGGGCCACGTGCGGGCGAACGCCTTGACCCGCCACCCGGCGGCGGCAAATGCGGATACGGCAGCGCGTCCAAATCGGCCTCTGGCGCCAATAATGGTAACTGATGGTAGCATGGACTTTCCTTTTCGATTCAGTTGACAGGGTAATCCTAGATATTCAATATTCGTATATCACTTGGCCAAATTTGATTTGTGTTACTTGAATATGAATAACTATGACGCTGTTCCCGACTGGTCGCTGCTGCAGTCCTTTGCCAGCGTTGGCAAGCACGGGTCGCTGTCTGCCGCGGCGCGTGCAACCGGTGGCAGTCAGCCCACAATGAGTCGTCACATATCTCAATTGGAAAGCGATCTGGGCGTTCGCCTTTTTGTCCGTGACAATGCAGGGATCGCCCTTACCGAGCCCGGTATTGAATTGATGGAACATGTACAGGAGATGGCGGATGCCGCTTCGCGGCTTGCACTGGCCCGCACAGCTGACGCCGCTCAGATTTCCGGAACTGTGCGGATTACGGCCAGCCGGATTGTGGCCACTTACGTGCTGCCTGACATATTGACCAGATTGCATCTGGAGCAACCGGACATCGAGCTGGAAGTTGTTGCGTCGGACGAGACCCATAATCTTCTGCGACGGGAAGCGGACATCGCGTTGCGCATGTACCGCCCAACCCAGTCTGATGTCATTGCCAGAAAGGTGAGTGATCTGGAGATCGGTATGTTTGCGGCCCACTCCTACGTTGAGAGGCGGGGCCTGCCCGAGTCCCTGCCTGATATCCTGAACCACGATGTCATTGGATATGACCGCAGTTCACTGATCATCGATGGCATGAAGCGAGCGGGTTATTCAGTCGATCGCGACTTTTTCGCTTTTCGCAGCGACGACCAGGTTGTCTGCTGGAACATGGTGCTTGCCGGGTTTGGGATTGGCTTCAACCAGGTTGAGATCGGCCGGGCTGACCCGCGGGTCGTGCGCATTGAAACGGGTGGTTCCGTCGGGACAATGCCCATCTGGCTGGCTGCCCATAAGGAGTTGAAGACCAGTCCGCGGGTGCGTGGGGTTTTTGATTTTCTTGTTGATGCGTTTACTGCGAAGCGGGCTCAAACGTGAGGCCGCATATGGTGCCTGCAAGCTGGTGAAGCAATCGTGAAGCCCAGGCGGTTGCAAGCCGCAACGATTGCGGCAATCGTCTCGCGATGAAGATTTTGGCCACCCTTATTTTTGCTGTCCTCGCCGCTGTGCCAGCATACGGCTCAGAAAGGCCGTGTAGTAAGGGCACGCCTTGCGAAATCTCGGGTGCCAACGGCGGTACTTATCATCTCACCTATCCTGAAAACTGGGACGGCAAAACACTCCTTAAACCACTTGTCTTTTTTCATGGCCACAACGGCTCGGGCGCTGCGGTCGCGCGAAACCGGGGCATGGCACGGGAAATAGGCACAAACGGCTTCTTGCTTGTGGCCCCCGACGGGCCGGAATTTACCTTCGGCAAACGAACGAGCCGGGGTTGGGCCGCACGACCCGAAGGTGAGGCGCCGCGCGGCAACCGAGACGATATTGCGTTTGTTGAGAACGTACTCAGCGATGTTAAATCGCGCGTGCCGGTCGACCTGGCTTCGACCCTGGTGACCGGGTTTTCGTCGGGCGGATCAATGGCCTGGTTCTTTGGTTGTTATTCCAGCGTTCCCGTAGCAGCGATTGTGTCAGTGGCCGGCGGCTTGCGACGCCCGCTGCCGCAAACCGGTATCGCGCAGGCAGATGGTTCAACTGCAATTGCCTGCCCCGGCGGGCCTCGGAAGTTACTTCATATCCACGGATTCGCCGATCGGCAGGTTCCGCTCGAGGGTCGTGGAATTCGCGCCTGGCACCAGGGCGATGTGTTTGAGGGGCTTTCGGTACAGCGACATACCAATCAGTGTAAATCCCGTCCCGACCGGATCGAGACGCAAGGCGCATTCTGGTGTCGGACCTGGGATGGATGCGGCAGCGGAAAGGCGATTTCGTTCTGCCTTCATGCCGGGGGGCACGGCATGCCGGCGGGCTGGCTCGAACAGACTTTGCGGTGGGCGTCTAAACCCTGAACCCAAAAGCCAATTGACCCTGACCGGGAATCCCGTAAACACGCCCCAACAGTATTACAGACAGGTTCCGCCACCGGCAATTTGGTGGCCAGGGGAGTATCTATGACAGATCGTGTTGAATTTGGCGGCCTCAAGGTTGCACGGGAACTATTCGACTTTGTGAACGAGGAGGCTGCTCCCGGCACCGGGATCGAACCCGAGGCGTTTTGGCGGGATATGGATAAGCTGGTCCATGACATGGCGCCGAGAAACCGAGATCTCCTGGCCAATCGTGGTGATCTGCAGAACCAGATCAGTCAATGGCACCGCGATAACAAAGGTAAATTTTCCGACATGGACGCCTACCAGGCCTTTTTGAAGGATATTGGCTATATTGTTCCTGAGGGCGATGCGTTCGCAGTGGAGACGTCGAAGGTTGATGACGAAATTGCGCGTGTTGCAGGGCCGCAGCTTGTGGTCCCCATCACCAATGCGCGTTATGCTCTCAACGCCGCCAACGCCAGGTGGGGGTCGCTCTACGATGCTCTCTACGGCACCGACGCAATTCCTGAGCAGAACGGGGCTGAAAAGGGGCCGGGCTACAACAGGGTGCGTGGCGACAAGGTAATCGCATGGGCGCGCAATTTCCTGGACCAAAGCGTTCCCCTGACCGCCGGCACCTGGGCAAATGCACAGGGTTTCAGTGTTGAAAACGGAGCGCTCGCCGTCGCCCTTGCAGATGGGTCAACGATGTCGCTCGCCCAGCCGGAGCAATTTGTCGGTTACAACGGCACCGAAGCCGGGCTGGACAATATATTGCTGGTCAAAAACGGAATGCATATCGATGTGGTGATCAATCGTCAGCACCCGGTTGGCGAGACGGACAAGGCTGGCATTGCTGACCTGGTTCTGGAATCGGCCGTGACCTCGATCATGGACAATGAGGATTCCATCGCCGCTGTGGACGCTGAGGACAAGGTTGTTGCCTATCGCAACTGGCTCGGTCTCATGAAAGGTGATCTGGAAGACAGTTTCGAAAAGGGCGGCAAATCTATGACCCGCCGCCTTAACCCGCCACGTGAATATCTTGATTCAAAAGGCGAGGCCATGAGCCTGAAATCACAGGTACTTATGCTGAACAGAAACGTCGGTCATCTGATGACCAATCCGGCCATTCTCCTGTCGGACGGTAACGAAGTGCCCGAAGGCATCATGGATGGGATGGTCACGGCCCTGTGTTCGTTGCACGACATTGGCGCCAATGGTCGCCGGGTAAATTCCAGCGAAGGTTCCATGTATATTGTGAAACCAAAGATGCATGGTCCTGAAGAGGTTGCTTTCGCGTCGGAAATTTTCGCCCGTGTTGAAGACGCATTGGGTCTGGCGCGAAACGTCCTCAAAATGGGCATCATGGATGAAGAGCGTCGCACGACGGTCAATCTTAAGGAATGTATCCGCGCGGCCAAAGAACGGGTTGTATTCATTAACACCGGATTCCTCGATCGCACCGGTGACGAAATCCACACGTCGATGGAAGCCGGCCCGATGATCCGCAAAGGTGATATGAAGGCGTCGAATTGGATTGCCGCCTATGAAGACTGGAACGTTGACATAGGACTGGAGTGTGGTCTGCAGGGCAGAGCCCAGATTGGCAAGGGCATGTGGGCCATGCCGGATCTCATGGCTGACATGCTTGAGCAGAAGATTGGTCACCCGAAAGCGGGGGCGAACACCGCCTGGGTGCCAAGCCCGACAGCGGCAACATTGCACGCTACCCACTACCATCAGGTCGATGTTAAGGCAGTGCAGCAAGAGATAAAGTCTCGCGGCCGCGCCAAGATAACTGACATTTTGTCAGTGCCGGTGGCAACACGTCCAAACTGGTCACCCGAGGATATTCAAGCCGAGCTCGATAACAATGCGCAGGGCATTCTTGGCTATGTGGTGCGCTGGATCGACCAGGGGGTCGGCTGCTCGAAAGTACCGGACATCAATGATGTCGGTCTCATGGAAGACCGGGCCACGCTGCGTATCTCAAGCCAGCATATGGCGAATTGGTTGCATCACGGTGTCGTGGATGAAGCGCAAATCGTGGCCACCATGCAAAAAATGGCCAAAGTGGTGGACGGTCAGAATGCAGACGACCCACTCTATGAGCCAATGGGCGGCAACTTTGACACGTCGATTGCCTTTCAGGGCGCACTGGACCTTGTGCTCAAAGGGCTTGTTCAGCCAAGCGGTTACACCGAACCGATCCTTCATGCGCGGCGACTCGAGAAAAAGGCGGCCGGTTAGAAGCCGCCCAGGCCGCTGTCGGGATACCTTGGCGGATCACTCGGCTCGACGCGTTTGACTGGAGCAGTCTGGTCCTGGTGCTTGACGCGGTGACTGTCCTATCAGGACGAGGCAAGACGCGACAGATGCATATGTGCCTGGCGCCCGAATGTGCCGGCATGGAAAGTCCGGACAAGCCTAGCCTCGGGATTGGCGTCTGTTGGAATGTGAATTGGTTCCAATCAACGGGCAAGCAAGAGTTTCTTTAAGCGCCGCAACCAGATCCTCGGTCGATTCTGTTGACACATATTTGCCGCCCGTCCTGTCTGCGAGACAGCGGGCGATTGTCGGTGCATGCCGGAGCCCCTGGCCATTCCATTGGTGGAACTGGCCCCGAACTCTGAACCCAATAACATGGACCGTAATACGTGCATTGACAGCGAGCTGTTCCGCGAGAAGACAAGGAGCACCACCGCAGCTTTCTCTGCCATCGGTCACCAGCACCACAACGCCGGACTTTTGGCGTGAATCGAGCGCGTCAGCAGCATGTCTGACCGCTTCCGTTAAAGGGGTTTCACCAACAGGTGATAGATCATTTATTTCCGCAATGATGCGCGAAGCTGCATGATTTTGAGGTTTGAAACGAAGATCGATATTGCTGCAGGAATCTTGCGGCCCCGGGCCGTAAATAATGAGCCCGACACGTCGAAACGGTGTAATTTTCGGGATCGATTGTTCGACGGCAAGGCGTGCATCTATGATGCGGGGGTGGTCAAGGCCGTTGTGTCCGGTCGCAGCCATCGATCCGGAACCATCAAAAACCAACATCGCATCGTCGGCGCATTGCGCCACCTGGCTTTGAGAACTGCCAATCGTCGAACCGGCCACCAAACAGCAGCCAGTCAGACCGGCCCGGAAAATGCTCTTGAACAATTTTTCCTCGCGCTGTCAGCCGGCCTCAATTACGGCATACGATCCGGCGCCTAAAGCTAGGATTTTGTGTCAACAACGTCCAGCTTCTGTTTCGTTTGCGCAGCTTAAATCCGCGGCTGGCCTCGCGATCTCAGGATCAAACCTTATTCAATGCCGATTTGGTGATTGTATTCAACAAGTAGAGCAAGTGTTTATCGGACGAGGTCGTGCCGGCTCGTCACAACCCCAAGATCCTTCAGGTCCTGCGCAAATCGGCAGATGCGAGCCCTACGGCAAAGCCGAGATACGTCGTCCCGGTTATGCGGTCGAACCAGATCTTGCGACTGCCTGAAAGCAACCTGTTCACCCCCCGACCCATTCCGCAATAGCCAACATAGACGGCAAGAGTGACGAAAAGCGCTGATGGTGCCAGTACGATCAGCTGAGGTCCAAGGGGCGAGCCGCCTTGAATAAACTGGGTGAAGACAGCAAGCCAGACAAATATCGACTTAGGATTGCTCATGGATATCAGCACCGCCCGTCTAACCAGTTGCCAGTTCGAGAGGCTTGGAGGGCTGCTTTTCAGATCGATTTTGCCCTTCGAACGGAGCAATGATGCGCCCATCCAGGCCAGATAGGCGACACCGGCCCATCTCAGTGCTTCAAAAAATACCGGCTGAGCGGTTAAAAAGGCGGCGATGCTGGAAAGCGCCAGCGCCATATGAATATTGGCCGCGATGAATACACCCGCAACGCTCCAGAGCCCTTTTGAAAAGCCATAGGTCGCCGAAGAAGAGATACAGTTTAACGCATTTGGTCCCAGCGGGAGGCTTGCCAGGATCCAGATGGTCATGAAGATCAGCCAGTTGTCGAAACCCATGGTTATTGACTCTGTGTGTTTGGTTCAAAATCTTTTGACGCCAGCAGTGCCGCAGCGCCAATCATCAGCAGGCCGCAAATCCGATTGACCAGGCCGCTGGAAATTGCTCGCAAGCGATCAGCCGAATAGATTGCCAGGTGGCCCCAGATGAGCAGCAACAACGCGTCAACCAGGAGATAGGTTACACCCAGAATGGTAACCTGAGGCAGCGTTGCCAGCGCCGGATCAATAAACTGAGGAAACAACGCGGCAAAGAAGATTACGGCATAGGTGTTTGCACTGGATGTAATGAAACCTTGTTTGAACAAACTTGTCCGCGTTTTCCTCGAGCTTCCGGCAAGTTGGAATTCCTTTGGCTTGCTCAGAAAAAGCTGCACTCCGATCCAGGCGAGATAGGCGACACCAAACCATTTTATCAGGCTAAAGGCATTCGCCGAAGTGGCAATCAGAGCGGCGAGGCCGAATGCTGCAGCCATCATTTGAATTATGTTTGCCGTGAGATCGCCGGCAATTGTCCATGACGCGCGCTTAACCCCATGTTGAATGCTGTTTGACATGATCAGCAACTGGCTGGTGTCGGGCGGCGTCGCAAAGAAAGCTGCGATTGCAGCGAGGTAGAGTATGTAAGTTTCCCAGGTCATACCAGCCGTCTTTCAATCCCGATCTCCGTGGCAACCAGACTACAGGAATTTGCCGGCCTGTTAATCTCCGCTTTCCGATGGCGAGTATGTCTGACAATCTGTCCGCATGACCGTCAAACGTATCGTGCCCAACTTTCATTCCACGGATCCCGCTAAGAGCAAGGCTTTCTACAGGGATGTTCTTGACCTCGAGATTGCCATGGATTTCGGCTGGATCGTGACATTTGCAGCAGAAACAAATGCCCCGCCGCAGCTCAGCATTGCCAGCGAGGGCGGGGCGGGCACCATGGTTCCAGATGTCTCTATCGAAGTCGATGACGTTGACGCTGTCTATCGCAGGGCCCAGGCTGGCGGGCATGATATTGTGTACAGTTTGTGCGACGAGGATTGGGGCGTGCGAAGGTTTTACGTCCGCGACCCATGCGGAAAAGTCCTCAACATACTGTCCCACAGCTAAGCCGGTGCTGCACCTGTGGCCAGTGGCTGCCGGGGATGTGAAACCAGTTAGTCCAATTTCCCCATTGCCTTGAACCGCAAGCAATGCGACTTTTGCACCAAGCACCTGGGGCAAAGACCCCGCATGCCAACGCATCTGATGGAGGATATAATGCGTCTTTTGAAAACCGCTGCGCTTGCTGCAGCTCTTACAATCAGCACAGGCACTGCTGCTCTTGCGTCATGCGAAGACGGGGAGGTGGTGATCAAGTTCAGCCACGTGACCAATACTGACAAGCACCCCAAAGGCATTGCTGCCACCGTTCTCGCTGAGCGCGTGAACAAAGAAATGAACGGCAAGGCCTGTATGGAAGTGTTTCCAAACTCCACCCTGTATGATGACAACAAAGTGCTCGAAGCCCTGTTGAACGGCGACGTTCAAATGGCGGCTCCTTCGTTGTCCAAATTCGAGAAGTTTACTAAGAAGTTCCGCATCTTCGACTTGCCGTTCATGTTTGCAAACATCGATGCTGTCGATGCCTTCCAGAACTCGGATGCCGGGCAGAAGCTGAAAGACTCGATGGTCAAACGCGGTTTGAAAGGTCTTGCCTTCTGGCACAATGGTATGAAGCAGATGTCAGCTTCGAAACCTCTGGAGAGTCCGGCAGATGCAAAGGGCCTGAAATTCCGTGTTCAGGCATCCGACGTGCTGGTCGCTCAGTTCGAAGCACTTGGTGCCAGCCCACAAAAAATGTCGTTCAAGGAAGTCTATGGCGGTTTGCAAACCAAGGTCATCGATGGTCAGGAGAACACATGGTCCAATATTTATGGTAAGAAGTTCTTTGAAGTTCAGGACGGCGTTACCGAGACCAATCACGGAATCATCGATTATCTGGTCGTAACCTCCGACGAATGGTGGAATGGCCTTGATGCCGGCGTTCGCGACCAGCTTTCCACGATCCTCACTGAAGTCACCGAGATGCGGAACAAGGAAAGCTTCAATGTTAATGAGGAGAACAAGGCCAAGATCATTGAGTCAGGTGGCGTTGTTCGTCAGTTGACGCCGGAACAACGTCAGGCCTGGGTAGACGCTCTAAAGCCGGTTTGGTCCAAATTTGAGGCCGACATTGGTGCTGACATGATCGCAGCAGCGCAGTCCACCAATTGATCATCGGCTGATTGCCAGAAAATCAACCCGTGGCAATGACCGTTGCCGCGGGTTTTTTTAAAGCCCGCGGGAGGGGTCATGCCATGGCGGCTCAGTCGAAAAACAAGAGCATTTTTGACCAAGTTGAAGAGACCTTTATCGCCGTAACGCTGGGCCTGATGACGTTGATTACCTTTGCCAATGTCATTGCCCGATACGTCTTCAATTCAAACATTCTGTGGGGTCTTGAAACCACAGTGTTCCTGTTTGCCTGGCTGGTGCTGATTGGCGCCTCATATGGCGTGAAACAGACGTTTCACATTGGTGTCGACGTCGTCGTCAACACGCTGCCCGCCGGTCCGCGACGGATTGTGACACTCGTGGCGGCTGGAGCCTGTCTCGCGTTCGGCCTGTTGCTCCTTAAGGGGGCCTGGGACTACTGGTCGCCGTTCATCGGGAAGCGCGCTTTCTACGAAACCGAGGACATCCCGGTTCCTTTCTTTCTGACCTGGCTGAAAGATGTGTTCAATGATGGCGAAGCCTACGAAAAGTTGCCACGCTTCATTCCGTATTTTGCGCTTCCGCTGGGCATGGCACTTCTGGTTCTTCGCCTGGTTCAGGCCACGTGGCGAATTGCGAGCGGCAAGCAAGATCTGTTGATTGCGGGTCATGAGGCCGAAGAGCTGATGGAAGAAGTTGCGGCGGCAGATAATTCTCCTGGCGGGCCCCCGAACGAATCAGACCGGGGGGCTTAGTCCATGTCCATCATCCTTCTCTTTGGCCTGGTGATCGGGCTCATGTTGATCGGCGTGCCGATCGCGATATCGCTCGGTCTGTCCAGCATGATTTTTCTGTTGGTCTATTCTGACGGTTCACTGGCCTCGATCGCCCAAACGCTGTTTTCTGCCTTCGACGGCCATTACACGCTGTTGGCAATTCCGTTCTTCATTCTCGCCTCCAGCTTCATGTCGACCGGCGGCGTTGCCCGAAGAATTATTCGCTTCGCAATATCTGTTGTTGGCCATTTTCCCGGTGGCCTGGCCATTGCGTCAGTGTTTGCCTGCATGATGTTTGCAGCCCTGTCGGGTTCGTCGCCTGCCACGGTGGTGGCGATCGGCACGATCGTGATCGCCGGTATGCGTGAAGTGGGCTACACCAAGGAGTTTGCGGCGGGTGTAATCTGTAACGCCGGCACTCTGGGAATTCTGATTCCGCCCTCCATCGTTATGGTCGTGTATGCCGCCGCGACCGATGTTTCCGTCGGACGCATGTTTCTGGCGGGCGTGTTTCCGGGACTGATTGCCGGGCTCATGCTGATGACCGGCATCTTTATCTGGGCCAAGATCAAAGGTCTGCCGTCGCAACCTTTTGCCGGCTTTCGTGAAATTGCGTCTGCCGGGAAAGACGCCTTCTGGGGACTTTTTCTGATCATTATCATTCTCGGCGGCATTTATGGTGGCATCTTTACACCGACCGAGGCAGCAGCTGTTGCTGCAATCTATGCTTTTGCAATCTCCAATTTCGTCTACCGCGACATGGGGCCATTGGCAGCGCATGATGGTGGCCGCAATACCTCCCTGTTTCGCCAGCCTCAGGCGCTGCTAACGGCCTGGTTCCATCCGGACACGAGAGACACGCTGTTCGAAGCGGGCAAGCTGACGATTATGCTGCTCTTCATTATCGCCAATGCGCTGATCCTGAAGCACGTGCTGACCGAAGAGCGGATTCCGCAAATGATAACCGAGGCAATGCTGGCAGCTGGCCTTGGACCGATCATGTTCCTGATTGTCGTCAACATCATTCTGCTGCTGGGTGGCCAGTTCATGGAACCATCAGGTCTGTTGATTATCGTGGCGCCGCTCGTGTTCCCGATTGCCATGGAGCTGGGTATAGACCCGATCCATCTGGGCATCATCATGGTGGTGAACATGGAGATCGGCATGATCACCCCGCCGGTGGGACTGAATCTCTTTGTAACGGCCGGCGTGGCAAAAATGTCGGTTACGGATGTCGTCAAAGCGGCACTTCCGTGGGTCGGCATCATGTTCATTTTCTTGATATTGGTAACCTATGTACCGATCATATCCACTTGGTTGCCGACCCTGATGATGGGGCCTGAGATCATAACGCGGTAGGAATTCACTTGCCTTACTTTCCCGGTGGGTACCAGTAGAGTGGCTCCCTGCTGTTCTTCCTGACCACGACGAAGTTGTTGGCGAAAACGCGGTATTGGTGGCTCCACTCACCGTCGGGCCACTTTATCCGGATGCTTGCGCGTTCTGCCACGCCGAGTCCCACATGGACGAAGCCAGCCTGTCCCGATGCATGTCCGCCGCCCACCTGTATGGTTCGCGTCTGCGTAAGGTTGCCGGTCTTGATCGCAATCTTGGCGCCAACGGCATTTCGATTGATTTTGCCGTTTTGCAGCTCCAGTGCGAGCCAGTTGCCCATGGGCCGATGGCCCCACCTGGTTTTGCTCCCGAGATTGCGGAAGAGACTGACATTTTCTTTGCGGTTGATGACCAGCAGATCGAGCATTCCATCGGCGTTGAAATCCTCCACGATCGCGCCGCGCCCACGTGTGGGTTTGTCAATTCCGGCCTCAGCGCCAGCTTCGGAAAATGCCTTCTTGCCGTTTCCCAGCAACAAATTGTCCGGGTCGTTGGCGGCAAAATCCGGCATGGCCTCGACATTGCCCTTGGCGATGAAGAGATCTGTTTTGGCGTCGTTGTTAAAGTCGGCAAACTGCGTATGCCAGCCGGTTGATGGTTTGCCGTCTCCACCGGCATAAGGGCGGTGTGCCGTCAGCCCCTTTGACCAGGCCACATCCTTATAAACAGGGCGATCCTCGTCAGCTTCTTCGTCAAGCTGCTGCAGCTTGGTGTCTCCCATCGAGGACAGGGCGTATTCCGGTCGACCATCGTTGTCGAGATCGGTTTCGGCAATGCCCATGCCCCAGATCTGAAGGCGCTTCCATCCCTGGCTCGCCGTGTACTGTCGCGCAATGCGACCCGGCGTAACCCACCAGAGTTGCTCCTGACCGCCACGGTAATACTGGCGGTCGTTAGTGACCCGCAATGCCGGTTCACCGGAATTGTTCCAGTCGGTGAACAGCATCGACAGCGCGCAATGGCCGGGCTCCAGTGCCTGCGGCTCACGATAGTCTGGCTGCTCGTCCAGTCGGGGGCGGGCCAGTCTGTTGGCCTGGCAGGTACCCCAGGGGGAACCCGGAGCCGTGCGGTCCACATAATTGCCGAATGCCATGGATGGATAGACCGCATCCTTTTCCCAGGTTGCGGCAAAGGCTGTGGTCCAGGCTCGGCCGCCTTCAAAAGAAAAATCGCGGTTGGCTTTCCTGAAGGTGCAGTCGCCCTGACCTTTCAAAATAACGTTCTCGCCCAGGCGCAGGATCACCAAATCCATGTGTGCATCATTGTCGATGTTCAGTGGATAGGCTCCCAGAACTTTTTCAATGTCACGAGTCTTAACGTTGACCTTCTTGCGCTCAAATTTCAGCACGCCTCCGACAGCAGAGCGGTTGACATAGAGTTTGGAAACCGATGTTCCGCCGGCAAGAAACAGATCGGGGCGCCGGTCGCCATTGCAGTCGAAACTTGCTGCACCACCTCCAACAAAGAATTCCCACGGACCGTCATATTGGTGGCTGATGCCCGCGCTTTTAGACTCTTCGTGCATCGAGGGAATGTCGAATGGAAACGCGGCCGTGTCATTGGCCATGGCGGATGTGCTGACTGCTGAGCCAAGCAAGAGCGAAAGAAGCTGTTTCATGGTTTGATCGTCAATGTGCGGAGATAGGCAATGATCGCTGAGCGACCGTCATCGTCTGAACCAACATATGCGTCACGCGACTTTCGCGCGTCACCGCCATGCGCCCGAATGATCGCGTCCAGAGTGGTGAAATCGTTGCGGTGACCGTAGGGAGCGGTCGACGCAATGCCCCAGAGTTCGGAGGTCATGAATATGTTTCTGTCGACAAAGCGTTGCGACAGCAATTCGTTACCCAGCGTCTCGATCTGCCGGTCCGTCATTTTGTGACGCTTCAGATCGCCGAACAAGGGTACCATGATGTCACCCTGTTCATTGCGCCTGAGATCTTTGGCCCATTGCAGCAGAGCGAGATCGTAGGTGGCAGTCTGCTGCACCTGTGTCGCGTTCAGCGTGCCTGAAACATCAAAAGGGCCCGGGTCTTCAAAGCCTAGCGACTTGAGCGGCAGTTCCTTGATATGGCAGTTTGAGCAACCGAAATTGGTGAAGTTCTCTTCTCCGATTCTGGCGGCGGCGGCCCAGCCGGCATCTTTCGGCTGTTCGATTGTTGGAGCAGGGAGGGTGGCCTGCCATGCAACAAGTGCGGAAACATCGGCTGCGCCAATCTCGTCGCTGTGACCATCCTCATCAAAATCTTCCTCGCCGGTCCAACGCGCCGAAAACCGCTCAACAGCCTGCATGCCGTGGTGGTGATTGGCTGCATTGACTGTAAACTGGCGTAACGAAGTCATTACGCCCTTCTGGCTGAACGGCCGGATGACGAGATCTGCGTCCAGGCCTTCGATCTCGGATAAATCCACCAGGCCGTCCGGTTGTGCAGTCAGGTAACCAAAGCCGACTCCCTTACTGGCGAGCCTGACTCTGACCGGATCATTGCCGTTTGCGGCAGCTGCCAGTGCTTTTTTTCTCTGGCGGGCGAGGTCGGCGCTCATTTCACGTGCCAGCAGCTCAATCAGGCCGGCTCCGAACAGGTGATTGGTGCCGCGTTCGTTTGAAAACTGCGGGTCTGTCGTATCGAAATCCGCGTTGTTGAAGCCTTCGGAAAGGAACACGTTTGTGACGAAATCACCAGCGCCACCTATCGTGGGTTCATTATGGCAGGCGGAACAGGCTGCAGCGTCCATGCCGGGAAGCCTGTTGAACATTTTGCTGCTGGCCGCCTTGCGTTTTGTTGGAATGATGGCCTGTGTCGCCATCGGTCGACCAGCGCCCTCAACCGTTGTGAATTTGGCTGTAAAGAGTTTCTCACCGGCTGCAACCAGCTTGTCCAGTTCAGGTTTAGACAGTCGTCCACTGGGCATTTCGTTCACGATGCCCACAGCACCGCTTCTCTCAGCCCATGGCTTCTCCGCGGCCCCGGCCGGTGCCGCCAGGACCGCAAGCCCAGCCGCCGGCAGCAAACACCTTTTGATTTTCCCACAGAGCATCAAGTTTCTGTCTCTGTCTGTATTCGGCGGTTGGACATTTCGCCATCTTGTACCAACAGTGCAGTGATAGCGCATCCCTCTCTAACCAGCGGTTTCTCGTCAGGATAGCAGTCGATTTCGACTGATTTGAACCGGTTCTCGCCGGGCGCCGTATCAAGCGCGGCGCGAACGTTCTGCTCCATCAAATCGAAGATCGCGGCTCCACGACCGACAATAACCACCGGAAACGCGTCCACAATTGCATAAAGACTGGCGATTCCTGTGCCAATGGCGGCGCCCGCTGCATTGATTGCGGCCAGAGCCTTTGAACTGCCGGCTCGCGCTGCCTCTGCAATCGCGTTGAGATCGGGTGGGTCGAGGGGACCTGAAGGCGGCGCGGTTTCAACCTGTCCATTCGCACTTCTGCTTATCGCGTAGTCACCAGCATAGGCCTCAATGCAACCGAAATTTCCGCAGCGACAGAGAGCCCCGTTCGGCACATATGTCATGTGGCCGAATTCAACGCCGGAAGAACTTGTTCCATTGACGATTTCATTGCGCAGAAACAGCCCCATCCCAACACCGTGCGCCAAAAGCACGGCAGCAAAATTCTCGCCATATTTGTCCGGCTCGCGCCAATTCAGCGCCTGCGCAATCATGTCACAATCGTTGGCGACCTGGGTTGGAACAGCGAAATGGTCTTCGAGCCAGGCGGCAATTGGAATGTCGCGTTCCTCGCAAATTGGAGTCCATAGAACACGGGTGCCATCAACATCTGTGACGCCTTGAAATGCCACTTCGATACGCCGCAGTTTTGACGAGTCACGTCCGGATTGTCTGAGGGCTGCTTCCACGCAGGCGATCATTTCCGATTTGATTTCGGCGGCGGTGATTGTCCTGGTCGCAAGCCTGTTGGTGTGGTCGCATATAGTGGCGCCGGAGTAATCAATCATCGCCGCTGATATGAAGTTTAGCTGAACGTAGACTGCACACACCATTGCTGCGTCGGGATTGACGACAAGCGACACTTTTGGACGTCCTCGTCCGGTGGCGGTGACACTGGCTTCTGCGGGGGGGAGAAGCACACCTTCCTGGAGAAAGTCAGAAGTGATGGCAGACACCGTGGCGGCGCTTAGTCCGGTGGTCTGACTGATCTCGGTGCGCGAGGCGACGCCGCTGCGGCGCACTGCTGCGAGCACCCGTCCGCGGTTGTGGTTGCGCACATCATCGGGCTTTGTCATCATCACCATGTCGGCGCACTCATCGCGCTGTCAGTCTGCATTTACACAGGGGTTGAAAGTGCCATACAGGAATATCCTGTTTGTTTTCAGTGCTTTGAATTTTCATAACTTAAATGTTGACACAAAGGCAGGTTCAAGTCACTATTTTTTTTGAGCCTCGAAATAAATAGGCTTTGGCGGACAGACCGCCTCAAATTCGTGTGAAATGGTGTTCGCACCGGGAGGAAATTTATGAAAAAACTTACACTCGCCCTTATGGGCGCGGCGATGATGTCTGCATCTTTTGCAGGTGCAGCATTTGCCGAGGGAAAAACAGTTGGCGTATCCTGGAAGGTCTTCCAGGAGGAACGCTGGAAGCGTGACGAAGCGGTCATCAAGGCCATCGTGGAAGCCAATGGTGACAAATATATTTCGTCAGATGCACAAGGTTCAGCAGCCAAACAGCTGACCGACGTTGAATCTCTGATTTCGCAAGGCGCAAACGTCCTGTTGATCGTACCCTTTGATTCGGAAGCCATTTTGCCAGCCGTTGAAAAAGCTTCGGCTGAAGGTATTCCCATGATCTCCTATGATGTTCAGATCGAACATCCTGATGCGCTCTACATGACATTTGATAATGTTGGTGTTGGCCGCCTGATGGCAAAGACCATGCTCGAAAAAGGCAAAACGGAAGGCAACTTCGCGTTTATCAACGGCGACAAAGGCGATCCTAACGCAACCTTCCTGTTCCAGGGCATTATGGAAGTGCTCAAGCCAAACATGGATGCCGGCAAGATCAAGAATGTCGGTGAAGTTTCTACTGATGGCTGGAAGCCTGAAAATGCTCAGCGCAATATGGAGCAGATTCTGACGGCTAACGACAACAAGGTTGATGCTGTGATTTCCGAAAATGACGGTATGGCCGGCGGTGTCGTTGCTGCACTCGAAGCCCAGGGCCTGGCAGGCTCCGTTCCAGTGACCGGTCAGGACGGTGATCTCGCTGCGATCAACCGTGTCGCTCGCGGCACTCAGCTTGTGTCGGTCTGGAAAGACTCGCGCGCGCTTGGCAAGATCGCTGCAGAAGCAGCGCTGATGCTGGCCGACGGCAAAGCCATGACAGACGTGCCGGACGTCGGAAAGTTTTCCGGTGGTAAGCGCGGTGTCGAAGTCAACGCTGTCTTGTTGGCGCCAACGGCAATTACCAAAGACAACGTTAATGTTGTGATTGATGCTGGTTGGATCGATAAGGCTACGGCATGCGAAGGCGCTCAGGATGGCGTTGCCGGTTGCTAAAGTTAGGCGGGCGATCACCGTCGCCCGCTTGATCTGACTTCCGGGCCGCGCCGCTGAATCGGCAGCGCGGCCCTTTTTCGAAAATGAAGCGGGTGCATGATGCACTCCATGCCGAATGCGTGCCCGAGTTAATCAGCACGCATTCGGCATGGAGATTTGGGAGGAAAACCGTGTCTGAAGATATCCAGGAAAGCGCTGCCGAACCGGCCTACAAGGAAAGCGCGCTGGTCAAGTTCCTTCGTGCTACCGAAGTTGATACCCGAATGCTCGGAATGGTTGGTGCATTGCTGCTGATCTGGGTGGGTTTTCATGTATACGGTCAGATATTCAACGGTTTTGGAGCCTTCCTGACTTCCAGAAACCTATGGAACCTCTCTGTTCAGACTTCCTCCATTGCAGTTATGGCCACAGGTATGGTTCTGGTCATCGTGACCAGGCATATCGACCTGTCGGTGGGCTCGCTTCTGGGTGTGACTGCGATGATGATGGGTGTCCTGCAGGTCTGGGTTCTGCCTCAATATCTTGGCCTGGGCCATCCGATGATATGGGTCATTACCGTCATTGCCGGCATTGCCTTCGGTGCGATGATCGGCGCGTTCCACGGGTATCTGATCGCTTATCTCGGTATTCCTGCCTTCATTGTTACTCTGGGTGGTCTTCTTGTGTGGCGCGGTTCTGCCTATTTGGTGGCACGCGGAGAGACCATCGCGCCGGTTGACAACACTTTTAAGTTGATTGGCGGAGGACCCTACGGAACAGTCGGTTCGACGGGCACTTTCATTGTCGGGTTTCTGCTTTGTGTCGGCATAGTCGCGCTCCTTGTCATGGGTCGGCGGCAACGAATTCGGTTCGGCTTCCCGTTGCGGCCCATGTGGGCTGAATACCTCATCGGAGCGGTAGGTTCTGCAGTAGTGGTGGGCGTGGTGCTGGTTATGAACTCTTATCCATGGCCTGCCGGAATTGTTCGCCGCTACGCTGCCGAAAACAATTTCGAGGTACCCGAGGGCGGAATGTTCATTTCGCACGGCTTCGCGATTCCTGTTCTTGTTGCGCTCGCCGTCGGGGTTGTCATGACGTTTATCGCCACACGGACGCGCTTCGGCCGATATGTTTTTGCCATTGGCGGTAATCCGGAAGCGGCCGAACTGGCGGGCATCAACACCAAGAAAATGACGATGTTGATTTTCGCACTCATGGGCGCGCTGACAGCAATTTCGGCGGTCATTGCCAGTGCCCGTTTGAATTCTGCAACCAACGCGCTGGGGCAGCTGGACGAACTCTATGTGATCGCCGCTGCTGTAATCGGAGGCACGTCTTTTGCTGGCGGTATCGGGACTATCTACGGAGCGATCCTCGGTGCATTGGTGATGCAGAGCCTGCAGTCGGGTATGGTGCTGGTCGGTTTCGATGCAGCAATCCAGCAAATGGTTGTCGGAGGCGTATTGGTGGTCGCAGTGTGGCTCGACTCGCTCTACCGTCGCAAATCGGCATAAGGGGAAGATTATGGAACAAGCAATTTCTCCTGATCCGAATGCCGGCAAAACTCCGCTTATCGACATGCAGGACATATCGATCGCTTTCGGAGGTATTAAGGCCGTCGATCATGCCTCGTGCAATTTGTATCCTGGTGAGGTCGTCGGCCTGCTCGGCCATAATGGTGCCGGCAAGTCCACACTTATCAAGATCCTGTCCGGCGCTTACCCTCGAGACAGCGGCACGATCTATGTTGACGGTGCCGAGGCAACGATTACCAATCCCCGTCATGCCAAAGACTACGGAATCGAGACGATCTATCAGACGCTCGCGTTGGCAGATAACGTGGATGCGGCGGCCAATCTCTATCTTGGGCGCGAGTTGCTGACCCGCTGGGGTACACTGGACGATGCCGCGATGGAGGCGGAGACCCGCAAGGTTATGGGCCGCCTCAATCCCAATTTCCAACGATTCAAGGATCCGGTGAAACAGCTGTCAGGAGGCCAACGCCAGTCGGTCGCCATTGCGCGTGCCATCCATTTTAACGCCCGTATCCTGATTATGGACGAGCCGACAGCTGCACTGGGGCCCGCCGAGACCGAGCAGGTTGGTGAGCTGATTAAACAACTCAAGAAAGACGGCATCGGAATATTTCTGATCAGTCACGATATCCATGATGTATTTGATCTCGCAGACCGGGTGACGGTGATGAAAAACGGCAAAATTGTCGGCGATGCCCGGACCAGCGATGTCACCAAGGACGAGGTTCTGGGCATGATCATTCTGGGTAAATGCCCTCCCGGCGCAACGCCCGGACCAGGCGCCAGCACCGAGTAATGCGGAGCAAATCATGTATCTGGGAATCGATCTTGGCACGTCCGGAGTCAAGTTACTGTTGCTCGACGACGGGCAGAACATCGTCGCCTCTGCCAGCGCACCGCTGTCCGTCGAGCACCCTTATTCGGGTTGGTCCGAGCAAGACCCGGCGTCGTGGATCAGCGCTACAGAAACCGCTCTGGATGAACTGAAACACAGCAATGGTGCCCAGCTTTCGGCGGTCCGGGGCATTGGCTTCTCAGGTCAAATGCACGGTGCAACCCTTGTTGGTCGCAATGATCAGGTCCTGCGCCCCTGTATTCTGTGGAACGATACGCGCAGCCACGTGGAAGCCAGCGCGCTGGACGCAAATCCGCTATTCCGCGAGATCTCCGGCAACATCGTGTTTCCCGGTTTCACCGCCCCCAAACTTGCCTGGGTGAAGAACAATGAGCCCGGCCTGTTTGACAGGGTGGAAAAGGTTTTGCTGCCGAAAGACTATCTGCGCCTGTGGCTTACCGGCGAACATGTTTCAGAAATGTCGGACGCGGCTGGGACGAGCTGGCTTGATGTGGGAGCACGGGCGTGGTCGTCGCAACTGCTTGCTGCAACGGACCTGTCAGTCGACCAGATGCCGCGCCTTGTTGAAGGCAGCGAAGTGTCCGGGCAGATGCGGACCGACCTTGCGGCACGCTGGGGTATGGGCACTGTCGATGTTGCCGGCGGGGCAGGGGACAATGCCGCATCCGCCATCGGCCTTGGAACTGTTCAGGCCGGTTCGGCGTTTGTCTCGCTGGGAACTTCCGGCGTGCTGTTTGCGGCGAACGATTCATATCAGCCGAACCCGGAGAGCGCGGTGCATGCTTTTTGCCATGCGCTGCCTGACACCTGGCATCAGATGGGTGTGATCCTTTCTGCAACCGATGCGCTCAACTGGTGGGCCGGCGTTTCCGGGGGCGATCCGGCGACGCTGACTGCCGAGCTGAGTTCTGCCAGCAAACCGACCCCCGACCTCACGTTTCTGCCTTATCTTTCCGGTGAGCGCACTCCGCATAACGATGCTGCCATACGGGGCTCTTTTGTTGGTCTCGATCATGCTCATGACCGGTCAGCGCTGACGCGGGCGGTTTTGGAGGGGGTGTCGTTTGCACTGCGCGATTCACTGGAGGCGCTGCGTGTGGCCGGCACCCGGATCGATCGGGTTATGGCTGTCGGCGGCGGTACAGCGTCTGAAGTCTGGCTCGGCATTCTTGCCAATGCACTCGATCTGCCGGTCGACCTGCCGAAGGATGGAGATTTCGGGGCGGCCTTCGGGGCAGCCCGGCTGGGCCTCCTCGCCACGGAAAATGCAGATCCGGCAACGGTCTGCTACGCGCCCGATATCGAGCGCACTTTTGAACCGGACCTCACACTGCGCGACAGGTTCGAGACTGCCTATCAGCGCTACTGTAAACTCTATCCCGCCATTTCAGGAGCAACACGATGAGTACCGGATTTTTCGGCGATATTTCCCGCATTCCCTTCGAAGGAGCCGACAGCAAGAACCCACTCGCATTCCGCTACTACAACCCCGATGAAGTGGTGGCCGGCAAGCGGATGGAAGACCACTTGCGTTTTGCGATTGCCTATTGGCATTCATTCACCTGGCCGGGTGGCGATCCGTTCGGCGGACAGACATTTGAACGGCCATGGTTTGCCGATCAAATGGGCGACACGATGGATGCGGCCAGACTGAAGGCGGATGTTGCGTTTGAGATGTTCACCGCGCTGGGCGTTCCCTATTTCTGTTTTCACGATGCGGATGTCCGCCCGGAGGGCGCCAGTTTTGCAGAAAACACCAGAAATCTCGAAGGCATCGTCGAGTATTTTCAGGAAAAGATGACGGAGACGGGAATCAGGCTGCTTTGGGGAACAGCTAACCTTTTCTCCCACCGTCGCTACATGAGCGGCGCGGCCACTAATCCGGATCCCGAGGTTTTTGCCTTTGCCGCCGCCACGGTAAAATCCTGTCTTGATGCGACCCATAAGCTGGATGGCGAAAACTATGTTCTGTGGGGCGGGCGCGAAGGCTACGAAACGCTTCTCAACACTGATCTCAAACGCGAAGACGATCAGCTAGGCCGGTTCATCAATATGGTGGTGGAATACAAGCACAAGATTGGATTCAAGGGAGCAATCCTGATTGAGCCAAAGCCTCAAGAGCCCACCAAACACCAGTACGACTATGACGTGGCAACGGTGTATGGCTTTCTGAAGCGGCACGGACTTGAAAACGAGGTCAAGGTCAATATCGAGCAGGGACATGCCATTCTGGCGGGCCATTCGTTCGAACACGAACTGGCGCTGGCAAATGCGCTCGGTATTTTCGGATCGATCGACATGAATCGCAATGACTATCAGTCGGGCTGGGATACTGACCAGTTCCCCAACAACGTGCCCGAAATGGCGATTGCCTATTACCAGGTTTTGAGTGGAGGGGGATTCACAACCGGGGGGACAAATTTTGATGCCAAGCTGCGTCGCCAGTCGCTGGAACCAGACGACCTGTTAATGGCCCATATTGGTGGCATGGATTGCTGTGCCCGCGGTCTCAAGGCCGCAGTTGCGATGATCAGCGACGAGGCCCTGTCAGCTCCGCTGAAAGATCGCTACGCCGGCTGGTCGATGGAAGGTGCACAAAAGATGCTGGCAGGAGACCGGACGCTCGAACAGGTAGCCGAATGGGTCGAGGGAGAAAATCTGAATCCTGAGCCGAAAAGTGGCCGACAGGAACTGCTGGAGAATGTTGTCAACCGATACGTGTGAGCGGACGTTGTTTCAGGCCGGCTGGCTCCAGCGGTCCAGCTTTGGGATTCCTCGGGTAAAAAGCCAGGCCATGATGCCCGGCATACCCTTCGCTTTGAGCTGGGTGACGCAATGTTCCTGCATCTCCAGCACCGTAAAGTCGGGGTGGAGAAATGCGCCGTTTTCGTAGCAAAGCGAACAATAGGTCGTGCTCAACGTGCCGTCTGCTTCCGAGCCACCCTTTTGGGGATCTTTGTTCAGCGGCATGCCGCAGCTTTGGCAATTTGCTCCCATTTTTTGAAGTTCCTTCGACGCAAATGTCAAAACCTTTCCGCAAAGGTCTGGACTGGAAAGCCCCAAGTGTGCACAAACCGTGGAGTTAAGTCAATGGTTTTGGAGGTGTGACGATGAGGATTGGGGAACTCGCCAGGCAGGCGTCGGTCAGTCGGGACACCATCCGGTTCTATGAGAGAAACGGCCTGTTGAGCTCCAGTCCAGGAGCCAGCCGCACCAACAATTACCGCGATTATCCGGACTCAGCGGTGTTGACGCTCGAACTCATTCAGGAAGCCAAGGCGGCCGGTTTCACACTCGCCGAACTGGTGATTTTTCTGGGACAGATTGAGGCTTCAAACGAGGAGAATTTCGATGGTGATGCATTCCTGCAGGAGAAGATCGAGGAAGTTGAAGCTAAGATAATCAGGTCTCAGAAGTTCCTGCAGACGCTAAAACTTACGAGGCAGGCGCTCGCAGATTCCCCCTGATGTTCAATCGGCTTGCCAGCCTGAAAGAACGCTTGCCGGGGCACCGCTTCCACAAGAAATACGGCTTCTCCATGAAGGGGAACACTGCCCAAGCTTGATATAGCTGGACAGCATTCCAATTGCCATCTATACGGCGGGCGCCCGTGTTTTCGCACGGTTGAATCAATGAATTTAGGCCTGTCCGGCAAACGGGCGTGCCCCGACCCCGGAACCGGGCGTCGAACCGCATGATGGGGAGCACAATGCTAGAATCCTTACCACCGATCCTTGGCGTGATTGGCCTGATCGTTGCCTTCGTCCTTTACGGAATGGTGATGAAATATCCAGAAGGCGATGCCTCTATCAAGAAGATCGGCGACCAAATTCATGAAGGCGCGATGGTCTTCATGAAGCGGGAATACACGATCCTGCTGATGTTCCTTGCGGCACAAGTTGTGCTGACCTTCATTTTCCTCGACTACAAGGTCACGATAGCGGTTATCGTCGGTGCGGCTTCTTCGTCGATTGCCGGGTGGATCGGCATGTATGCGGCGACCAAGGCAAATGTTCGTACAGCAACCGCCGCGCAGACGGATGGCGCGGCAAGCGCCCTGACTGTTGCCTTTTTTGGTGGCTCGATCATGGGCCTGTGTGTCGCATCACTCGGCCTCATCGGTCTTGGCGGCCTGTTCTGGTTCCTTGGCGGCGATGCGCATTCGCTTGAAGGGTTCGGCATGGGCGCTTCAACAGTCGCCCTGTTCAGTCGTGTCGGCGGCGGTATCTTCACCAAGGCTGCGGACGTTGGCGCTGATCTCGTGGGCAAGGTCGAAGCCGGGATTCCCGAAGATGACCCCCGCAACCCCGGCGTGATTGCCGACAATGTCGGCGATAATGTCGGTGATGTGGCCGGTATGGGCTCCGATATCTTTGAATCTTACTGCGGTGCTATGATTGCAACCATCGCAATCGCGGCGACTTCGGTCGCTGTGGCGGACGGACAATCGCAGATGATGTTCCTGCCGCTTGGTCTCGCTGCGCTTGGCCTGATTTCGTCCATTATCATGATTTTCGTGGTCAAATCGCGGTCGGCGGCTGAACCGGCCTCTGCTTTGCGTACCGGCACACTCGGCGCTCCCGTCCTGTTTCTCGCCGGTGCCTTTTTCCTCATCAACTGGCTGGGTATCGACATCAGTGTCTGGTTCGCCGTTATCGCCGGTGCCGTGGGTGGTGTCGCAATTGGTCTCATCACTGAGTACTACACGGCCGGTGCTCCGGTTCGGCGTATTGCCAATTCAGGCGAAACCGGCCCTGCTACCGTGATGATCACGGGACTGGCAGTCGGCATGGAATCGGTTGTGGCTCCGCTGCTGTGTATTGCGGCGATCGTCTTTGTCTCGACCTCTCTTGCCGGTCTCTACGGTGTCGGCATCGCCGCTGTCGGTATGCTGGCAACGGTTGGTATTACCATGGCGATTGATGCCTATGGTCCCGTCGCGGACAATGCCGGCGGTATCGCTGAAATGGGCGGTATGGGCGAGGACGTTCGAGAGATCACCGACAGCCTCGATGAATTGGGCAACACGACTGCTGCGATCGGCAAAGGCTTCGCCATTGGCGCAGCCGCCCTGGCTGCTCTGGCCATTATCGCAGCGTTTGTGCAGACGGTTGCCCAGAACAATGCCGGCTTCTCGCTCGAGCTCTCTGAGCCGCTCGTCCTTGTTGGCCTGTTCATTGGTGGCACGATCCCGTTTCTGGTATCAGCCATCACCATGACCGCTGTAGGCGAGGCGGCCTTTGACATGATCAATGAGATCCGCCGCCAGTTCCGGGAAATCCCGGGTCTGATGGAAGGAACTGCTGATCCCGATTCTGCAAAATGTATCGACATCGCCACGTCCGCAGCGCTTAAGCGTATGATGCTGCCGGGTGTGATTGCGGTTGGTGCGCCTCCTGCAGTTGGTCTGATCCTGGGGCCTCAGGCCCTGGGTGGCATGCTCGGTGGCGCGCTTCTCGGTTGTGTTCTCATGGCGCTGATGATGGCGAATGCCGGTGGTGCATGGGACAACGCCAAGAAATATGTCGAGAAGGGCAATCTCGGTGGCAAGGGCACCGATACCCATGCGGCCGTCGTGGTCGGCGATACCGTAGGCGACCCCTTCAAGGACACATCTGGTCCGTCCATGAACATCCTCATTAACGTGATGGCCATCGTGAGCCTGGTGATTGCGCCACTGCTGTAAGGCGACGAACGATCCGATAGAATTGAGAAAGCCCGGCGGAGACGCCGGGCTTTTACTTTGTCGGATCGTGCGTCACCGTGGGCTGCGACACTGCCATTATGGCGAGCGTTCGGTGTCCCGTTTTGCGGAATTGTCAGGGAAAATTGGGCGGTCAACACATTGCCCCTGTGGACCGCCCGGGGTGCTGCCTCTCCTGAGAAGTCGGCGTCACCGCCCGACACCCTTATCTGGATTCGGCTCTGTTAAAACGGGTCGAGTGAGAATGTGCCGATTAATGGCACAATTAGTCCCATTTTTCGTTGTTGGTGACTTAGCGACGTGGCCGGCGGCATGCCTGTGCAAAACGAGAATGATGCCGTGTGGCACCATTCCCATCTCGTAGCAGATTTCCGCGATTTATGGGCGCCAGTAGCTAAAGTGGTCGTGGACGGCCTCGCACTCATAATTGCCACGCATATCGATCAGAGGTGCGCCTTTGGGCGTAAGAGTGGTTAGCGTTTCCAGGTCCAGCAGCTCACGAAACACGGAATGGCCAAGCGTCACGATGATCGCATGATAAGCACCACCGGCAAAAGGATCGTCGAGAATAACCGTTCCGCGCCCACCTTCGAAATGGTCGTCCTCGGCAATTGGGTCGAAGTTGTAAACCTCTGCACCCTGGGCCCAGAGATAGTCCATCATTTTAAAAGTTTTGGAGTTACGGGTGTCAGGGCAGTCTTCTTTGAATGACCGACCAAGTACCAGAACGCGCTTGCCGGCCATGTCCTGGCCACTGGTGTTGAACATTTCTTCCAGCTTCTCAGCGAGGAAGAATGGCGTCTGTTCGTTGACGGACCGTCCGGCGGCGATGAGTTCCATCGGCAGTCCGTGACGGCGCCCGGCGTCGACAAGGTAATACGGATCGACGGCGATGCAGTGACCGCCAACCATGCCCGGACGATAATGGTGGAAGTTCCATTTGGAGCTCGCTGCTGCAATGACGTCGGAGGCGCGAATGCCCATTTTGTCGTAAAGCGCCATGAGTTCGTTCATCAGTGCAATGTTTACGTCGCGTTGCGTGTTCTCGAGGATTTTTGCCGCTTCAGCGACCTTGATACTGGCAGCGGGATAAAGCCCCGCATTGACAACGCGGCTATAGAATTTCTCCAGAAATTCCGTAACGACCTCGGAAGATCCGGCAACAATCTTCTTGATGTCGGCCAGCTTTCGGGTCGGGTCAGCTGGATTGATGCGCTCCGGTGAATAGCCAATATAGAAATCGATACCTTCTTTCAGGCCTGATGCTTCTTCAAGCAGTGGCAAGCAGCGATCTTCGGTCGTCCCAGGGTCGACCGTCGATTCAAAGACGACAACCGCACCCTTCTTCATATGTTTGCCAATCGTTGAAGACGCTGAAAGGAGAGGGCGGTAGTCCGGCCTGTTTCGGTTGTTGACCGGCGTTGGCACGCAGACGACGACCACGTCGGCTTGAGCAAGTGTGCTGGCATCCGTCGTGAATTCAGCATCAGCTTCAGTAAGCTCGGTGGCTGTCACTTCACCAGTATGGTCGATGCCTTTCTC
This sequence comes from uncultured Rhizobiaceae group bacterium, assembly GCA_938044775.1. Classification (GTDB taxonomy): domain Bacteria; phylum Pseudomonadota; class Alphaproteobacteria; order Rhizobiales; family Rhizobiaceae; genus Pseudahrensia. Next base: position 32,213 of record CALIOE010000093.1, read on the forward strand.
CAGCTCTTCGATCTTTTGGGTATCGATGTCGATGCCAATGCTTCGGCTCGCCTTTGCAAAACCACACACCAATGGCAGACCAACATATCCAAGACCTATGACAGCAACCCGAGCCGTAGCAGGGTTTGGAAGCGATACCGGAACATCCGTCAGCAAGCGAAGTGGAGAGGCTTTCTCCAGATTTTTTTCTACTGCGCTCTCCGCAGTATTGGCCGCGTTTTCCGCAGCTGAATTATTTGCCAAGACCATTGTAGCCCCCCTGGCTTTATTATTTTCTGTGGGGCCAGATAGAGGGAACAACTTTTACGAATAGTAACGGGCAATGGGTCTTTTAATATATGATTTCCGAACGGTAAATTTTGTGGTCACTATTCGCAGCCCTCATTCACAATTCGTTAGTAACGTTGGCGGAATCAGCATTAATATTCAATTAAAACAGTAATTAAACGCGCGAATCGCGATCTCCGTTAACCAGAACATCATGGGCTGCCCTCTTTTATGACCTGCGAAAGGCCAGGCGAATTCGCCGGTCTGTAAGGGTTCGCGCCAGGGCGCTTGGGGCAGTTAATGATTGCGATAACAACAGTTGAATGGCTGTTCGGCTTGCTCGTACTGATCGTGTTCACGAACAGATACGTGTTTGGCTCGCTTTTGCGTCTCCTTGATAAACGCGTCATGCCGGACTTCAACCGTGATCCCGAAGAATGGCCAAGCGTGGCCATTGTCGTGCCGGTCTATTGCGAGGGGCCCAGTGTGCTGGATACAGCCGCCTCGTTTGCCGCCCTCGACTATCCGCGCGACAAGTTGAGCGTCGTCTTCATTGATGATTGTTCCACCGACGATACCTACGAGCATCTCCAGGAAGCTTGCCGCCGCTACCCGTGGATGCAGTTACGCCAGAATGAACGCAATATGGGCAAGCGCCTGGGTATCAAGAACACCGTGCTGGAACTCGACACCGACCTTGTGCTGTCAGTCGATTCCGATGTGATCGTGGACGACAACGTGGTTCGTGAGCTGACCCGCCATATGTATGCGACCGGCGCCGACGCCGTTGGCGGTTGCGTCTTTGTTTCCAATGCCGATGAAACCTGGCTTACCCGCATGCAGGCCGTCAAGTACTGGGTCGGCTACCAGTTTCTGAAGAATGTCGAGAACGCCTATAGCCACGTCATGTGCCTCTCGGGCTGCCTGACTCTGTACAAGCGTCAGGCATTGCTTGCTGTCGACAAAGACATCGAGAACAGAACCTTTTTGGGTGATGAGGTCAAATACGGCGAAGACCGCTTTTTGACACGCAAGCTGGTCGAGCGGGGCTTCGGCACCCGGTTGTGCTTTTCTGCCCGGTGTTTCACCAAGGCACCCACGGACATGGCGGGGTATCTGAATCAGCAACTGCGCTGGCGTCGTTCGAACATGGTTGATCTGATTTCGGCCATTCCGCATCTCAACCGCTTCAACGTCATGGTGCTGGTCCATTATCTTGCGATGGGGACTCTTCTGTTTTTCTACCCGCTCTTCTTGCTGGTGAAGTTTCTCGAGCTGCAATTTGTCATGCCAATGATCTGGCACGCGCTTCTCGTTACCGTCTTTGCTGTCTGCTACGAATTCAGCAAGCGCTCGCTGCCCGAATCTGCCCAGACTTCCGGCCTCTGGTTCATTGTCATGGCTGCTGTCTTCCCGGTTGTGTATCTGACAATGACACCGCTGGGCATGTTCACCCTGGGAACGACATCGTGGGAAACACGGAGTGGAAAGCAGGCCAAAAAGACGGTTGATGAACCAGCCAATGCCAAATCGGTATCTTCAGGGCCGGCGCCTTCACGGGAGGTGCTGGCATGACAAGTGCTCCCCGTTTTGATGTCTTTGACCGGCGCGCCGAGCAGAACGCCATATGTGTTCTGTTCGTTGGGCCGTCTTTGGTTGCAACCAAGAATGTCTTCAAGCGCGGCGATGAGGGCGTGCGCTGCTTACACGCAAACACGGCCAGTGATGCCATCGACATGATCGGAGATCAGGCTGAGACCCAGCCATTTGATTGCGTGATGGTTGACATGCGTCATGACGCTGATGGAACTCCGTTGAACGTTGTCGCAATCGCTGCTCTGCGCGCGGCGGGTAAGCTGATTGTTCTGGCGCAGGCAAAGGACGTCGAAATTTACCAGGCGATCACCGGTGTTGATGCCGTTCTGGCAGCGCCGGTAGCCCCGCTTGAGATCATTGAGGCGATCATATCGAGTGCCGAGGACAACGACGGCTCTGGCGAGCCCGCACCGGCAATTGACGAAGCGCTTCCATCAGAAATCATGGATGATGTGGCATCTCAGGTCAGTGAACCGGTGCCGGAGCCAGTTGTAACTGTCGGGTTTGAAACCTCTGTGTCGAAGGTTGTCGAGGCAGATCGGAAAATCTGGCAACGCTTTGTTCCTATTGCTAATTTCCTCTACAAGAAGCTGGCTGTGATCATCCTGTCAGTGTTGTTCCTGACCTTTGTTGCCTATGGTGCGATGATCGTCTTTTTCATGTCCTCGTCGAGTTGGTCGTTGCCGTTCGAGTTGTCCAGCGGGCATCAGCTGGTGGAGAAGACCGAACGCGAGATTGCGTGGATGCGTGTTCGAAAAAATGAAATTCGCCAGAATCTTACAAAGTCCACCGTCGAGATGGCCCAGGCGCGTCGCGACCGGCGTGATGGTAACGCACAACTGTTCCTGAGCCGACAGACCATAGCCCAGGAGTTGCAATTTCAGGAAAACGCAAAGCTTGGAATTGAGTCCCAGATCGCGCGCCTCAACAAGGTTATCAGCGACTTTAACAGTCTGGACGGCCAAGGCGGGTTCAAAAAAACCATTACAGGCGCCTACGCGCGAAGACTGATCACGCGCAAGGCGCTGAACAGTGGAACGCTGGCTGTACTTGAGACCCTGCACCGCATCGCGATGGTCGAAAATGACATCGCGCTGAAAAAACTTGAACTGGAAAAAGTGACGGCCAGCATCCGCTTCCTGAACTCTCTGGCCGGGCAGATCGAGGGAACAGAAACCCGCATTGATGATGCGCCCGCTTCGGACATGGTGCATCTGGCGCGTCAGGTTATAGAGGCGAAGAACACGATCTCGACCGCAGAAAAGTCTCTGTCTTCCGCCCGGGATAGATCCGAACGGCTCGGCAACTCGCTGGATGTTATCAGCGTCAATCTGGACCGCCTGTCCAGTACGCCCGCTGCCCGTGCAATCAAGGCGCCAGTGACAGTGCTGTTTATGCCTTACGCGAACAGGGACAACTACCAGCCGGGCACGCAGCTCTACAGCTGCGCCTTGTCTATTTTCTGGTGTTCGCATGTCGGTGTCGCCGGGAAGCCGATTGATGGAGAAACAACTTCTCTTCATCCGCTCTTTGGCAAACCGCTTCGCGGCATATTCGTTGAAGCAAGTTTTGAGAACCCTAATTCCGTAACAGAGGAACTGATCCATGCCGGTGGCGCCCCTCTCTTGTTCTAAGCCCACGGGGACGCGCCCAGTCGGCGCGAAGCTGCTTCAGGGTTCTTTGTGTGCTGGTCTCGCCTTGATTCTGGCTGGCTGTAACGCATCTTCATCGGGATTCGGATCGGCCGAAGCCTGGCGCGGTTTGACGGCCGGTCTTTCATCGAAGGCATCTGATCAGAAACCGGTCAAAAAAGAGACCGGGTTAGCCGGCCAGGTCAAAACCGCGGACAACAGTGGTAAAAAGCCGGATGTAGTAAAAAAGGGACCGCTGACGCGAGCCGCCACGACGCGTTCCACTTATTCTGCTCCACTGAACTTTGAACCTGATTCCTCGTTGGGGCGCAGTTCCGCGCGTTGCCGCGAACTTCTGGCGCTGACAGGCATTGAGACCAAGCTTCTGCGTTCACCAACTCTTTCCACGGAAGGCGACGACAATGGCGACGTCTCCGTAAGTGTTGGATATGACGTTGTTGATTTGCGGCGTGCGCGGCTCAAAGAAGAGCTCGCCGTTGCGAAGTGCGAACGGCATCTGAGTTCAAAGCGCCTCCAGGCGCTGCTGATTACGTCACCGCAGGCTCTCAGCAGGGCAGGCTATCTGGCAAAAGCAAACTCGCTTCGCAGCAGCAGCGGTTCCTTCCGGGCCATTAGAGGGCAAATCCAATCCGAGCTGATCAACGGCAATCTGACCTATCAGCGGGCAAATTTGCTCAACCAACACCTCGATCAGGTCGTTACGCGAGAATCTAAAGCACGGGGAGATGCGGCGCGCCGCGAGGCTGTTGATCGTGTTCAGTTACAAAGCGCGCGGGGACTGGACCACCGGCTTGTGGAAACAGAGCGACGAATTCACGCCATTAACCGTGACATGCGAACAGCCGATGCCGTGGAGCTGAGGTTTAGCGGAGGCTACGGGGTCGAAGAAAGCTCAACCAGCGTGGTGCGCAAGACCAATGGAGAGGCTTTTGCGAAGGCAAAGCTGTCGATTCGTCTTGGTGCCTTTGATCCGCGCCGTGATGAGCTTGAAGACATTGCTGGGCAGGCTCGCATTGACGGCCTTTATGAAGAGCAGAGTGGGGCTTTCTGGCGCGCCGGCGAGATCGTCAATGCCAACAGACGGGCACTTGACGCTTTGCGCAAACAGCGCGGCGAGATCATCTCAGCGATGACAAAAGCGCGGCAGACAGCTGCTATCCGCAGTACAGATTATGAGACGGAGCTCACCATGCCACGCATTCGGGCAAGGGTCGATATTCTTGCGTTGAAAGCAGAACTGGCCGGAGTTGATGCAACGATTGCTGATACTAAGAGAATTGGAAAAACACTATCTTTTCAATAGATTGTTTCCAAAAAAGTCGACCCTTGGGTCGATTGTTCGAAAGTTGCCTTGAATTCATAATTGAGCGCCCCACTTTTTGTTTGCAGGCGCAGATGCGTCATTCGTAAGCGAGGTGCACATCATGAAACGGGAAAAGCTCAAAGTCTTCGGTTCGAAAGTCGAATTCGCCGCTTTTGGTAAGAGCACGCTCGCCTATACGCGGCAGATGAACTCCGATGAAATCAGACTCAAGTTTCCTGATGCCGATGACCTGCCCGAAGGTGTGGACATGTGGGCGCTGTTTGGCGCGGACGGTGAACCGCTGGCAATCGCCGATGAACAGGATCTGCTGATCGACAATGCCGAATCAAGGTCGCTGCTGGCCGTATCGCTGCAGTAAGGCAGCCGCTCTAAGCTGCGTTTGCGTTTTCAACATCCGTCAGCAGGCTGAACACGGCGTCAGCATCTTCAGCCGTTCTCAATTGCGCAAGGGTGCTGTCCTGGCGCAGGATTCTCGCGATCCGTGAGAGGGCCTTGAGATGATCCGCGCCGGCTCCCTCCGGTGCAATCAACATAAAAACGATATCGACGGGCAATTCATCCATCGCATCGTACTCGATCGGTTTGTGGAGGCGACCGAAGAGCCCGACGATCCCGGAAATGCCCGGCAATTTGCCATGAGGGATGGCTACACCTCCGCCAACCCCAGTCGAGCCCAGTTTTTCGCGCTGCAGCAACGTCTCAAAGACCGTACGCTCGTCCAGTTCGGTCTTGTCGGCTGTCAGGGTTGCCAGTTCCTGAAGCAATTGCTTCTTGGAATTGGCTTTCATGTCTACAAAAACATGATCTGCCGAAATGATGCTACTCAAATCCATGTCGGGCCTACCGGTGCTCCCAGCCAACGTCTCAGCATTCTGAAATCGTTGAACTAATTGTCCGTGTTGTCGCTTTGGGTGGAAGAGGGATCAACCCAGCCAATGTTCCCATCGGCTCGGCGGTATACAACATTCAGAGTGCCGTTGGCGGCGTTTTTGAATACGTTCACGGGTTGATCCATCAGTTCGAGTTGCATTACGGCCATTGCGACCGTTTGAGTGCGTACTGTCATCGAGCTTTCTGCGATAACGGCTGGTGCAAAATCCTCTGCAACTTCTTCATCGTCATCCGGCATCGACATGACGGTATAGGCAGCAGCAGCTGCATCGTCGTTGTTTTGACCGGCGTGGTGGTCTTTTAACCTGCGTTTGTATCGACGCAAGCGTTTTTCCATACGCTCGCCAGCTTTATCAAAGCTTAAGTGCGGGTCATTTTCACGCGCGCTCGTTTGCAACGCGATGCCTGAATCCAGGTTGATCATGATGTCTGACGTGAAAAAGGCGCCCTGTTTTTCCATTGTGACCTGGCCGCTGAAGCCATGACCAAAATACTTTTCAACAGCGTCTGATATGCGATCTTCAATCCGGGCGTTGAGGCTTTCGCCGATATCCATGTGCTTGCCGGAAATCCGTAACGCCATATTCAGTGCTCCTTGTTGGTCAACAGGTTCGGGAAATCCAGCCGCCGCTCAGACTCAATGCTGTCGGCGGCAAAATATCTCCCGATTCAAGCGAAACCCTACTATGATGTTGGTGGCTGCACCAAGCTATATGAAAAAAAATGCCGTCGCCATCGAGGAATCCGGCGCAGATTCGCCGAATCCAAAGTTGGTTAGACGCTCGTTGGAGCGAAGGCGCTTTTTTCGTCGGTTTGGTTTACTGCGGTCATTGCCCGTTTTTCCCGACGTCTTTGGACCGACGACTGGATATTCATGGACTCGCGATACTTGGCGACCGTCCTTCGCGCGATTTCTACTCCATGCGCCTTCAAGGCGGTTACAATTGCATCGTCGCTGAGTACCGAGCGGACGGTTTCGGCATCGACCAACATTTTGATCCGCGCCCGTACAGCTTCCGACGAATGAGATTCGCCGCCTTCCGTGGCTGAAATGGAGCTGGTGAAGAAGTATTTCAGCTCAAACATGCCGCGTGGCGTCATCATGTATTTGTTGTTTGTTACCCTGCTGACCGAAGATTCGTGCATGTCGATCGCGTCGGCGACGGCCCGTAGGGTCAGTGGCTTCAGGTGCTGGACCCCATAGGCAAGAAAAGCGTCCTGCTGTTTGACGATTTCGCTGGCGACCTTGAGGATTGTGTGAGCCCGTTGGTCCAGGCTCTTGGTGAGCCAGCTGGCGCTTTGCATGCATTCGCTCAGAAAACCGCTGTCCTGGTCGTTTATGAGCTTGCCGGAGACATCAGCCAGATAGGTGTTGTTGACCAGAACCCGGGGCAGGGTATCGCTGTTCAACTCCAGGCGCCATGCGCCGTCAGGTCCCTCCTGAACGATAACGTCGGGGGCCACATGTTGTAGGGGGCTGTTTTCGAATGCGGTACCGGGCTTTGGGTCGAGTAACTGTATTTCGACCAGTGCATCATGGAGGTCCTCGAGATCAAGTCCGGTAATTTTCCGGAGCGTCTCAAAGTCGCGGCGCGCCAGGCAATCAAGATTGTCGAGAATGGTGACCATTGCCGGATCAAGCCGGTTCCGATCGTTCAATTGCAGCCGAAGACATTCAGCGAGTGAGCGTGCTGCCACACCTACCGGCTCGAGCCCCTGTACCACTTCCAGGGCCTTTTCAACCTGGTCGGCTCCGACACCCATTCGGTCGGCGATGGCCTGCAAATCGGTTTGCAGGTAACCAGCCTCATCAAGGTTTTCGATGATGTCTTTTGCAATGTTTATGGTGGTGCTTGTTCCGGCAGAGATGGCAAGCTGACCATGAAGGTGATCCCGCAGAGAAATACTGCTGGCGGCAAAGTCGGCAACAGTTCGATCGTAGGCCGATGTATCGTTCGACACTGATATTCCAGATGACGAAACGTAGGTGTCGGTGACATCTGCGGCCTTTTTTGGCTCGACCTGATCAGCGGCGGGTTTAACCTCGTCCGGGAAAACATTCTCCAGATTTGTTCCCAGATTCTCCGACATGGCCTGGGCGCTGATCTCCAGCTCATCGCTGCCATTCAGCTCGACAGCACTGTCCGAGGGGGTGTTGTCGACAGTCTCTTTGCCTGGCTGTCGATTTTCCTGTGCTTCGCCGTCCGGCTGCCCGTCACGCTCGAGGAACGGATTGCGCTCCAGCTCGCCTTCAACGAACGTCGACAGCTCGATGTTTGACATGGCAAGCAGCTTTATGGATTGGCTCAGCTGCGGCGTCATCACCAGCGACTGGCCCTGACGCATTACCAGTTTCGGCGACATCGCCATTCTCTACACCTTCCGACTGCTATGACAGCACCAGTGGCTCCGTGAGATGGCCACTCTAAACTCGGCAAGTTTCATGCCAAACTAATAACTTTTCGATAAATAATTCAAGAAGCTCTGCGTCAAAGGGTAAACTGATTGCCCAGATAGAGGCGACGTACATCCGGGTCGTCTACAATTTCCCTGGGGGTTCCGTGGGTCAAAACGGAGCCCGAGGTGATGATGTAGGCGCGGTCGATCAGACCGAGCGTTTCTCGCACATTGTGATCGGTGATGAGGACGCCAATCCCGCGTTTCGTGAGGTGACGTACCAGGTCTTGAATATCGCCTACGGCAATTGGATCGACACCGGCAAAAGGCTCGTCGAGCAGCATAAAAGCAGGTTTTGAAGCCAGTGCACGGGCAATTTCCAATCGACGGCGCTCACCGCCAGATAGGGCAATCGATGGCGATTTGCGCAGATGGGAGATTTTAAATTCGTCCAGCAGGGAATCCAGCTGCTCTTCGCGCTTTTTCTTGCTGGATTCGATAACTTCCAGAACCGCGCGAATGTTGTTTTCGACCGACAGTCCGCGAAATATCGACGCTTCCTGAGGCAGATATCCAATGCCCAGCCGTGCACGGCGGTACATGGGCATCTCGGTCACATCGTGTCCGTCCAGGATAATGTTGCCCTTGTCCGGCTGCACCAAACCCATGATCATGTAGAAGCAGGTGGTCTTACCGGCGCCGTTCGGCCCAAGCAAACCTACGGATTCGCCCCGTCGAACGCCGATGCTGACATCGTTGACGACAGTGCGCTTCTTGAATGACTTCTGGAGTCCTTTCGCGAGCAGTACACCATCGCGCGACCGCGGCATCGTTCCCGCGCCGCCATCAGGTTCGTTGTGCACTGGCGGTGTTGCGCCAGCTGGCCTGATTGACCCTTTCAGCGCCTTTGCGAGCTTCATTTGCTTGCTAATTCGTCGGCTTAACGGAGCCGGGCGTGAAAACGCTTTTCACGCGGCCGCCGCAACCGGCCAGCACTGCTTTATTTGTCTTCAGGTTGGCGGTGAGTTTGCAGCCCTTTGCTGCGCTGGTGCCCTGTGTCACGACGACATTACCTTCCAAAACCACGATCTCGGTTTTCATGTTGTAGGTACCCCTGTCGGCAGATGCAGCATCATCGCCCTGAGTCACAACAAGGCTTCCAAGCATTTCGAGACGTTCGATCTTGTTGCCTCCACCGCCGCTCTCGTAGTGAACAACCAGCTTCTTGGTTGTCATGGTGCTTCCGCCCTGACGCACCACTACGTTACCTGAGAAGGTCGCTTTCTCAGACTGATCTACAATTTCCAGCTCGTCGGCGTCGATGGATATTGGATCCTTGCCGCCACTGCTGAATCCTCCGAAGGCCTTCCCGGAAACCTGCGCGTGGGCGGCGAAGGCCATAGCAAATGTGAGAAGGAGCGACACGATCAATGCCGCTGGTCGTACTCCGTTGTTCATCCTGCAGTCCCCTAATTCGCATCATCTGCGGGTTGCTCAGCAGTATCGGGATTCTGCTGGATTGTCATCTTCACACGGTTACGGAAAATGATGCGCTTACCGTTTTCATCAACTCGAACCGCGTTTGCGCTGATGTTGCGCGTATCTGAAATAACTTTGACGGGTCTGTCACTCACCATCGTACCAGACTTCATGTCGATGTCGGCTTCCTCGAGCTGCAGGTCCATACCTTTGGCTCCACGGACAACAACGTTCTCCTGCAACTTCAGGGTTTCCCTGGACGTATCATAGGTGCCCCGTTTGGCATCGACATTTGCGTAATTGTCCGGCCCCATCGGCAAGCGCGCATCGATCGTGTCGAGATCAACCACGTTGGGTGTATCAAGATTCTGGATCGCCTTGAGGGCGTTGACGTCAAATGCGCGGTTTTCTTTGTCAAAGCCGGCCATTTTTGGGGAATTCATGATCAGTTTGCCGTCTCTCAAGGCGGCATCCGAAACCGGGGACACACTGAGCGGGGTGTAGGACATTGCCGCAAGAGCGCCGAAGGACATTACTGTTGCGATTGCTGTTGCAGGCAGGAAAGTCTTTAAAAAGCCGACCAGTGCAGAGTGGCGATGGGCAACAACGAAGTCGTGCTCGGTACGGCGGTTGGCGTACCGGGATTCCTTTTCGATGCGTGCACTTGACTTCAAAGCCATTTTTCCGCGCCCCCTAGCGCAGCAGTCCCCCAGAGACAACGCGGACGTCGTCCAAAAATGCGGTGTTTTTAAGACTTTGCGTTCCTAGCACAAACGCGTCTCGAAATCATGAATGGGCAAATATGTCTGTTTCTTCCCAGCCGGCGAGATCCAGCAGACAACGGGTCGGCAGGAAATCAAAGCACGCCTTCGCCAGTTCGCTGCGTTCTTCGCGCGCCAGCCGGTCGTCAAGAGCATCGCGTAATTGGTGCAGATACAATACGTCCGATGCGGCGTAGGCCTGCTGCGCATCGCTCAGAACTTCCGCAGCCCAGTCGGACGATTGTTGTTGTTTTGACAGGTCAACGCCGATCAACTCGCGGGTCAGGTCTTTCAATCCGTGACGATCAGTATAGGTGCGCGTCAGCTTCGACCCGATTTTTGTGCAATAGACATTTTCGCAAAGCACACCGAATCCGTGCTGCAAGACGGCAATGTCGAAACGGCCAAAATGGAAAATCTTGGTTTTTGAATCGTCTGCAAGGAGTTTTTCAATGTTTGGTGCACTGGTTTGCCCTTTGGCGATCTGAACAACATCGGCGCTGCCGTCACCGGGCGAGAGTTGGACCACGCAAAGCCGGTCGCGATGCGGATTCAATCCGAGGGTTTCAGTGTCGATCGCAACATCACCCGAATAATTTGAAAGATCGGGCAAGTCGCCCCTGTGTAGTCGAACGGTCAAGGTTCTCTCCTTCTTGAGTGGCAGCACCGTCATAATTGATTGCAGCCGGTCCGGCATATTTGTTCCGGTGGGCGCAGTGATTTTTGCATACAGCCTTTTGCGATGAGATTCGCCTGTTTGTTCAATTCTGCACAAGCAGAATCCCGGCTAGGTCGCAACGGAAGGCGCGGGGAGTGTGCTGGTCCCTCTTTGGCGCCTGGTTGTTGCTCCGGCAAGTGGCGCGCGGCGCCCGGATGAACAATCGAGCGCGGCAACACTGAATGCAGTTCATTCCCCTCGGTCTGGCCGGCACGAACAGGCCCGAAGTTCGACAGACCTTGTGAAGTTCGTGCCTCGCAATGTTGCAGTCGCAAGTCAAAGCTCAGTGAGCCATGGTCCCGCTCGCTATGGTCGCGACGCGCATGAGAAGTCGAAGGTGCTCTGCCGGAACCTGGCCCATGCCCACCGTTCAGTTTCAAGATCAAGATTTGCTCATCGGCGCTCGGCAAGGCGCCGAGAGACGAATTTGTCAGGATTTCAGGGAAGTGCTGACTGCTGAAGTGTAGCGCATGACGCGACGCAAGTCCCCGGGCGTTTCTCAAGGGGTTGGTCGACGCCCCCACCTCGCGCCATGCTGGCGCCAATAGGGCAGCGGAAGGTTAACGGAATCTATACAACGGCCAAAGTGTTAATTGCATGACGCGGCACAAAAACGGCTTAAGGGGCAGAAAGCCGAAAACTTCTGTTGGCGTCATGCGCAAACAACATGGAATCATTGACTTTCAGCGGCAAGGATTTTGTTGCTGATTGTTACAATTTGTGAACCAAAGGTTAACGGACTGATTCAATCTCTATCGATGAAACTGCGCAGCAACCGGGTGCGCCGTGACGAGTTCTCGGAGCTGTGCTTTGATCTGTTTCGCTGTCAATGGAACGATCAGCTCTGTCAGGCGCCCGTCGTCGTCGGTGCGTTCAAAGGCTCCTGACATTTTGGGTTTGTAGGGCAGGTTGCCCGGTGTGAACCGCCCTGAGGCTTGAAGCGCGGGCGCCCTCGTTCAATGCTCCACACGGGTGCTTCGGCCAGGGCAGAGGTTACGTAGGCAATCAGTGCATCAGTGACTGTGAACAAAAAGCACCCATGACGGCCATCACCATCGGTGATGTTGCTGACGACGTTGGTGCGGTGCACTGTTGCGCCTGTCTGGTGCCAATCTCGTTCGTTGGTCAGGCCGATTCAAGATCAACCCTGGGTGGTCGTTCGATCATGACTGAGGGCGCTATGTTAAGAGACTATTTTGGTGAAATTGTTGATGGCCGACTGGCAAGGAGGCGATTTGTTTTCCTGTGGCTGTTTTTGTTGGCCCTGTTTATTGGTTTCGGCGCCTTGATTGGCGTCAGTATCGGCATTGCGGAGCATCTCGTAGGCGGCGACCTGAAAACCGCCCAGCAGATGCTTCGAGAGAAGCTGGCCGTTCCTGCGGTTTTGGCCATTGCGATATTTTTGTTGGCTTTTGTGTTTGCGAAGTTGAACATCATTGCCAAGCGGGCCCGGGATGCAGGGCTGCCTGGATGGATCACTGCGATCGTTATTGCCGGACTAATCGGCACCGCATCTCAGCTCGCCAATTCCGCTGCCACGTCCGGAGGCGTGGGCATGCTGTTGTTGATTGTGCTGGCATTTGTTCCGGCAAATCAATTCCGAAAAAGCTTGTAGTTCGCCCAGGGGAACCGATCGGCGGGTTTCTTGATCACTCTCTCATGTCAGCTGTGCGCACGAAACGACCGATTTTTTCAATCGGTGACTGCAAGATTGCAATGGGGCTTCCAGGTGCAGGTCTCAGATCGCTGTCCCAAAATTGTTTGCCCCGCAAAGACTTAAGCGTGCGGCTAAGTTCCGGAGGGTTGGGTGACCTGGCCGCTGGCCCGCAAGAATACATCTTCCATCTCCTCTGGAGCACGTGGCCTGACGTCAATAATCCGCATTGCAAAGATGTGCTTACATTTCTGAATTTGCCCAGGTGAGGAGAGTGAAACCGGGGCGTTAGCCCGGTGATCCTCCCTCAGCTACGAGCAAATTTGATGCGCGTTGCCGGACGCTCCCGGCTGGTTCCTTTTGAATAGGAGAGACAAGACCGCAATTGCACCCCAAGACCTTGTCTTGCCAGCCGAGAACGCCGCGACATTTGATGTTCAAACATCACTGACAGGATGTGGCACTCTTCTTCGGTTCAGTAAAACGAATTTAATAGATATATCATATCGTAATGGGCGATAGATAAGCGATCGTACTCTGCTGACGGCGATGGCGAACTCGGGTTACGGCAGGATCTGAGCCTGCGGTCTTCAGGTCATGAGTGACGAAAGCAAGCAAAGCATCGAAGCGGGGCAATCAGCCCTAATTGCTGCATTGATGCGATACGGGAGACACAAAAGTGCAGGCACACCGATTTTTGGTACTGTCTAGCTGGCGACGCCGATGTGAGGGATTACCGGAGACGATTCGCGCGGTGAAGACATGTCGAGTGTGGGGTTTTTCAGCAATTGGAGAACCTGTTCCTGGGGCAGGGCCTTGCCGAGGAGATAGCCCTGCATTTCGTCACATGCGTTTTCTCTCAGGAAGTCCACATGTGCAGGCGACTCAACACCTTCCGCAATGATTTTCAGGTCAAGGTTTTTCCCGAGTGCGATAATCGCCTTGGTAACTGGCGCCATTCGGTGTGAGTTTTCCAGCTCCATAATAAACGAGCGGTCAATCTTCAACTTGTCAAAAGGAAAAGCCGTCAGGGAGGAAAGTGAGGAGTATCCGGTACCGAAGTCATCCATGGCCAGGGATACTCCAAGATTCTTGATACCTCTAAGAACGTGAAGGGCATAATCGAAGTCGTCGATCAACACGCTTTCGGTCACTTCAAGCTCCAGCCGGCTTGCCGGCAGACCCGTCTCATAGAGGATGTTCCTGACTATCGATACGATGTCGGTGTAGCGAATTTGCACTGCCGAAACGTTGACGGAAACATTGACCGGTTGCGACCACTGGAGTGCCAACTCACAGGATTGTTGGAGAGTATTTCGGCCAATTTCATTAATCAGGCCATTCTCTTCGGCAATTGGAATGAAGACCCCTGGCGATATGGGGCCAAGCTCGGGGTGGTTCCATCTTGAAAGGGCTTCAAATCCGCTGATTCTTCCCGTGTGGACCACGGCCTGCGGCTGGAAATACACCTCCATGGATCCGGTTTCCACTGCTTCCTTGAGCTCGCTGGCAATAAAGCGTCGCTCGCGGATTACCTTGTCGAGATCCAGATTGTAGGCGTGCACGCGTTGCTTGGGATCCGCCTTGGCCCGGTACATGGCAATATCCGCATTTGACAGCAACTCCTGCGCGGTCGAACCATGCTGCGGGAAAGTGGCCACACCGATACTTACGCCGGTTCTGACCATACTGCCACTCAACTCAAACGCATCTTCCACCGTATTGGCGAGCTTAGTCGCCAGTGAAGGAATTTCGCCGTCACTGTCATTCTTGCGTTGAACAGCGACAAATTCGTCACCACCCAAGCGGGCCAGATAGTCACCGTCGCCAAGACAGGCAATAAGCCTTTGTGAGACCTCTTTGAGGAGCTGATCACCCACGTTGTGTCCATAGACGTCGTTGATTTCCTTAAACTTATTGAGATCAAGATTGAGCAGATAGAACTCGGATCCACTTCTTTTTGCTCTTTGAATCTCATCGTCAATTCTTGCTGCGAATGCCATGCGATTAGGCAGCCCGGTCAATGAGCAATGTTGTGCCAGATGGGCAGCTCGGCTTTCCGCTCGTTCTCGTTCTCTAAGTGCTTCGACATGCCCTGTTACGTCATGCAGCGTGATCACAGAGCCTTCGTCCGGGAGGCTGGAGAATCTCTTTTCCAGAATTCTGTCGCCAACATTGTGAACAGTTTCTGCTGTCAGAAGCCGAGACGCGAAAGCGTCTATGACGTTTTCTTCGCTGGAGTGTCCCTGAATTTCTGAAAAATGCGCAAAGCTCGGGTTCCACAATACCGGTTTCTTGTCCCGATCCAATACGCACACAGCAGCATCGACACTCGTCAGAACCGTGGAAAGAAGCTGTTGGCGCTCTGCGTTTGCAACGGCATATCTGATAGCGCGGTCGACAATCGACGCTGAAAGGTTGGATTTGTTGATGAAGTCGGCCGCACCAGCTTCCAGCGCCGCTTTGTCTGTGGAGCTGCTTTCCATCCCCGTCAGAAGAATGATGGGCATGTCGTAACCCTTTGCCCTGACAGCCTTGATGAAATCAATGCCGCTCGTGGCGCCGAGTCGATAGTCACAGAGGATCACATGGAACGTGGTCTCATGGATTAGATCCATGGCAATTTGTGGCGTATTGGATGTCTCGACGTCGTAGTTGCTTCCTTCAATCTCCGAAATGGTTTCGCAGATCAGAAAACAATCGTCCTCGTCATCATCGAGCACCAATATCTTCAAATTCAGATTGGACATTACACCCCCCACGTATCGCAGGGGAAACTAGGTCCGAAATGTGTCTGACTTCTAAATAAGTCTATGACATCCAGGAGTTTTGTTCAGCATAATTAACCAATGGTTCTAATTAAGCCGATCAATCTTCACTTCCTGGAAGGGCCACAATCTCAATCCAATATTGATTCAATACCTGAACAACTTGTACCAGTCCATCAAAGGTTACAGGCTTGGTGATAAAAGAATTCACACCCAAATCGTAAGTTCTAAGAATGTCTTCTTCTGATTTCGATGTAGTTAAGACTACAATTGGAATTTTTCGGAGAGCCGGGTCTGCTCTTATTTCTTTGAGTGCTGTTCGACCATCCATTCTCGGCATGTTGAGATCAAGTAGGATTATGCCCGGAAGGTACTCTCCCTCGACGTCGGCATATTTCCCCTCCCGTTTGAGGTATTCGAGCAGTTCTATGCCATCCTCAACGAAGTGAACCGGATTTTTTAAGCAAGCTTCTTCGAAAGCATCTCCAATGAGCATGCGATCGTCAGAGTCATCATCCGCCACCAAAATTCGAATTGGTTTTAAGTTAGTCATCGTCCTGGTCCCCTTGCTGGACTTGCTGAGCCGGCATCTCGATGATGAAAGTGGCCCCTTCGTCTGGAACGCCCTCTGCATCAATGGCGCCGTGGTGCCGCTCTACAATCTTGCGACAGGTTGCCAGCCCGATCCCGGTGCCCTCATATTCCAATCGGCCGTGAAGCCTTTGAAATATCGCGAATATTTGATCTTTGAACTTGTTTTCGAATCCGATTCCATTGTCCGACACCGTGATGCGCCAGACATCATTGGGGATGCCGTTCTCGGTATGAATTACAACGCTCTCCGCAGCAATTGTGACGACCGGCGCAGTATCCGGCCGGGCAAACTTAAGCGCGTTGCTGATCAGGTTTTGGAACAATTGCCGCATTTGAGTTTTGTCCGCCGGCAAAGTGGGCAAATCTCCGCATTCAACCGAACCGCCCGAATCTTCTATGCGCATTTGAATGTCGGACAGAACGCCAGCTACTATCTGGTTCAGATCAACGGGAACAAATGGCTTGGCTTTCGTCGTGACGCGGGAATAGCTGAGTAGATCGTTGATCAGCTGGCGCATGCGGCCCGCCGCATTTTGCATGCGGTCAAGATACATTTGCCCGTCGTCAGGTAGAACTTCACCGTACTTTTTGACCAGACGATCGCCAAACGCTTCGATCTTCCTTAGCGGCTCCTGGAGGTCGTGAGATGCCACATAGGCAAAGTCCTGAAGTTCTCTGTTAGAGCGCTCCAGCTTAGTATTATAGGCTACCAGTTGAGCTTCGTGCTGCTCAATTTTGGTAATGTCCTCATAGGTGGCAATCGTTCCGCCGTTGGCCATTGGTTCGTTTAGAACTGCGATAACACGCCCGTCTTTCAAGTATTGTTTGATGACAGTTCGTTCACTCAGGTTCCGGGTATTGTTTCGGTTAGCCAGTGCTTGTTGAGCGTCTTCTTCGCGATAATTTCCAAGCGAAATACTGTATCGCATGATATCGGCCATAACGATTCCGGGGATCACCACCTTATCGGAGAAGCCGTACATGTTGAGATATTGTCTGTTGCACAGAATAAGGCGTTGATCAGCATCAAACATACAAAGGCCCTGAACCATGTTGTTCAACGCTTCATCAAGCCGGTCACTTGCACGATCCAGATCGCTGTTTATCCGTTCGTTTTCAATCTCGTGAGCCTTGAGATCGGAGATGTCGGATCGAACGCTGACAATTCCTCCATCGTCAGTTTTGCGGTCATGGAGACGAATCCAACGGCCATCCGCCAACTGGGAGACGTAGGCATCGCCAGGGTTTAAGTGCTGCTGCACACGCCATTTGATGAACGCGTCCGGATCCATGCCGTGAAGATCAAATCCACCTCTACGAACGCCCTCAGTCAACATATCTTCGTATCTGGCGCCGGGCATGATCAAGTCGGCAATGTGCGGGTTCAACTCCACATAGTTTTTGTTGTAACTCACCAACCGGTCTTGATCATCGTATAATGCAAAACCATCAGCCATTCCTTCGAGTGCGTAGGTCATCCGCAACCGGGCTAAGTCCGCAAGCCCCTGCAGCTGATCGGAACCTGCGGTTTGTGCCCCGATGCCGGACATTTCCTGAACAGTTTCAATCATTCTGCCGTGTGTAGCCAACGTACGTGTAACGGCGATGTATTTGCCGTCGTTGGTCTCAAATCGAAACTGATGACGCTCCGTACCCTGGAGTCGCCTGAAACTTGTCACAATGGCAGACTCGATTTCATCAGGGTCGAGATTTCTTCTTTTCAAAGACATCCCGATCAGATCGCGAAGCGAAGTACCTGGCTGAACTTCATCCCGTGAATAGCCGCACAATGAGTAGTAGCGATCATTGGCCTGCAGTAAATTTAGGTCATCCCCAAAAACCGCAATTCCGACATCAACCGACTCCATCACCTCTGAAAGGTCGATGGCTTCCAACCCGGTCGCTTCCGGATTGCCGGTCATATTATCTCTGACGGCGCGTTGCATCCCCGGTCGCATTGAAGATCTCTCGAATTGTACTTGGTTCCCGCGCTCACATTGTTGCTAGGAATGTTAATATTTGGTTCACCGTA